>NZ_JCACLG010000012.1:0-7402 GCF_059505785.1 Kastovskya adunca | reverse complement strand
GTGCTGGTGCTGGTGCTGGTGCTGGTGCTGGTGCTGGTGCTGGTGCTGGTGCTGGCGGCGGTGTCGGTGAGACTGCACCGCAAGCTGTAAGATATCTGGCAATCACAAAACCATTAACAGGAGCGCTAACCTGTATCCAACCTTCGCTACCGTTACCTGCAAGCGTCACCCGCTGGCTAGGTTCTAAGGTGTAAAGCACTTGACTTTCAGGGGCAACCGAACGCTGCGATAAAATATCAAGTGTCCGATTGGTGGCGCGGCATTGTCCGACCAGTCCCTGTGCCAGTTGCAACTCGCCTGGAAAGGCGTTTGATTCAGATTGTTGAACGTTATTGGTTGCCGGACTAGTGACATTGGTAGCCGTCGCTTTGATACTTCCCAATGTGCTGAGGAAGACTGCCAACAGAGCAATCGACTTGCTCCAATAATTGATCCTTTTCATGAGCTAAACTCCTCACTCCTGAAGACGCTTATACTAAAGACTTCCAAAATAAACAGCATCCTCGCGATAGAGGAAGGTTTTTCCAGATTGTCTGACGACTAGCGAGAGATATCTGTTTACCTGCCTCTACAAAGAGCGATCGCGAAGATATTAGACCTTTTGCACAAATCCTCTAGACCCCTCCCCAACCCTCCCCTTGGCAAGGAGAGAGATAGTTTCCCCCTTTACCAAAGGAGGATTAAGGGGGTAATTCCAATTCATGCAAGAAGTCTATTTAATTATTTTGAAGCCTGTTAGTCACATAGCACATAAAAAAAATCCGCGCAAATACAGGCACAAATGGAGATAGTGCCAAGTTATCTGCGCGTTAGTTAAAGTTAAGCCTTAGAAACTGACTCGAACGTCAGCCAAGCGACGATTCCGTGCCACAGTCAAAATCGCCGACGAGGGACGACGATCTAAAAATGCTTGCAAATCTCCAACTCCTCTAAGAGGACGCCCATTAATAGCGATCAACCTGTCTCCGCGTCTGAGTCCCAACCTCGCGGCTAATGAACCCGGTTGTACTCCCACAATTACAAGCGACCCTGTATCGAGGGTTACTCCTAACTGCGGCGTCCCAGGAGCAGGGCGCGTTGCCGTTGTACTAGGGCTAGGGCTGGTACGAGCGCGGTTTTGCTCGATAAAACTACTGGCAACTCGCGCACTGGTGGCAAAGCCAATTCCTGTATTGCCTGCTCTACCAGGGCTGAGTATCGCTTTATTGACACCAATTAATTCGCCTCGGCTGTTCAGTAATGGCCCTCCTGAGTTGCCAGGATTGAGAGCGGCGTCTGTTTGCAAGTCGCCATTACGACCAATGCGGCTGAGAATCCCTGTCGTGAATGTCCCCGATAATCCAAAAGGGCTACCAATCGCAAAGACTCGCTGACCAACTTGAATATCATTAGGATTTGCTAAACGCACGCTAGGAAAACGGTCAGTTGTATTGAGTCTTATCAGTGCTAGGTCATTTTGTCGATCCACGGCAATGACTTGTCCAGGGTAACGTTTCCCGGCTGTTGTGCTGACAATAACTTGACCGCCTCTGGCTCCTCGGATGACATGCTCGTTGGTTAAAACCAGCCCTTCTGGACTAACCAAACTCCCCGAACCCGAACCTCTGCCAGCATCGATATTGACTACCGCCGGACTCGCAACGCGATAGACCTCAATACTGGTCTGTTCTTCAGTCCGAGCTTGAGCCAGGATAGTAGGTACAGGGACACTGCTAACTTGAGGCACATTCAGCAAGCACAGGGAAAAAGCACACAACAACAAGCGCTCTATTTTCATGGTCTGGTAAGCCAGGTTGTCAGACTGATTAGGGAAGACTTCATGGAAGGCTTGACGCAACTTAGATAAGTTGTGTTTCTTGGTTTGTAGGCATTTTATCGAGATGTGGCTTTTGTGCTGCTGGTATAAAGACGGAGCCTGCTCTTCCCCAGTGGTTGAGCCAATGGCGGTACTCTTCGAGCAGTTCTCCAAGAAATGCGATCGCGACTATAGCAACAAAGAATAACGCTTGAATGAGTAGAATGTGAGTGTCAGATCCCCCAGGGGGGTATTTATGCCTCATTCTCATAGCCACACCCAAACCCAAGCAGTTCTCAACCGCCTAGCCAAAATTAAGGGTCATGTTGAAGCGATACAGAAAATGGTTCAGGCAGAAAGATCTTGCCCTGAGGTGATTGTACAAATCGTGGCAGTACGGTCAGCTCTCAATAAAGTTGCCAAGATTCTTTTGAAGGATCATGCTGAACATTGTTTGGTAGATGCAGCAGAGCAGGGTGACTTTGAATCTGAATTGGAGAGTTTCCGCAAAGCACTGGATTTGATAATTTAGGGCGAAAATCGCCCTAAAAGTTACCTTTTCAGTGACAAATAACGCCCGCCGCTCTGTTGCTTTGGGCTATAAGGACAAATCCTACCAACTCAGGCTGATTGCTTTAGCCCGTGTGGGTGGACTTTGAATGCCATAGCCCAAAGCATTAGACCTTTTGCACAAATCCTCTAGACCCCTCCCCAACCCTCCCCTTGGCAAGGGGAGGGAGATAGTTTCCTTACCAAGGGGGGATTAAGGGGGGTAATTCCAATTCATGCAAGAAGTCTATTATCTTTTGGGCTGAAGTTGATGCTTCTGAAAATTGCTGTATCTACCAAGCCAGCTGATCAGGTAGCAAAAGGTTGCAATTCAAACTCATAACGATTATGATTTAGAGGTAATAACAAGGATTCTAAGACGGAGGCAACAACCGACTATGGTTGAAGTCAGGGAAATTCCGCTAAATCAAATCCGCCGTCCTTTACCGCGAGCAAACGACCCAAAAAAGGTAGCCGCTCTCATGGAGTCGATTCAAGAAGAAGGTTTGCGAGAGCCTATCGATGTTCTTGAGGTAGAGGGACAGTACTACGGCTTTTCTGGTTGTCACCGCTACGAAGCGCACCAACGTCTTGGCAAAGAAACCATCAGTTGCCGAGTTCGCAAAGCCCCGCGCTCAGTTCTGCAACGCCATTTGGCGTAGAAGTTGAGGATACAGTGTTTGTGCCAACCTGTATCGTCCTGAGGGCAGATTCAAGCCGTCCTAAAATTAAGCTACAACCAGCAAAGAGCTTTAACTCGACACATATCACTGATTTTCAACTAAATTAGGAGCATTTTATGCAAACTCAAGACAGCCCCAAGAAAATGAGCGTTGACATTGGTATCGAAGAAGGCGCTCGCCAAGAAATTGCTGAAGGACTTTCTCGCGTTCTTGCCGATACCTACACGTTGTATCTGAAAACCCACTACTTCCACTGGAATGTTACGGGACCTATGTTCACCTCTCTACATCAAATGTTTGAGGAACAATACACTGAGTTAGCGATCGCTGTCGATGAAATTGCTGAACGAATCAGAGCCTTAGGCGTTTATGCTCCTGGTTCTTACAGTCAGTTCGCTAGCATCGGCTCCATTCCAGAAACCAGCGAAGTTCCTGGGGCTGAAGATATGGTGCGCTTGCTAGTTGAAGCCAACGAAGCCGTTGCTAAGACCCTACGTTCTGTATATCCTGCGGCTGAACGGGGAGAAGACGAAGCCACCGCTGACTTGCTAACGGATCGCCTGCGCGTTCATGAAAAGACGGCTTGGATGCTGCGTAGTATTGTAAATCCCCAGTAAGATCTGAGTTTCGGTGTTGCCAGAAGGATTGTTTATTTAACCAGCAACCTTCACGGCATCATTCAACAACTCCACTCGTGCAGCGTTCAGTACAATGACTGTTTCTTTCCATCCCGATTACACCCACCAGTTGCAGCACTTGATGCAGCAGGTGGGTGTTTCCAGTTTTAAAGCATTAAGTCAACGCTCAGGAGTGTCTGAGCGGCAGTTGCGGCGGCTGCGGCGAGGAGAAGTGGCGCAGCTTCGTACGGAGACGTTGCTACAGCTTTCAGAGGCGTTACAGGTGCCGCTAACCCAGTTGTTGGCAAGTTTTTCCCCGGAGGCTTCTCCCAGTATTGCGGTTGAGAAAGAAACGTCAGCATCCCTAGCCCAGTTGCGGCAAGAATATAGCCGTTTGCAAGCACAGCTAGAGGAGCAACGGGAGGCGTTACAGCAGGAGTTTCAGCGCTCTAGCCTGCAAGTGCTGGAATCGTGGCTGATGCAATGGCCGACAGTGGCGGCGGCGGTGAAAAAAAAACCTGAGTTAGAAGCGAAGATACTGTTGCCTCTAGTGGAACCTGTGGAACGACTGGTGCAAAGTTGGGGAGTAGAGGCGATCGCTTCTGTCGGCGCAGAAATTCCCTACGATCCTCAGTGGCATCAGCTTATGGAAGGTACTGCCCAACTGGGAGAACGGGTGCGAGTCCGTTATACAGGTTATAGACAAGGAGAAAAGTTGTTATTTCGTGCCAAAGTTAGCCCCGTTGACGATATCAAAAACACCTAAATTTGTCAGCTTTTTTCTTTATTCCCAAAGCTTTGTACTATCTCTCTCATTGGACTGATGGCGCTTCTGTATAGATTTGTTGCACTGAAACTATAGACTGCAAAATACTGGAGAAACGATTTATGCGTCCGTTAAATATTGGTTTATCAGAAGAGCAACGCAATGGCGTGATTGAGTTACTGAATCACGACTTGTCTGACAACTATCTGCTGCTAATCAAAACGAAAAAGTATCATTGGGATGTTGTAGGGCCTCAGTTCCGTTCGCTGCATGAACTGTGGGAGGAACACTACCAAGTATTGACAGAAAACATTGATGCGATGGCTGAAAGAATCCGCGCTTTAGGTGGCTACCCTGTTGGTACTGCCGCAGGATTCTTGAAGCATTCCTCGATCTCAGAGCATGATGGCGATTTGCCAACTGCTGAACAGATGGTAGAAAACCTGGTTACCGATCATGAGCAAGTTATCCGGAATTTGCGCGATCACGTTGACCAGTCTGGTGAGAAATATAACGACCAAGGTACAGCAGACTTCCTCACCGGGCTGATGGAGCAGCATGAGGAAATGGCTTGGATGATGCGTTCCTTCATCGAAGGTACCTCAATTGAGCCTGATGGAAAGCGTTCTGGAAGCCAGCAGGTTCCTACAGCCGTTAATAACTAATCAATTTAATTGATGGCAATAGTAGGGGCACGGTATGCGCTGTGCCCCTATTCATTATGTCCGTTTTGACACTCCCCGTGCTAAAGCAGCAGGGATTCTTGGTTCAACCAGTCGGCTTGCTCGTTGATGTCACTACCAAAGAGTAGAGGTCGGTCTGTCCCCAAGCGTTGATTCCGGCGTGCCCCGCCGTATTTAACTCAACTCCTGCTCGCCGCAAAGCTTTCGCCAATATGTTCAGTGCAGCATTGTGGTCGCGATCTAACACCGTTCCACAGGAGCAAGTATGAGTTCTCTGTGATAATGACTTCTTGACTCGTGTTCCACAGCCAGAACAATCCTGTGATGTGTACTGGGGAGCAACAGCGATAACTGTCTTCCCGTACACCCTACCCAGATATTGCAGCCAATCAGTGAACGACGACCAAGCTGCATCACTGATACTTTTGGCAAGCTTGTGGTTTTTCACCAGATTCTTCACCTGCAAGTCTTCATAGGCAATGAAATCGCTAGATTTCACGACGCACAACGCCGTCTTAATGGCGAAGTCTTTACGCTGCCTACTGACTTTGAGGTGTTTTCTTCCTAACTTATTCATCGCCTTTTTGCGATTAGCCGAACCCAACTTCATTTTGGAGACTCGGCGCTGCGCCCTCTTAAGCGCTTTCTCGCTTTTACGCAGATAGCGAGGGTTAGCGATAGTTGCTCCAGTGCTGTCGGTGTAGAAATAGTTCAAGCCGACATCAAGACCAATAGCCTTGCCTGTTGGGGCGACCTCTTCTGTTCGCTCTACATTAATACAGAACTGGGTATAGTAGCCGTCAGCTCTACGAATCACCCGTACTCGCTTAATCTCGGTTTGAGCATAGAAGTGCAAGTCTCGGCTACCAATCAACTTAAACGTTCCAGCGGCAAAACCATCGGTGAAAGTCAGGCTTCTTTTGTCAGAAGAGAGCCGCCAACCTGATGTTTTGTATTCTACGGAACGAGCGGATTTCTTAAATTGCGGATAGCCTTTCTTTCCCGGTTTGTTAGCTTTGCAATTAGCGAAGAAACGTTGGATAGCAAAAATAGTACGTTCAGCCGAAGCCTGACGTGCCATTGAGTTAAGTTTTCCTGCCCATTCAAACTCTTTAGCCAATACGGCACATTGCTTGTAGAGGTCGGACAACTTAACGTTTTGATTATCCATCCAGTACCGTAGAGCTTTGTTTCTGATAAACTGAGCTGTTCGGATCATGTCGTCGATGACCCGATACTGATGCGGCTTACCTTTTAACTTGAACTCTAGGACTATCATGAGAAAATTATATGACGTTTATAGCTAAGAGTGGCTATAAATAAACAAAGCCGTCCGAGAAGGACGGGGCTTTAAACCCATGTTTTCGGTAAGCCTTCACAGAGAGGTAGGTTTTCCTCAAGCTGCAAGCTGCTCAAAAGGGTTGTAGCCAGCGGATAATTTCTCGCTTGAGCTGGTTTAAATCACGATATACTTCTTGCTTCATCCACTGTCCGATCGCATCCCAGGGGGTAAACTCATTTCCTGCTTGCCAGCTCACATCCTGTCCCAGGGGGGTGAGGTGGTTGCCGTTGAGGATTTGCAACGTCACCATATCGGGAAAGCGTGTTTGCAAGACATCGCTGAGGCTTAGGGTTTGGTCGATGTCGTCCTTGATAAACTTCACTAAGAGATTGCGTCGGATCAGGTAACGTTTGGCAGCTAGCTCTTCTGTCTGCGCGGGCGACGGCGTGAACTCGATATTAGTTAGGTTGAGCTGCTCGACAAAGGGAATGGCGCGGCGAGCTGGGTAGTTGTTGTAGGAAATGAGGATATTTCCGGCACGTTCAACGGAAAATAAGCTGCCGATCAGGAGATGGATTTTGCAACCTAGGCTGTGTCCGATGCCGTAGATGGGAAGGTATTGCTTACCTAAGGTTCCTCTGGCTTGTAAACGCTCTAGGGTTGTCTCGAAGCGGTTTAGTACGTCGCGCGCGATCGCTGCATGATCGAAGGTATTTACAAACGGCGTTGCGATCGTTGCATAGCCTTGACTCGCTAGCTGTTCTAGCAACCAACGGTAAGTTACATGAGGGGCTGTAGCAACGAAAGCCCCGCCCAGGAAATGTACAATCCCTGTGGGACGTTGGGGTATCAAAACCCAGTTACCAGAAATCTCTTGCCAGTCCATGCCTTCCCTGTGTCTTTACACTCCTTCATTTTAGGCGGGAGTTCTAAGATCTGAGTCCTGAGTCGGTGAGTCCTGAGTCGGGAATAAAGTATGAAGTATGAAGGGTGAAGTATGAAGGGTGAAGTATGAAGGGTGAAGTAT
>NZ_JCACLG010000011.1:0-98991 GCF_059505785.1 Kastovskya adunca | reverse complement strand
TAGATTGGCTTGATCCGGGCTGAAGCCCACGCGCTTTTAGCCGTGGGTTGCTTACTGACGCTTATTGCCTCTCTAGGTATGTCGGCAAACTACAAAAGTGTATCGGGTCAACTGAAGTATGAAGTATGAAATTACCCCATTTATAAAGGGATGGGGCTTGACTATTGAATTTTTTTGTTTTTTTTGCCTACGAGAGGCGAGGCATGTACCAATATCTTTTCATCCTTCATCCTTTATACTTCAGACTTCTTTAGTCAATCTGGCAAGCGGGGAATAGGGATGAATGATTATCCCCACCAAGGGATTTGGAGTCCGCACGCTGCACAATCGGCTATGCTAATAAATCAAAAACGACTCAAGACAGAACTCTTGCGTTCCTGAGTCGTTGCTTCTACGTTAGAACTTATTGCGAGAACTGGCGCGATCGCATATCTCCCCAACTAGCTGCCAGAAAAAATCTATTGCCCAATAAGTTTTAGTGTAGATCGTCCGTTATCAGTTGTGGGTAGTGAGCAGTTTTTTTGTGTACGTCACCGGGCTACGCCCCGTAGCACTACTATCTGTTCCTCTCCCCAGAAGCATTTCATAACACCGTTCGTACTCGTCTACCATTGTCTTGATGCTAAAGCGATTGACCACGTAGTCGCGGCAGAGAGTCCGGTCGAGTTTCATGGTATCTGATACGGCAGCAACAAGCTGCTCTAAGGAGTCACAGACAAACCCGGTTTTACCGTGGGCAATGACTTCTGGAACAGAACCCAAGCCCATAGCGACAACAGGCGTGCCAGTTGCCATTGATTCAATCATTACCAAACCAAAGGGTTCGCGCCAAGTGATCGGGAACAAGGTAACGCTGGCATTTCCTAAGAGTTCTGCCTTTTCTTCGTGAGAGACTTCCCCCAGATACTGAATCTGTTTCCCGTCAATCAGCGGCTTAAGCTGTTCATCGTAGTAGGAACGGTCTACCGGGTCAATTTTTCCTGCCATTTTTAAGGGATAGCCTGTAGCACGGGCGATTTCGATTGCCTCCTTTGGCCCTTTTTCTGGCGACATCCGCCCAACAAAGGCGAGATAAGCAGGTTCTGCTGGCTTTTCAAAGAATGGATAAACGTCTAAATCAATACTGTTGTAAACAGTGTGAATATAGTTCAAACCTGGCTGGGGTCGGCGTTGGGCGTCACTAATGCTAACAAAAGCTTGGGTGGCAAATTCTTGGAAAAGCTTCTCGCTATCGGCTGTGAAGATGCCGTGCAGAGTGTGTAGGGTGGGAGTCTTCACAAGCTCGCAGTAGGGCAGAGCAATGCAGCCAACGTGGGAATGAATCACATCAAATTGCTCGGCTTGGTGATAAACCCTGGAGAGTATTAATTGCTCGTATACTCCTGGCTCTTTGATTTGTTCATCCAACCGCAGTGCTCGGTCATGAACTGAGTGTAGTTGAGCCGTTGTCAGGGAGTCTCCAGAGGCGAACAGCGTGACTTCATGACCACGCCGCACCAATTCTTCTGTCAACAAATTCACTATTAATTCAATGCCACCATAGCGAAATGGCGGTACTCTTTCCCACAAAGGCGCAATTTGTGCAATTCTCATATATCTACAATGCCAACAGTTTATGCAAATCAGTGACAACAGGCTTTGATGCAATTTTCTACAACTTGACTAGATATTAGTGATTGCAGGACAATTGCACTGTGCTGGGGTACACGGTATTTGTACCTAATTGAAGCCGCTCTCAGAATATAAATTTATTGATCCCAAGTACGTCTTCCTCAAGCAATAAATCTTCTTCAGCAAAACTACTCTGGAAATTAAAACTCATTTAGGATAGCTATCCGGCTCAAAGCTTCTGACCTCTATTTGGTCTTTAATCCGGGAGACAAGGAGCAAAAATCTAGCCGGGAGGTGATTTGTCCTGCAGGGAAAAACCGTTAAGCTCACAGCATCATCTTGATAGGTAGGCGTAATTTCTTTTGGACTACTATATCCTCGACCTACTGGTCATCGGTATACTCTTACTCTTTGTTACTTTGGGTTCAGGTTGGATAGCCCGCCTGCCGTTTTCCTACGCTCAGCTCTATTTACTGGTTGGCATTTGCTTGGGACCCTATGGATCTGGGTTGATTACAGTGCAACCGAATGCTCATTTTCTGGAACGGCTAACTGAACTTGTCGTAATTATTTCGGTGTTTAGCTGCGGTCTGAAAATGAATCGTCCTCTGAAGTGGTGGTCGTGGAATATTACGGCGCGGCTGATTGGGTTTTTGATGCCGATTTCGATTGTGGCGATCGCGCTTGTGAGTCATTGGCTTTTGGGACTAAGCTGGGGAGCCGCGATTTTGCTCGGCGCGATTCTTGCTCCTACAGACCCTGTTTTAGCCTCCGATGTCCAGCTAGAGAGCGTTACAGATAAAACAGAGCTGCGATTTGGTTTGACCTCTGAAGGCGGATTGAATGATGCTTTGGCGTTTCCTTTTGTCTATTTTGGGATTTATTTGCTCAAAAACGATAATTGGCAACAGTGGTTTAGAGACTGGGTAGCGGTTGACTTACTATGGGCGATCGCAGCGGGAATTGTCGTGGGAATCGTGGTGGCAAAAGCGATCGTCTGGCTTGAGCGGCGTCTGCAAGCTATTCGACCGGCTGATGAGTTGATTGAGGATTTTCTTGCCCTCAGTACAATTTTGATCGCCTATTCCCTCACAGAAGTGGTCAATGGTTATGGGTTTCTCGCCGTTTTTGTTGCAGGTGTGACAGTACAGGCAAGTTACTATAGCGAACAGGAAAAGCGAATGGCTCAGTTAGAGTTCACAGAACGCATTGAAAAACTACTGGAACTGGCGACAATTTTGCTGTTAGGCTCTATTCTCCGCGCTGAACCAATGCTGCGTTACCTGGGAGATGCGACGTTACTGGGAGTTTTGTTGCTCTTTGTGATTCGACCCTTGGGGACTTGGGTAAGCACGGCGGGGAGTAACTTACGACCTGCAACGCGTTGGCTCATGGGTTGGTTTGGAATTCGTGGCGTCGGCTCCCTATACTATTTAACCTATAGTCTGACTGAGGGGCTTGAAGGAGATGTTATGGAAGAAATTACCTGGATTGTTTTCCTGATTGTTATCGCCTCGGTGCTTTTGCATGGTGTTAGTTCAACTCCTTTGATGGACTGGTATGAAAAACGTCTGAAGCCTAAACAGCAAAATGATTCTGATTTATGAGTTTCACCTGTGTTTTCTGGACTGCTGTTTGGGCAGTTTTCTGGGCGGTCGTTATTTGCTTGTTTTTCTTTGGACTATTCCAGGCAGAAATCGGCAAGGCGATCGCCTGGGTGATGGGTGGAGCAATCACAGGAGCTTTATTTGGTGCAGTTTTTGGAAAAATGAGCAGCATGATGGCGCGGCTCGGCTTTAGAGGCGTGCTGGGAGCCATCTTTTGGATAATACTTATGACTCTATTTGCCACAGTCTTCTGGGGATTGGTTGTGGCATTTACGGGTTCTCTAGTGGCAGCGATCGCCGGAAAAGTTACAGAAGGGCCTGTACTCGGTTTAGCGATTATTGGAGCCTATATTGGCGGCTTTTCGGGAGCGAGCTTCGGAGCCATAGGCGGAGCGCTAGGAGGGGTACTGAGCCGCCTTGTCTGGAAAAGGATCGCCCCCTCCAACCCGCGTCGGAAATAGCGTGCTTGTTGAGGATACTTGATTTGTGAGAGCCGGGGTAATGAATGCCGCTCACCACTACCTCCGTTGGGTCTAATAACAGTAGGGCGATCGCTACTCTAAATCTTAATGATAGAAAGCTATTGCAGCCCTTCAAAACCAATCAAGCTTAAATGAATTGGCAGAGTCTATAGCCGCACAATTCTCTAAGACATTAGCTGTTTTTTTGTTAAATTTTCAGTGGTTAAATTATTTAAGTAAACTTGGTTTAATCAGCGTCAACTGCGTGGCAAGTTGTTTAGTTTGCAAATTTGTACAAATACCAAAATTTAGATACTGCTGAACATCTATTAACATTTTTTCCGCCAAACTTTTTGCCAAGTTAACAGGAACAGCATTTCCTACCATCTTATAACCGTTGGCAATATGATCGTATTTAAAAATAAAATTATCTGAAAAAGTCTGAATCCTCGCACACTCTCTAACAGACAAACGACGAGATGGTTTAGACGAATCTTCGTCAAACTTCCACTGATCCTTTCCTATCCAAATCATTTTTCTTGCTTGAGGATGTATGGGAGCATGTCTTCCACCAGCCTGAATTGTAAAAGATGGTTCATCCCAACCTCTTACCCTATTTCTCGACATATAGATACTTGAAAATCCGCCTTCCAAATATTCATGATTAGGAATTGTTCCGCGATTTTCATTTACCTCACTTTCTACTGGTACAGGTTCTATTTTGCTTAGATCATAAATAGCATCTCTCAACGTTAAAACCCTATTACTACCCTCAGGGAATTTAAACGCCCCTCCCATTCTTTCTTGATATCCTACAATAATTACTCGCTTCCTATCCTGTGGAACTTTATAGTTGCTAGCATTTAATAACTTATAAGTTACTTCATACCCCGCATCTTTAAATTGGTACAAAATCTCTGTAAAAGCATGATCGTGCTTTTTGGCGAGTATTCCACTCACATTTTCTGCTAGAAAAAAAAGCGGTTTTTTCTCTTTAATGATTTCAACATAATTGTAAAATAGTTGACCTCTGCTATCATTTATTCCGCGCCCTGCACCAGCTTCGCTCCAACTTTGACAGGGAGGGCCGCCAATGATTCCTATACAATCAGGAATTTCTGAAGGCTTAATGCTTCTTAGGTCTCTTTTATCCAGTTTTGTTTCTGGATGATTAAATTCATAAGTATTCCAGATAGATTTATCATATTCATTTGCCCAAATAATTTTGAAACCAGCTTGATGAAAACCTAAGTCCAGTCCGCCACAACCTGAAAATAGAGATACAATATCCATCGCCTACTTTTTAATTTATACAAACGAGTCGTTGATTTTATAGTTTATAACTTTTGCCTCTATAAGGCTAGCGGGGTTATTTGGAGACTGAATTTTTACATCTATAATTTTGAAGTTATCTTTAAATATATTTTCAATGGCTTGCCTATCTTGTAACGGAAAATCCATGTATTTACTTTTTTTCATAATAGCAATTACTTGAGCATTTTCACTGATATTATCTTCAAAGTTAAGATAGTCATATACAGTTAAAGGATTTTTAATTCCCCACATTCCTCTTATCCTCAGGTAGGTTATTCCTAAAGGATCTACTCGATTGACTCGACCTAGTTCTCTCGTTTCAGAAAATTCAACGTCTTTTATTTCTAAAACGCCGTTGATTATCTTGTCAGTAACTCTTTTGTAAATTTCTCTATCAGCGGCATAACAATCACCATATATAAGCCACAGTAACTTTAGATTTTTTGTTGGAGTCACTCCAATTGCATAAATAATATCTTTTTCTTGCCAATCTTCGCACTGACGACACTGAGAAGTTAGTAGAGGGCTGTCAACATACAACTTTGACTTGGGATAAAAACTATTTAATGCAATACCCGCTTTTAGAGATTCTATTTTCTTGACCTCTATTGCATCATCATTTTTTAGAATTAAATCAGGTGGGTTATTAGAATTGCCTATATACGAGAAAACTTGATTATATTTCTCTAACCTATTACTTTTATCAGTTTCTAATACAGTATCAGCAAATATATCTTTGACAAAGCATTCTAAAGCATCACCTACACTATTAATTCTGTTTTTATTTTCGTAGTAATTTACTAGATTTGGCATGGGATTATCAACAATCGTTTTGATAGCTTTGAGAATATTCGACATGAATTAATTTTGTGGTATTTATCAATATTGCAGAGAGTTTCTTTTTAAAATAATAGGAATCAATGACCGTTATCTAAGTTTAGCTACCTCGTTCTTAGGCAGATTTTAATCATTCACAATCTGTTAATCAGTAAAAAATCTTTTTTATGGTTAGCCCCCACCTGGGTTTATTTTGAGTGGGGGCATTCCATTACATCAAACTCAACTTAACTTGCCAAATCTCCGGCGCGTTTTGCCAAATTCTCAGCGGTTAAGCCATTAAATGCAAACAATTCCGTAGGGCTGGCGGTGGTTTCTCCACGTTTCCAGGCGAAGATGTCTCGCTTGGCGGTGCTGCGTAGCATCAGGGGTTCTAGCATGGCACTGGCACCTCCGGTGACACCAATTAAGGCATCGCCGCTGAACATCTTCTCAAACCCAGCATCATCTAAGAAATGGTTATCGGGTTGAGAGCAGGTGTCCGACGCGGTATCGTGGGGACGATACAGGCGGCGGGGGCTGATGATAGAGACGATGCGGACGCCGATGCCTTTGCTTTCTAGGTGAGTCGCGGCATCAAAGACTGGAATCAGGGTCATGTCGCCGATAACGGCAAAGACGACTTTCTTTGTGCCTTCACTTTCGTGCAAAACAACGCCGCCATCTTTTAAGGCTTGACGGGTTTGCTCGAAGGTAGTGCGGATGGGCAAGGGTGACTTACTGGCGATAATCGGAATTCCCTTGTTCTTCGTCGTCAGCGCCCACTCGTAGCAAGCTTGGATGCTGTTGGCATCGGGGGGGAAGAGAGGGAAGATATTACCATTTCGCATCATGGCAGCAAAGTAGTTTTCAATCTCCGGACGCTGGTGAGTCCAGCCGTTGCGCCCCTGTTCCAATGCTCCGGCGGTAAATAGGGTAACGGTGGATGGGGTAGGACGACGCAGTTCTGCCATTGCTTGCGTCACCGTTTGCCAAATCGGTAAACCATTAACGGCAAAGGATTCGTAGGAACACCAGAGGGTACGTGCGCCAAACAATGCCAAGCCTGCTGCCAAGCCTGCACAAGCATCTTCGCTTAAGGGTTCGTAAACCTGACCCTTTGGCCCTTGGTAGTAGGCTTCGTCCTCGGTGGGGTGGAGGATTTTCAGGGCTTGGTTAACGTTATTAATCCCAGAGGCGGCGTTACCATCAGCGTTGGAGAGGACGAAGCTAGGGTCTTTTTTACCCACATGGGAAATCAATGTTCCCATTGTGGTCGTTGCTACTTGCTTTTCCCCCGCAACGGGAAATTCTTCTAGGGGCAATTTTCCTAAATCTGACAGGGATAATTCTTTTTCCGTGACTACATGATGGGAGGCGGGGCCGCCAGATGAGCGTTCAAAGTTTGTGCGTACCAGTTCCCAAGCGGCGGGGGATAAAGCCCGTTGTTTTAAGGCGCTGACGATATCTTCATTGTCTAGGGTGTGGTAGCCGTAGAGGTTGTGGGCTTTTGCTCCCCGGTCGTGTACTCCTGCTCCTTTAAGCTGTTTGACAATGAGTACAGTTAGTTTGCCGCTGAGGGCAGACTTAGCGGCTTTATCCGTTGCTTCCAGGATGGCTTGGGTAAACTCTAGGCGTTTCTCTAGGGAAAACTCGGTGCTATCGACGTATTCGCCGGGTTGGTTGGCGTCGTCGTAGTCTTTGGCATTAATTAAGATGACGTTTTGAAAGCCGTTGCCTTCCCAGTATTCAATCATTTCTTGGTTCGGCTTGGTGGACACCATGCTGTGGTGTTCTTGGCTGTAGCCGTTCCAAACGAGAATCGGGAGGAAGTTGGTGACTTCGGGATAGGCGGTGTGGAAGTGCGCCATGCTGCTCATTACATACGGTTCACCAATGCCGCCGTCGCCAATGGTGACGGGGAAGAGGATGTCGCGGTGGAGTAATGCTCCGGACATTGCAAAGTGTTGCCCTTGTCCGAGGGGCCCGGCGGGGCTGAGGAGTCCGGGAATTTGCCCGGAAAGGTGTCCTAGCAAGCCTTTGTGTTCCCGGAAGCGATCGCGCATTTTTTGCACGGTATCAATCCCCATATCTTCCAGGGAGCGGTCTAGGAACATACTGCTATAAAACCCAGGGGCGTGGTGTCCCACTTCTGTGAGGATATTTTTGTAACCCAGCATGACGAGGGCGGCGATGGCATCGGCAATACTGGCAAATCCTCCCGGATGTCCAGAGGCTTTACTAGCTGTTACCTGCAAGGTGAGATAGCGCAACGCATCGGCAGCCAGCATTGTTTGGAAGACTGCAGCCGGATCGCTAGGAGAGGCGATCGCGTTTTTTCCGTTGGCGATCGCACTTTCTTTGCCTAATTTCTCAAATCCCGGTAACGATCCTCCAAAATACTGAATCCCTTCGCAAAAGCCAGGGGCTGATTGAGTAACAGCGGTCATAAGATCAGATACCTCTTCAAATAATATCCCCATGGGGATTAGCTTCAATTAGGTAGATCCTACAGTGATTAGTCATTGGTCATCAGTCATCAGCCATTAGTTATTGGTAAGACTGTTATAAGTTCTTAAACTCAAGTACCGTGTTGATGCTGAATTCCCAACCCACAACTTAAGGATTGAATCCTTTTAACTCCATTGGCAATTCATTAGAATCGAACTAACTGAGCAAAATGGGGTAGAGGAAAAATGTCTCAGGTACTACCTGATGGTTCGCAGCAGCCGCCTTTGTTGCAGTTACTGGAGTGGATTGCCAATCCGTTTGGCTACATGGAGCGCAGCGCTCAACGCTACGGCGATCCCTTCACAGCCGAACTGCGCCAATCGAATCCTTTAGTCTTTTTCAGCCACCCGCAAGCGATTCAAGCGATTTTTACCGCTGCTCCTGACACCTTTGATGCTGGTCGTGCTAATGGACTGATACGACCGTTGGTGGGGGATAACTCCTTATTGTTACTCGATGGCGATCGCCACGCCTTCCAACGCCACCTAATGATGCCTCCCTTTCACGGGGAACGGATGCGCTCCTACGGTGAGATAATTTGCCAGATTGCCGAGCAAGTCGCCAGTAAATGGATACCGGGTCAACCCTTCCGAGCGCGTGACGCGATGCAAGAAATTACCCTCCAGGTGATTTTACATGCCGTCTTTGGTTTAGCCGATGGCGATCGCTACCAGCAACTCAAGCCACTCCTAGCGAGTTTGCTCAATCTTACGGGTTCTCGCCTAGGCTCCAGTTTGCTGTTTCTGGATGTTTTGCAAAAGGATTGGGGAAGCTGGAGTCCCTGGGGACGCTTCAAAAAGCGCCATCAGGAAATGACTACCCTCTTAAGCGCAGAAATTGCCGAACGTCGCGCTCAAGTTGATCCCACCGCTACAGATATTCTCACCTTGCTGATTGCCGCACGGGACGAGCAAGGGCAAGGGATGAGCGATGAAGAGTTACGCGATGAGTTGATCACCCTTTTGGCAGCGGGTCATGAGACGACAGCAACCACTTTGGCTTGGGCATTTTACTGGATTCACAAGTTGCCTGCGGTGCAAGAAAAGTTGCTGCAAGAACTGGCAAGCCTGGGAGATAATCCTTCCCCGATGGAGATTTCCCGACTACCTTATCTCAACGCCGTTTGCTCAGAAACCTTACGGATTTACCCCGTTACGCCCATTGTCTCTCCACGCATCCTCAAAGTCCCGATTGAGATTATGGGTTACTTGTTTGAGCCTGAGACCATGCTGGCTCCCTGCATTTATTTGACCCATCAGCGCGAAGATATCTATCCAGAACCGCAGCAATTTAAGCCAGAACGCTTCCTCGAACGACAGTTTTCTCCTTACGAGTACTTGCCCTTTGGGGGCGGAAATCGCCGCTGTATCGGCTTTGCTCTAGCGCTGTTTGAGATGAAGCTGGTTTTAGCGACGGTACTGTCTCGCTATCAGTTGGCATTGGTAGACAAGCGACCTGTGCAACCTGTGCGTCGTGGCGTAACCATTGCCCCCCAAGGTGGCGTGCAAATGGTGATCACAAGTAAGCGTTAGCAAGAGCGATCGCCTGTTTTGGCGGTGTAGGGCAGAGTAAGTAGCTGCGCTTAAATAAACCCAACATCGTTATAGGGTGGGCATTGTCCAAAAATAACTTTAATTGAGGCAAAACAATGACGACGCTGCTCATTCAAAGCATGAGCGTCCCACTGACGGTCAATCTCCCTGCGATCAAATCGATGAGTGTTGAACAATTCTATGAATTCTGTCTAGCCAATCGCGATTTGAGAATTGAGCGTACTGCGACTGGGGAAGTTATTATTATGCCGCCAGCTTTTTCAGATACAGGTAATCGAAACATTAAAATTGCTCAACAACTTGCGAACTGGGCAGATCAAGATGGCACAGGTGAAACGTTTGACTCCAGTACAGGCTTTACCCTGCCTAATGGGGCAACCCGTTCTCCTGATGCCTCGTGGATTAAACTAGAGCGCTGGAATGCCTTAACTGAAGAACAAAAATCCTCATTTGCTCCGATTTGTCCAGACTTTGTGATTGAATTACGGTCTTCTAGCGATACTCTCAGTGGATTGCAAAACAAAATGCAGGAATACATTGACAACGGTGCATCACTAGGCTTATTAATTGATCGCAAAAACCGCAAAGTCTACATCTACCGTCCCCATCACGAACCTGACATTTTGGAGAATCCCGAAGCAGTGAGCGGCGATCCAGAGCTATCGGGATTCGTCTTGTGGATGGCAAAAATCTGGTGATTGATAAGTAATTGAATGCCGCAGAAGAGCCTACCCTGTTGGAACTGAGCAGAAATAAGCGATCGCTTAAATCCTTTCTATCCACTAAAACCGTATAAATTAGTATTCCAAATTACGTTTGACACTTAAAAAACGACTGACAAATACCACAACGAGCCTCAGTTTTTTTCTTGATTGGCAGACGAAGCTTTTGACTGCACGCCGGACATTCAAAAACAACTTTCATCCCATCAGAAACATCAAATTGACAGCCATTAAATGAACGGGAAAGCCCCTTCAAGCCTGTGGAGCGACTAATCGTGCGAATCCATTGACGGTTCCACCAATACCGTCCGCGTCTGACCAGACTACAACCTTGCAGTGGCGGCTGGCGATATTCTAACTTTGCTTTTCTAAACCCCGCCTTAAATGCCTGCTTTGCCGCCGGACTGGTAATCAAATCATCAACTTTTTCCGAGAAGGCGATCGCTCGTTTACCCAACACGTAGCCAAATTCTTCAGGTGTCAGGTATCCTATCCTTTCTTCCAGCCTGCAATGTTGAGACTGAGTCACTCGGTAAGCATTTAAAGAAAGCCATCCAATGCCAAGATACACAGAGGCTGTATCCGTAAGAATTTCATTATCGTAGGTATTAGGAAGCCATAAGCCAGCGCGATATAAAAAAACATGGGTAATCTCATGGGCAAGAACGGCTGCAACATCTCGATCGTCTTCACGATACCGCCCCTGCAACTCAACTAGATACTCATTTTCCCTTGTCAGTTCAACCCGTCCCAGATTCTCCATGTTCCACCGGAAATTAATTAAAATTGATCCCTCTGGCAGGTTTAAATGGCGCACAAGCTTACCTGCTAACCGATGAAAGGCAATGACAGGATCTTATCCAGGAAGTATGGATACATCGCTAGGCAAAATGTTATTTGAGAATGAATAGATGGTTTCCCTCGAAAAATGTTTGTACAATATTTTGAGTGATTCCTTAATACGCCCTAGGTTTGGGTAGCCATGAAGTACTTTTTTAACGGTAGGGTCTTGGGTTTTAAGCATGAGTAATTCACTTCATTTAGCTACATGAACTTGTATTGAAACATGAAATTATTCAGGAAAATTTCCTAAGAAATAACAGTTATTGAGCGGCTGATCAATCCTCAAAATCCCTGGCTTTAATTGGCTTTGTTCGTGCGCTTCCGTGAGGTACAGGATGTAATGTCGCCTCGTATTTCATCCACTCTACTCCTGACTCTTTTTCGATTTCTCTAAAATCCAACGGTTTGCTAAATTGGGAAAATGAGGGATTTTGCAAAAAACTTTGCTTTGTTTGCTCCCAATCTTTTCCCAGAGTAAATTTTAATATACAGTTACAAGGGCTAATACCTTCAATAGTCACTTTTTGATTAGCCTGAACATACACAAAACGACGCGTCTTACCGGAGACACTATCTACAAGTTTAATAGCAGCATCGTCGGTCATTCCATTAACGATCTTTAGCGCTCCCAGACCCTCTGAATCTTGAGGTGGAATGATATCAGTGCCGTTTGGAAGAGAAACAGGAGAACGGCTTGGTTTAAGTGCAGACTGTAATGATACTGGTAAGGTAGGTAGCTGTGCTTGTTGGGGTAGTATGGTAGGGCGATAAACCACGATGCCTAGTAGGCTGGCAAGGGTAACTGCTGCTAAAACGATGTGTCTATTTGAAAAAGTTAATGATTGCTGAAAATTGCTCAGATGATGAGATTTGTTGAAAACTGTTTTTGAAGAAAATGGTTTTGATTCTAGTTCTTCTATTTGAGGAGTCCGACCGCATTCTTTACAAATGATTTTATTACCTAAGGAGCTGGCTTTAGCCAGATAAATCATTCCACAATTGCAGTGCAGAGCGTGGTATCTGTTTCTTAGCCTTAGCATAATTGATTGACTCCTAGCGTTCGCAGAGCATATATCTCTGGAGCCTCAGCACTTATGCAAGGTAAAAGATGCAAGGTTAATAAACTTGATGCTAAGGAATAGAACAAAGCCTACTTCCAAAGCTTGTAGTAAACTACCCACCACCAAGCTGAGTACAACTATGGTGGGGAATCTTGAAGCCCAAAGTTTACCCACGGTACTCCGATTTTCAGATGACAGTTCCCGTGATCTAGTTGGAAAAACCGCAGGAGAGAAACAGCCTAGCTTGCGCCGCCCCTTATCTCTCAAAATTGAACCGTTTTCAGAAGCGTTAACCCACTTCTTTTTCCGGCAAAGCTAGGCGAATTCTAAGTTTTTGGTCAGTTGCTACTTCTACTCCTCCGGGTTAGCTATCTTTTCTTGACTTAGGATTTCGTGGCTCATCACCGCCTGCCTAACTAGGCTAGCTTGCCTTGTTGATTCTTTAGATTTCTGCAAAAATCGTTCCGCCATCTCCGTATCGTTCGTTTCGTACAGATGTTTAGCCATGTGGCTCATTAACATTTCGCTTTCCTCGATCCCGCGAAGTGTGTTCCAAAGGGAGACTTCAATAGACTCCGTTACTTCTACAAGCAGAGAATTCAGGGAATAGGCATGTCCTGTATGGCAACGGAAGCGGATACGGTTGCCTTCTTGCAGTTGCAGAAGCATCCCGTGGCACTCAGGACAGGTATAAGGAGAGAGCTTCCCAATCTTCATGACACCGCTCTCAAAAGCATTGTCTTCCTGCGCCACTTTGACTTCAATGTCCATCTGCTCAGACACTAGATGTCCTCCTTTCTTCTCGACGGCTTCGTTTGTCATCTGAACTAATAAAGCGCCCATTTCCGCGACGGGGACGCAGTGATCGACCTCTACCGCTTTCATCGCTTGTATAGGCATGGAGGAGTGAAGCGCATCAAAAGGGTGTTGGACAATCGCTTTCCCGCCTTGCTCCTTCACTGCGTACAGCCCAGATGCCCCATCATCCAGCATTCCAGTTAGAACGACCCCGATCACTTGATTTCCATAGCTCCGGGCGGCGGAGCGGAATAAGACGTCAATCGAGGGACGAAAGCGATTTTCCTTCGGTCCCTTCGTGACTCGAATATGCCCCCAATCGACAATCAGATGGTGATCTGAGGGAGCAACATAAACCCGTCCCGGTTTGATTTCCTCTTTGTCAATTGCATGGGCGACTGGCAGGGAGCAAACCCGATCCAGGATTTGGGGCAATATACTTGGATACGCTGGGGCAATATGCCAAACAATGAAAACAGCACATGGAAAATTGGAGGGGAGTTGAGCAACGAGCTTTTTCAGGGCTTCCATCCCTCCCGCCGATGCTCCAATGACGACGATCTCAGGCTTTATCACTTATCTTTTTTTACTAAACGCGATTGCTTTGCAGAACTAATGGTTTTTAGCGAGAGTAAAACGTACTACGCACTTAAGTCCAGTCCTTTGTCAATGGTAAAAATAGGAGGTCGTATCATCTTGTGACTGCTAAGCACAAAAACTTATAGGCTGCTTGCTCTTGTTCTCTTCTTCTAGCTTAACGAACTTGCCTTTGTCTAGCAGAGGAAAAAATGGTCGCTAAGAGCAACGGTCTTATTGTTTGTCAGTCAATCTAGGAAAAGTTCTGCGTCCGCCGACAATGGCCCCCGCGATCGCAAGATATCTCAGCATAGAGCGATCGCAACCTCTCTGCTGCGATCACCCCTGTCGTGCTCTAATTTGGCGCAGTAACTCGACTAACTCCAGGTTGCGTGACAGCTTTGGTTGTATCGGGCTATGGTGACGCCAGTCATCAACCGTTAAAGCATCTGAATACCACCACTGACAGGCAAATAAGCTCCTGTGATAAATCTCGCTTCCTCAGACGCTAGCAGCAGAATTGCACTTGCAACATCTTCCGGTAGTCCGTTTCGTTTCATTGGAACCGTTTGAGCGGATGCGTCTTTATACTCCTGCGGCAAACCTGCTGTTGCATCAGTTAGTGTCAATCCGGGTGCTACAACATTGGCACGAATCCCGTGAGAACCGAGTTCCAAGGCAAGGCTTTTTATAAAGGCATCCAGCCCAGACTTGGCTGTACTGTGGGCAGAGAACCCCTGGCTAGGATTGCGAGATGAACTACTACTCACCGCAATGATGCAACCCCGGTTCTGTTCAATCATGGATGGAACAACTGCCTTGCAAGGAAAAAAGGCACCTTTGAGTTCTCCGAGTAATTTCGCTTCAAAATCTTCCCAGCGATAGTCCACAAAGGGAACCATCGGAAACCCAGCATGGGCATTGATAACGAGCGTATCAATTGCACCAAATGCCTCTGAAACCTTTTGCACCATTGCATCGACTTGTTGAAAATCTCTGACGTCTGCTTTGACAGCGATCGCGCGACCACCATCTGATGAAATCTCCTCAACGACTTGTTGAGCCGCCTCTTCACTGCCGTAGTAGTTAACTCCAACGGCGGCACCGTGATGTCCTAAGAGTTTAGCGGTAGCCGCACCAATGCCGCGACTCGCACCTGTAATTAGGACGACGCGATCGCGCATTAACTTGGATTCTGAGGTTTGGCTTGTATGAGATGGTGTAGCAACCATGTTGTTTTCCTTTCGTGCTGTTCTATTAAATCAAAGTTTACTGACGGATTGAAGATTTGCCAGACCCATGTGAAATAGGGCATCTTGTACAATCAATTCCGGCAAAACATCCTTGAACATTTCCACCGTCTGCTGAATCTGCTCAAAATCTTCGGGATTGTCCAAGCGATCGCGTAGCGTCTCTGAAAGAGAATTTATGTAAATTCGCGGAAAAATCCTTGGCATACGGATAAAGTTTGTGTAAACATTCCGTAGTAATCCGAATTAATCTTTTTTGCTGGCTTGAACGGCTAGTGCTTTGCCTGCAGCGAACGACATCTAATTAATTCCTAAATTTGGGTTTCAACCTATGCAGAGACAAATAGTAAATCCTCCGCAGAAACAAACAGTCAATCCAAATTATCCCAGTAAATTGAATTGGCTGCGAATTTTTCTGATCATAACTTTATTATTAGGCATAAGTTTTCGATTCGTCAATTTGGGTAAAAAAGTCTACTGGTATGATGAAGCAATTACTTCTTTAAGAGTTTCTGGCTACACAAGAGAAGAGTTTATTCAAGAATCCTTCAACGATCAGATTATCAGTGTTAATAACCTACGGAAGTATCAACAGCCAAATTCTGACAAAAACTTAAGTGGTACAGTTAAAAGCTTAGTAGGAAACGTCCATCCACCCCTTTATTTTCTACTAACCAGATTTTGGATGCAGTTATTTGGTAATTCCATCGCTGTTACGCGAAGCTTTTCGGCTGTAACTAGCTTATTAGTCTTTCCTTGTCTCTATTGGCTATGTCGAGAATTATTTGAGCTTCCCTTAGTTGCCTGGATAGCAATGGCACTGGTATCCGTCTCGCCGTTTCACGTCCTGTATGCCCAGGAAGCACGAATGTATAGTTTAATGACTGTAGTTACCGTGCTATCAAGTGCTTCACTTCTTTATGCATTACGAGTTGATACTAAGCGCAGTTGGCTAATTTACGCCCTTAGCTTAATTGTGGGATTTTATAGCCATCTGTACTTTTTGCTTATCGCTTTCGGACATGCCATTTATGTATTTATTATTGAAAGATTTCAATCCAATAAGATTTTTATTACTTATTTAGTTACTTCGATAATCAGTTTTCTTACTTTCGTGCCGTGGGTTTTGGTGATTCTGTTTAACTTAGACAGTGTAAAAGCAGTAACATCAGGAGCGCAACAGAGAGCAGAATTTTCGAGTTTAGTAGTAGCTTGGGGGCGGAATTTGGGACAAGTCTTTATTGATGTGAATCTTGGAAACATTTTAGCTCCTATTATTTTAGTATTAGCAGGATATGCTCTTTATTTTCTGTACAAAAATAGTTCAGAAAAGATTTGGCTATTTATCTTGACTTTCATCGGAACAACAGCCGCGATGACGATCTTACCTGATGTGATCTTGGGGGGATCTGGGTCGATGAGGTCTCGGTATTTTATTCCCTGTTATTTAGGAATTCAAATAGCTGTTGCCTATCTATTGGCTACGAAAATCACCTCTCGCAGTTTCTGGCAACGCAGCATCTGGTCAGCGGTGATGGCAGTACTGATTTCTGGCGGCGTCGTGTCTTGCCTAATCAGTTCTCAAGCAGAGGCATGGTGGAATAAAGGACATAGCCAATATATGCCAGAAGTTGCTCGTCAAATTAATCAAGCAGGTAGCCCTCTACTACTTAATGACACGAATTCTTTTAACACAGTTGATGTACTAGTGTTGAGTCATCTACTCGATCAAAAAGTGCGGTTAATTTTGACGAAGAGTAATACTACACCGGAAATTCCCGATCGCTTCGGTGAAGTATTTTTATACAATCCTTCTCAAGAATTGCGAGAGGATTTGGAGAAAGATTACCAGCTAAAAAATATTAATAAGCGTGGCAAGCTTTGGCAAATCATAGGGCTTTAGAACTTTAGTAGCCCGAATGATATTACTTCCTTTGGCAGTTCCGGGGTCAGTTTTGAGAGTATAAGGAATAGAACAGAGCCTTTTTGCGAGGCTTGTAGTAATTCCCGGACTCAAGAAATTTTAGATGAAACTGCCTGATGGGCCTCGGACGCCGTCGCTGTTGCAAACGCTCCAGCTTGTTGCTCAACCGACTGACTTTTTAGATCGCTGTCGCGATCGCTACGGCGATCCCTTTACAACCAGGGTACTGGGTTTAAATTCCCCACCTGTGGTGTTTTTTGGCGAACCCGAAGCAATTCAAGAGATTTTCGCCCTCCCCGCCAAAAAGCTGGACTTTCAAGTCGCCACCCACGTCTTCCAGCCTCTAATGGGCGATCGCTCGGTAATTTTGCAGGAAGGACGCGCTCACCAGCGCACCCGTCAGTTATTAATGCCAGCCTTTCATGGCGATCGCATGAAAGCCTATGGTCAAGTCATCTGCGAAATTACCGAAGAAGTTACTTCATCCTGGAAACCGGGAGCCTCTGTCCTCATCCACCAGTACATGCCAGATATTACCCTCAGCATTATCTTACGCGTGGTGTTTGGCTTGGAACCAGGGCCGCGCTATGAACAGGTAAAAGCCTTACTAAGTGGGCTTCTTGATGATGTAACCACCCCTGTTTTCTCCAGTCAGTTCTTCTTTCCCCCCTTGCAGAAAGATTTGGGGGCGTGGAGTCCGTGGGGGAACTTTCTGCGGCGACGACAGCAAATTGACGAGCTGGTTTATGCGGAAATTGAGGAACGCCGTGCTAATAGCGATCGCTCTAGCACTGATATCCTCAGTATGCTGATAGCGGCGCGAGATGCCGACGGCGAGCAAATGACTAATCAGGAGCTGCGCGATCAATTGGTTTCCCTACTGCTGCTAGGGTATGAAACCACCGCCGCCTCTCTCACCTGGGCATTTCACTGGATACACGCCTCCGCCTCAGTACAGCAGCGGCTACAGGAGGAACTAGATGGCTTGGGTAGCGATCGCACTCCAGAAGCGATCGCGCAACTTCCCTACCTCAGCGCCGTCTGCTCCGAAACCTTGCGGGCTTACCCGATTGCGCTGATTTGCGTCCCTCGCATGGTAAAAGAAACCCTGAATATCAGGGGATACGATTTCGAGCCGGGAACCATTCTCATTCCCTGCATTTACCTCGCCCATCGCCGTCCGCAAGCCTACCCCAATCCCACCCAATTTGACCCCACGCACTTTTTAGACCGCGACTTGTCGCCTTACGAGTTTTTACCCTTTGGCGGCGGTTCTCGTGGCTGCATTGGCACCGTCTTTTCGAGGTACGAAATGAAGCTAATTCTCGCCACCATCTTGTCGCGCTTTCAACTTTCACTCTCCGACAATCGCCCAGTACGTCCAGTACGCCGAGGCATTACCTTTGTCCCCTCTAGCGGCGTACCTGTTGTGATTCATAAATGCCTGAGTCCTGAGTGCTGAGTCCTGAGTCCTGAGTAGGGGAGTAAGGGTGCAGGGGAGATGAGGAGCGGGGGAGATGAGGAGCAGGGGAGCAGGGGAGCAGGGGTGCAGGGGAGATGAGGAGCAGGGGAGAGAATAATTGACGACGATTAGCCATTACTCCAATCGCCTATTTCATACTTCACCCTTCATACTTCATACTTTATTCCCCTCCTCTTCTCTCTCAAAGGACTTCACCACCAATAGACAATTCCGGTTGTCTTCAGTGCGGGTGTAACTGAGTTGGTCGGCAATTTTTTGTAGAATGGCAATTCCTCTACCGCCAATTGCCTGTTCGTCAGCCTTTTGCTGCATATCTGGCAGTCGCTGTTCCAGATCAAAGGGGGGGCCTTGATCCCAAATTCGCATCTCTAAGGATGTGGGAAACACAGTCACCTCAATATCAATCGGCGCTTCTGTTGGTAAACCTTTATGGGCATGACGAATGGCATTAGTTAGCCCTTCTGCCAGGGCAAGTTGGCACTGAAGCCATACTTTTTTGGGAATAAAGGGCTGATTTAGTCCATTAAACCAGGATAAAACCGGGTCTAACATTGTTAGGTCAGTAGAAACTTGTAGAAGAGATTTTTTGAGGACGTTCAATTGCACAAAACCTTAGATGAGGGCTGGAGATACGAGCCGGGAAAATAACGCAGCAATAGCAATAGATTTTATTCTTCTAGCACCGATGTCTAACCTCTTCTCCATGTGAACCATCCCGAAGCCGATTCCAGGCGTAGGATAGGGGATTGAGGAGTAGTACTCAATGCCTATCAGTTTTTAATTAGACTACACTCAGTTTGAGTGTAGGGTGTTGTTGGTCTGAGGAGAAGTATACGCCCCAAATCTCAAGCGACTTGTAATTCTAAGCTGCCATGAATCAAATTTTGATCATTGACGATGACCCTGCTATTCAAATTTTGTTGAAAAGAACGCTCCACAATCAAGGTTATGAGGTCGCGGTTGCTAGTAATGGCGAGGAGGGTTTGGCACTAGCCCAAGAGTTACGTCCGGGGTTGGTGATTTGTGACTGGATCATGCCCCGCCTGAGTGGGTTGGAGGTTTGTGCCCAAGTCAAGGCGACACCAGAACTGTCTACCACTATTTTTATTTTGCTGACTTCTTTAGGCTCGGTAGAAGATCGGGTAAAGGGCTTGGATGCAGGGGCGGATGACTTTTTGTGCAAGCCGATTGAAATGCCGGAATTGAAGGCACGAGTTAGGGCGGGTTTGCGGTTACACCAGGTTAGTCGTGACTTACAGCAGCAAAAACAGTTACTAGAGACGGAGCTAGCAGAGGCGGCAGAGTATGTCCGTTCGATTTTGCCGGATCAAATGACGGAGCCGCCAGTGACGATTGATACTCGATTTATTCCCTCACGGCAGTTAGGCGGGGATGGTTTTGATTACTACTGGCTAGATGAGGAGCATTTGGCGTTTTATCTGCTTGATGCCTCTGGGCATGGTTTGCGGGCGGCTCTACCGACGCTATCGGTCTTAAATTTATTGCGATCGCGTGCTCTGCCAAAAATTAACTACTATCAACCTAGTGATGTGCTTTGTCGGTTAAATGAAACATTTCAAATGACCCAGCGCAATGATAAATACTTCACGATTTGGTACGGCGTCTACAACCGCACGACTCGCCAGCTCACCTATTCCAGTGCTGGTCATCCACCAGCCGTCTTGCTTTCTGGAAAATTAGGCACAACACCAACGGTAACGCCTCTGAAATCTCCTGGCTTGCCTGTGGCGATGTTTCCTGACACGGACTATGTTGACGAGTGCTGTGACATAGAGGCAGGGAGTACCCTCTATATCTTCAGTGATGGGATTTATGAAATTAATCAACCTGACGACACGATTTGGGGAATCGACCCCTTTATTGAGCAGCTAAGAGACTGCCGCCATAGCAGCGTTGCCAATCTCGACGAGATACTTAACTCTGTAGAGGCGTTGAACCCGAAAGATTATTTTGATGATGATGTCTCTTTGATGGAAATTAACTTTGACTAGTCTCTGTACCCCTATTGATACCGAGTTACGTTCAAACCTCGTAACTTGTAACAACAGGGGAGGCAGAAGACATTTTTTTTATAAATGAAGTCTTAGCTCTAATTATTGATAGAAGCTATCGCATTATTAAACTCCTCTCGGTTGGAGAAAATTTCAAAAACCCGATCCATACTGGTCAGTTCAAATAACATTTTTATTTGGTCATTTACTGAACAGATAAAGAGTTTGCCACCCGCCGCTCGCACTGTTTTTAGAGTTAAAACTAACGCTCCTAAACCCGAACTATCCATAAAGGTGATTTTTTGGAAATCTATTAATATGATGTCGGCATTTGCGTCAATTAAATCACTAATTTCTTGGCGAAATGGGCCTGCTTTCGTGCCATCTAAAATGCCAGAAGGTTCAACAATTTTTACAACAGGGCTCATATATATCCTAGGGAAACACAAGTTTAATTACTACCCGGACTTAGTCAGTATAGCCGTGACGCCTGCTTTGGGCTAGACTCAGCCCTTCCAGATAGAACCAGGAACGGCGAATGTAGGCAAACAGAGCCAAAAGGCGAAGCTTCTACGCCGCCGATGAGCGATCGCCTCCTGACCAGTCATTACTTTTTGCAATAGCTGTGATGTCATTTTCCAAGAATAGAGTATTTATTTCCCTTGATAGACCAGCTTGCTGACCTAATTTATTTAAGATCGTAGAGTTAGCCGTCTTCAAATTTTTAATTAATTATTCATGCAAGCATACGACGCCGTCATCATTGGCGCAGGTCACAATGGATTGGTCTGTGCCTCCTATCTACTCAAAGCCGGATATAGCGTCCTGCTTTTAGAAAAACGCTCAGTTCCTGGCGGCGCAGCAACTACGGAGGAATGCCTCCCGGAAGAAGCACCAGGCTTTAAGTTCAATCTTTGTGCGATTGACCACGAGTTCATTCATCTTGGCCCTGTTGTTGAAGAACTAGAACTGACGAAGTATGGGTTGGAATACTTATTCTGCGATCCAGTCGCCTTTTGTCCCCATCCGGACGGAAAGTACTTTTTAGGACACCGCTCGATCGAGAAGACTTGTGCCGAGATTGCTCGCTACAGTCCTAGAGATGCCGAAAAATACGCTGAATTTACGAATTACTGGCAGCGCGTCACCAAAGCAATTACTCCCATATTCAACGCGCCGCCCAAGTCCCTGCTTGACGTTGCTGGAAACTACGGGCTGAAAAATCTGCAAGACCTCTTTTCACTACTCGGTGGCGTTGATAAAACTCTAGACTTTATCCGCACTATGATTACAAGCCCAGAGGATATCCTCAACGAGTGGTTTGATTCTGAGTTTGTCAAAGCTCCCCTAGCACGACTAGCGGCCGAAATGGGCGCGCCACCTTCCCAGAAAACTCTGGCAATTGGAGCCATGATGATGTCGATGCGCCACAACCCTGGTATGGCAAGACCCCGTGGTGGTACAGGCGCACTAGTTCAATCCTTGCTCAAGCTCGTTAAAAGTAAAGGTGGCGAGGTTCTGTGTGACCAACAGGTAGAAAAAGTCTTGATAGATGATGGTCGTGCAGTGGGCGTTCGTGTGGCGGGAGGTAAGGAATACCGCGCTAATAAAGCGGTGATCTCCAATATCGACGCCAAGCGCTTGTTTTTGCGAATGGTCGAGCCGACGGATTTGGATACGGCTAATCCGAACCTGCGGGAGCGGCTAGATCGTCGGATTGTCAACAACAACGAAACAATCCTCAAGATTGACTGCGCTTTGTCAGAAGCACCTCGCTTTGAAGCCTACGACCACAAGGATGAGTATCTAATTGGTTCAGTGCTGATTGCTGACTCGGTGCGTCAAGTTGAGAAGTCTCACGCCTTGGCTCAGATGGGAGAAATCGCGGATGAAGACCCTTCGATGTACGTGGATGTGCCAACGATGCTCGACCCCTCTATGGCTCCTGACGGGAAGCACACCATGTGGATTGAGTTCTTTGCACCCTACAACATTGCTGGGGCAGAAGGTACAGGGCTAAATGGCACAGGCTGGACAGATGAGCTGAAAAACAAAGTCGCTGACCGGGTAATTGATAAGTTGACAGAGTATGCCCCCAATGTCAAAAAGTCGGTTATTGCTCGTCGGGTGGAGAGTCCGGCGGAGTTGGGAGAACGCCTAGGGGCTTATAAGGGGAACTACTATCACATCGATATGACCCTCGACCAGATGATCTTTTTCCGCCCCTTACCGGAAATTGCCAACTATAAGACGCCGATTAAGAACTTGTACCTGACTGGGGCGGGAACCCATCCCGGCGGTTCTATCTCTGGAATGCCAGGACGCAACTGCGCCCGCGTCTTATTGAGTTCCCAGCAACCGTTTAGCCAGAGGTTTAAGGATGCAGGTGATTCTCTGATGTCAGTATTTAAGAATACGTAGAGATGTTATAAGCAACGTCTCTAGGTTCTTAATAGAGGTTCGGAATCCTTAGAATTAACTCTCTTCTCTGGGAAGATCCGACAAGCGATCGCGGAAAAATCCACCTTTTTATAGAAAGGATGTCATCCTCGATACCGATGAACTAGGTCACTTAAAGTGATGCAATGATTAGTATTAGGTCTGTTAGTTGTCTGAGGTCGTTAGTCTAGCCGCTAATGATTTTCAGGCTAACTACAGACTAGATAGGACGACGTTACCGATGCAGGAGCGATGACAGACCAGGTTTTAATTCTGGGTGGACGAGGACGAATTGGCAGCCAGGTGGCTCAAGACTTAGTTACCCACACGCAGGCAAAGATTACAGTCACAGGTCGTCCAACGACACCCGGTGTAGTAGAAAGACAGGAGGCGGAGCCGAAAATTCAATTTCTAGCTCTGGATCTGGCCCAAGGGGAGAAGCTAAAGAAAGCGATCGCGGCTGCTAATTTAGTGATTCATTGCGCTGGCCCTTTTGTCTACCGGGATGGTAGTGTCTTGAAGGCTTGCATTGAACAGGGTGTTGATTACCTGGATGTTAGCGATAATCGTAGCTTTACGCGGATAGCTCTGTCTCACCACCAGGCGGCGGAGGCGGCGGGGGTGACGGCGATTATCAATACAGGGATTTTTCCGGGCGTCTCTAATAGTATGGTGCGTCACGACGTTGAGCAGCTAGATGAGGTAGACAAAATTCATCTCAGTTATGTCGTGTCCGGTTCCGGTGGGGCTGGGATTACGGTAATGCGGACAACGTTTTTGGGCTTGCAGCAGCCGTTTGATGCTTGGCTGGATAATCAATGGCAAAAGGTGAAGCCCTATAGCCAGCGCGAAACGGTGAAGTTTCCGCCTCCCTATGACAATGCGGGGGTGTACTGGTTTGATATGCCAGAAGCGTTTACTCTGGTTGATTCGTTTCCGGTGAAAACGGTTGTGACTAAATTTGGCTCAGTACCGGATTTTTACAACCATCTCACTTGGATTGCGGCGCACATTTTTCCGCCGTCTTGGATTAAAAACCCTCGCGGAATGGAGTTTTTGTCTCAGGTGAGTCACAAGATGACGGATGTTACCGATCGCTTTAGCGGGATTGGGGTAGCGATTCGCTCGGAAGTGACGGGGAATAAGGGCGGGGAACCTGCTCAGTATTGCTCAACTTTGGTGCATGATAATACGGCGATCGCCGCAGGTGCGGGGACAGGTAGCATTGCGGAACTGATCCTGAGTGGAAAACTGCAAAAACCCGGTGTTTATCCTGTTGAACAAGCTTTACCAACAGATTTGTTTGAGCAAGCGATGGAAAGTCGCGGACTGAAAATTCACGCCGATTGGATTACTGAGTAACTTTTAGCAGTACTGAGTGTTGTATTTTAATGTGGTGGCGATCGCTGATACCCCTTGCATCCCCCTTCAAAAGGGGGACTAAGATCTCATCTCTGCTCCCCCCTTTTTTAACCCTGGCTGGGGGGGTCTCCGGGGCGATTTGCTCCCCTCTTTATCTATTAGATTAGCAACGTTGTCCGATCCCCCTAAATCCCCCTTAGAAAGGGGGACTAAGATCTTTGCTCCCCCCTTTTTTAAGGGGGGCTGGGGGGGATCTCCGGCTTTCTACAGGGTCGGCTTTGTGAAGTGATGATCTTTGAATCAGCGGTTAGGATAGGGGACAACTCTCAATCTCTATCCTCCCCACAGTAATGACAAATGATCGACCTAATTAAAGCAATTACGAGTATTGCTCGTTTTGCTACCAACCCAGTCATCAATCAAGCTCAACGTAATGAAACTGTCATCAGAATCTTAAAAGAATTAAACCTTGATCCGGCACATCCACCCAAAGATTTTGATGGGGTTTATGTTAGAGGAGTTCAAGAAACTAGATAGTTTTTCAGCAGTTGATGCAAAATTATCTGAATTATCTAATACAAAATTTCTCTATCCTGACGAGTTTAAATCGTTAATTGAAGAAAAAATTCGCACCTTTTGCGGTCGTGAGTTCGTTTTTAAAGCGTTCAAGCAATATTTGAGGTGTTGAATTATGGATAGAGAAAAATTGCTCAGAAGGTATGCTGCTGGGGAGAGAGATTTCAGTGGAGTAAATCTGAGTGGATGCAACTTGACTGATGCTGATTTGACTGGTGCTGATTTGAGTGGATGCAACTTGACTGGTGCTGATTTGACTGGTGCTGATTTGAGTGGATGCAACTTGACTGGTGCTGATTTGACGTGCAGCAAGCTGCGAGGTGTCAAGCTCATTGGTTGCAAGTTCAACGGGACTAATTTGTTGGAGGTTGAATGGCGCACAACAGATTTGACTAATGTCAATTTGACTGGTGCTGTCAACTTTTATTCTGGGTTGTTAGAAAACGTTTTGGTCTGTAATACTATCATGCCGGATGGCAACATTATTGATGAGAGAATTTACTGGGAGGCATGAGCCACTTATAGCTGTCTCTTGCTCAGCGATCAAAGGTGCAGCTGAAGTTAATCAACGAATTGTGGACTATTTAGATAGGGAGATGAGCTGAGATGGGGGAATTGGCGGATAAATTAGCGGCAAAAAGTCCCGCCGACCAACGCGCTTATCTGGGTGGATTTCCTTATAACCTAGTCAAGTCAGGGAATTTAGAAGAGTACTACCAAACCCTAACTAATTTTGATTTTCTGGCGGCAAAGCTTAACCATCCTGAGTTTGGGGTGCAGGCGCTGATTGAAGATTATGATTTGGTTTCTGATTCGGAATTATTAACTCACCCAGAGTACAACCCAGAGAAGGTCAAGGCGCTGAAATTGGTTCAAGGGGCGCTGCAACTGTCGGCGCATGTTTTGGCGGAGGATAAGACGCAACTCGTTGGGCAACTGTGGGGGCGAATGCAGGGCTTTGATGTGCCAGAGATTCAGGGGTTGCTGTCACAGGCAAAGCAGAGTAAAACTACTTGGTTGCGTCCCTTAACAGCGAGCTTAACTCCTCCTGGTGGATTGCTACTACGCACCTTGGTGGGTCATAGCTATGGGGTAAGTGCCGTCGCCGTCCCCCCCGATGGCTTGCAGGCGATTTCGGGTTCATATGACAGGACGCTCAAGGTGTGGAATCTGGAAACCGGGGAGTTGCGCTTGACTCTGGAAGGTCATAGCTATGGGGTAAGTGCCGTCGCTGTCACCCCGGATGGCAAACAGGCGATTTCGGGTTCAGAGGACAGGACGCTCAAGGTGTGGAATCTGGAAACCGGGGAGTTGCGCTTGTCTCTGGAAGGTCATATCAGTGAGGTAAGTGCCGTCGCTGTCACCCCGGATGGTTTGCAGGCGATTTCGGGTTCAGGGTACAGCAGCCTCAAGGTGTGGAATCTGGAAACTGGGGAGTTGCGCTTGTCTCTGGAAGGTCATATCAGTGAGGTAAGTGCCGTCGCTGTCACCCCGGATGGTTTGCAGGCGATTTCGGGTTCAGGGTACAGCAGCCTCAAGGTGTGGAATCTGGAAACTGGGGAGTTGCGCTTGTCTCTGGAAGGTCATATCAGTGAGGTAAGTGCCGTCGCTGTCACCCCGGATGGTTTGCAGGCGATTTCGGGTTCATGGGACAACACGCTCAAGGTGTGGAATCTGGAAACTGGGGAGTTACGCTTGTCTCTGGAAGGTCATATCGGTGAGGTAAGTGCCGTCGCTGTCACCCCGGATGGTTTGCAGGCGATTTCGGGTTCATGGGACAACACGCTCAAGGTGTGGAATCTGGAAACTGGGGAGTTGGGTTTGACTCTGGAAGGTCATAGCTCTTTCGTAAATGCTGTCGCTGTCACCCCGGATGGCTTGCAGGCGATTTCGGGTTCTGATGACAACACGCTCAAGGTGTGGAATTTGGAAACTGGGGAGGTGATTGCTAGTTTCACTGGGGAGAGTCCGTTACTTTGCTGTGCAGTTGCACCGGATGGGCTGACAATTGTGGCAGGTGATAGCTCAGGACGGCTGCATTTCCTGCGGTGGGAAGGGATGAAAGAACCATGAATATCCCCCCTCAATCCCCAACCTCAATCAACACCGCCCCCTACCCAACAGAATTTCAGCAAGTCATTCGGGAAAAAAGCCAGAACTTTGTTGGTCGTGAATTTGTCTTTTCCGCCATCAATGAATTTTTGCACGGAGGCGAAGCTAATCGCGGCTACTTCACCCTTGTTGGCGCACCCGGTAGCGGCAAAAGTGCCATCCTCGCCCACTACGCTACCCAAAATCCCCCCATCGCCTATTACAACGCCCAAATTGCAGGCAAAAATCAAGCTGACCAATTTCTCGCCACAATCTGCACTCAACTGATCCACCATTACCCCCAACTAGGAATCGCTGTCCCCCCAAACCCCGACGCTACAGAAGGGAGTTGGTTTTTGTCCTTGTTACTGCAAAAAATTAGCGATCGCCTAGAACCCCATCAACGGCTAATCCTCGCCATTGACGCCTTGGAGGAGTGCGATCGCCACAGCCAACCCCCAGGCTCAAATCTCTTCTACCTCCCCAGATATCTCCCCGAAAACGTCTACTTCCTCCTCACCCGTCGCCCCTTTGCAAAAGAGAAATCCGGCTTATTAATCGAAACCCCCTCCCAGATTCTGAATTTAGGAGACTACCCCCAACAAAACCGAGAAGACGTGCAGCTATACCTACAATGCTTAACCCCCCATGAACCAGGGAGAACAGAAGCAGAATTAGGCGATCGCACTTCTCCCTCAAAGACGGCGGCGGCTCTCAAATCTTGGCTAACCACCCACCACCTCAGCCAACCCGACTTCATCGCCCAGCTAACCGCCAAAAGCGAGAACAACTTCATGTACCTGAGCCAGATCTTAGTGGCGATCGCTCAGGGTTTCTACCCCGAACCCTTCCAGTTCCATCGACTCCCGCCTAGTTTACAGGCATATTATCAGCAGCACTTGCAGAAAATGATTCCATCTGCAAAGCTAACCTCTCCACTTTTTACAGCAGAAATACAGGAAGAGCAGTCAAACGCGATCGCCGTTTTGAAAGTCCTCGTGCAGCAAAATCAACCTACTTCAGTAGAATTCATTGCTTCCCAAATTGAGCAAGATGAATATGAAGTAGAGAAGGTGCTGGAAAATTGGATTGAGTTTTTACATCAGGAAAAAATAGCCGGACAAATCTGTTACAGCCTCTATCATTCCAGCTTCCGCAACTGGCTGAGGAGTCCGAAAGGTTAAGGAAGGCGAGGCGAGATTCTCTAAATACCAACTAAGTTTTTTAAATTCAGAAGAAAAACGAACCACAGAGGGCACAGAGAAACCAGAGGAAAGAGAAGAGAGAAGAGAGTGTTCTACAGTTTACAATCCGAGAATTTCATTAACCGTAATATTCACATTAGGAAACGCCTGTATTGACAAACTTTGCCCCTGCTCAAACTTTTGAATAGTCTGATAACCATCCGGCGTCGGTTCTCGGTACACTTCCACGCATCGCCCATTGATATCCACTAGCCAAACTTCAACAATATTGTCTTCAGCGTAGAGAGGAATTTTCACTTCCCGGTCATATTTAACCGTTGTATCTGCCACTTCTAAAATCAAAAAGATATCCTTGGACTGAGGATGCCTTTCCTCATAAAAATCTTCACGAGGTTGCAGTAAGGCTATATCGGGCTGTGGTTCAGAAGTATCATCTAATTCCACTGGATTTTGAATATCAATGAGAGCACGTTTATCTAATTTCCTAGAAAATAAAGTGTTTAAACGCCTCACGCAAGCCGCATGTCTTGTACCAATCGGTGACATTTCTACTATCTCTCCCCGTATCAGTTCCACCCGGTCATCTTCAGTAAGGATACCCGAATCAACCATTTTGTGATACTGCTCAACTGTGAATTTCCGCCTTAGTAATTGCATGAGATTTGCTACCTCCACTGTTTTTTAAATTATTCCGAAGAAGAACGAATCTTTTTAAAAGCAAGTACTTCCAATTCATTAATATTTCTGCTAGACTTACTTTATAATGGAAATATGTTTAATCATTTTAAAAACACTTATATTTCCATTATAAAATTATACCAAAAAAATGATTTGATAAAACCTAAAAACAAAAAAAATAGCAAAAATTTTGTATTTTACCTCTACTAAAAACTGCTTAATTTCAGTTATACAACCCTAAAAAAACGATCGGGTAAAACTATAGCTAAATTCTCTCTTCTCCTTCCTCCGCGCCCTCTGTGCCTGGTGTGGTTCATTTTCTTCATAACTGCTGTAGCACGGTAAATTAGGGCTTGTAGTCAAATCTACCAATTTAAAATGACCACAAAACCGAAAATCATCGTTTTAGACGATGACCCCACAGGCTCCCAGACCGTCCACAGTTGCCTATTGCTGACGCGCTGGGATGAGGAAACCTTGCGCTTAGGGTTAGCGGACGACTCGCCGATTTTCTTCATCCTCACCAACACCAGAGCACTTACCCCAGAAGAAGCCGCAACAGTGACGCGGGAAGTTTGCCACAACCTCAAACTGGCAATTGCAGCGGAAGGGATTACAGACTTTCTGATCGTCAGTCGCTCTGACTCAACCCTGCGGGGGCATTATCCCGTAGAGACAGATGTGATTGCCGAAGAACTCGGCCCCTTTGATGCCCATTTCCTCGTTCCTGCCTTTTTTGAAGGGGGACGCATTACCCGCGATAGTGTGCATTACTTACTCATTGATGGGGTAGAAACTCCGGTGCATGAAACGGAGTTTGCGCGGGATTCAGTCTTTGGTTATCACCATAGTTATCTACCCGATTACGTGGAAGAAAAAACCAAAGGTCGCATCAAAGCCAGCGAGGTGGAACGCTTCGTTTTGTCGGATATCCGTTCCGGGAGCCGCGATCGCTTACAGCAGCTTTCTGGCAACCAATGCGGAGTGGTGGATGGGGAAACCCAGACAGATTTGGATCGATTTGCGGCGGATGTCTTAGCCGTGGCGAGTCAGGGGAAGCGCTTTCTATTTCGCAGTGCGGCGAGCATCTTAACGGCATTAGCCGCATTGGGACAGCAGCCTGTTGCCCCAACGGATATGGCGGCATATACGCGAGAGGGTAAACCGGGGGCGGTGTTGGTGGGTTCCCATGTAAAAAAAACCACGTCTCAGTTAGAGCAGTTGCTACAAGAGCCGGATATTGTGGGGGTGGAGGTGGAGGTGTCCCACTTACTAGAAGACTCCGCCGCGCAGCGGGATCAGCTTCTGGCAAGCCTGCTTGAAAAAATTCATCAAGTCCACAGTCAGGGGCAAACTCCCGCGATTTATACGAGTCGGGAGGAGTTGACCTTTAAGGATGTACAAACGCGCTTGCGGTTTGGGGCAGCGGTTTCGGCATTACTGATGGATATTGTCCGGGGATTGCCTGAGGATTTGGGATTTTTGATTAGTAAGGGGGGCATCACCTCGAATGATGTTTTGAGTACAGGTCTTGCCCTCAGGTCAGCGCGGTTACTGGGTCAGATTTTGCCGGGATGCTCGATTGTGAAAACTCCCGCCGATCATCCCCAGTTCCCCGATCTCCCCGTGGTTTTGTTTCCTGGTAATGTTGGGGATGCTGACGCGTTGGCGATCGCTTATCAACGACTGAGGTGAGAAAACTGAGCCTCGGATGCAACGGTCGGTGGGTTGGGGTACGATTACGATGTCGATTAGTTAGTCGGTAGCCACAAGAGGCGAGGCGTATTGTTGCATGAGTTCTGATTCTGCCCTTCCTTTATCAACTCCTCCTGTTGAGAGTCTCCCGGTAGTTGATTGCCACTGGCAGATTCACTTGAAAAGTGAAGGAGAATACTTGACATTAACGTTGCCATCGGAAGCCCAGACTCCGGCGGCGACAAATTGGTCTGATTTCTGGCAACAACTCCAGCATCGTCTGAATGCGGGGGAACGCTTCTGGCAGCCGACAACAGTGGTGCATTTGATCGCCAAAGACCGTTTGTTGGATGGACGCCAGCTTCAGACGATCGCGGACATACTAAGTGAGTCGCAATTGCAACTCAAGCGCGTTTGCACTAGCCGCCGTCAAACGGCTGTCGCTGCCGCCACCGCTGGGTACTCGGTGGAACAGGAAGCGCCTGCCCACTCCCTAGCGGCGTCTGAGTCTGTCCCGCCGTCTTCCCCTTTAGCCGACCCGTTGTATCTGCAAACAACAGTGCGTTCTGGCGTGGAAGTTTGTCATCCTGGTACAGTGGTAATCCTGGGAGATTTGAATCCCGGTGGTGTTGTCATCGCCGCTGGAGATATTTTGGTGTGGGGTCGTCTACGAGGAATCGCTCATGCGGGTGCTAGAGGAAACTCGGAGTGCCGGATCATGGCGCTACAAATGGAACCTACTCAACTACGCATTGCTGATGCTGTTGCCAGGGCACCGCAGACTGTACCAACAATGTTTCATCCGGAAGTGGCGTATGTCACGCCGGAAGGGATTCGGATCGCTAGATCTGCTGATTTCTCAAAACCGATTCTTCATTCCTAAAGGTTGGAGGTTGGAAGCATTCTACCCGCAACTAACCACTAATTACGAACAACAAACATGAGTCGCATTATTGTCGTCACCTCCGGTAAAGGTGGGGTGGGCAAATCTACCGTTACTGCAAACTTAGGTATGGCTTTGGCGCAATTGGGGCGCAAAGTCGCTTTAGTGGATGCGGATTTTGGTCTGAGGAATTTGGACTTACTGCTCGGACTGGAGAATCGCATCGTCTACACGGCGATTGATGTGATCGCCAAACAGTGTCGCTTAGAGCAAGCCTTAGTTAAAGATAAGCGCCAACCGGGATTGGTGCTGCTGCCTGCTGCCCAAACTCGCACTAAAGAAGCCGTCAGTCCGGAGCATATGAAGGCACTGCTAGCGGCATTATCCAAGGTGTATGAATACATTTTGGTGGACTCGCCAGCCGGAATTGAGCTGGGGTTCCAAAATGCGATCGCGGCTGCATCGGAAGCGTTGATCGTCACGACCCCAGAAATCGCCGCTGTGCGCGATGCCGATCGCGTTGTCGGCTTACTAGAAGCCCACAATATCAAGCGCATTCGCCTGATTGTCAACCGTCTCAAACCGGAGATGGTACAAGTCAATGACATGATGTCGGTGCAGGATGTCCAGGAAATTCTTGCCATTCCGATCATCGGCGTTGTTCCGGATGATCAGCGGATCATTGTCGCCAGTAATCGGGGGGAACCTCTGGTTTTGGCAGAGAATCCTTCGCTTCCCGCGATCGCGCTGATGAATATCGCTCGGCGCTTGGAAGGGGACAAGGTGCCATTCCTAGACTTAATGGCATCGTCTGATAATCTCCTCAATCGCATTCGACGATTGTTTCGCAGTTAATCTAGTTGTTAGGTGTTAGTTGTTAGTTTTTAGACCGCACTCATTGGCTAGCAACTACCGATCGGTTTTTGTTTGTGATGAAAGTACCTAGCTAACAACTAACAATTAAATTTTTTCCCACAGCTAACAACTATTATGATTATGGAACTCATAGAACGACTTTTTCCTTGGACTAGCCCTAGTAACAGTCGGGCGGAAGTCAAGCGTCGTTTGCAACTAGTGATCGCCCACGACCGCGCCGATCTGACGCCGGAAATGATCGAGTCAATGCGTAGAGAGATCATAGAAGTTGTCTCTCGCTATGTTGAGATCGACTCCGATGGGTTAGAGTTTGCCCTAGAAAGCAACCAACGAGCAACGGCACTGATTGCCAATCTTCCCATCCGCCGCGTTAAAACCGAAACGAGTATGGATTCTACGGGATAGCGATCGCTGCATCAGCAACGAGTTCAATTCCTAATACCATGGCGCAGCTAAGTGAGTAGCTGAGAATAAGTCAAACTTTGTGTGGCAATGTAAATTTTAAAAATTGTTTCGTAGTTAGGGTTTGGGTTCTCTCTTGAGGAATTTAGCCCTAACTACAAAGCTTTAATTATTTACCAGCATGAGAGTTAATATACTCTACTTAACAGTTGTCTGGCACATGAAAGAGACGGTACGCTTACTTCCTCTTTTCTCAAAACCAGCCTGACTCAGCTTGCTAATTGGCCGGATTTGCAATGCTGCGTAACTCAATAAATGTAAAAAAAATGAACAGTAGAAAAAAAATATTGAGTGTGGCTACTATAATAATTCTTATAATTATTGGATTTGGTCTAGTTAAATTTGGATTTCGTGAAATTAGCCGTTCACAAAGTTCTTGTGGAGACTATGGGTTTATAAATACTCCTTGTTCACAGTTGCCGACAATTGCAGGGGCTGAAAAAGTTTTGAATGAACATAAAAGCAAAGTCAATCAGATTAAAAACGTCAACCCCAACTTTATTACTGTAGAGGTACAAGAAAGTAACAACTGTGCGGGAAAAGGCATAATTTTGATTAGCCATCCTAGCGAAAACGATTGTGATTCGCTCAAAAAAATTCTCGGTAAGAATTTTTGGGGAATTCCATACAAAATTATTAATAATTAAAATCACTAAAACCTAGTTTTTAGTAGCACAATTTTTTAGAATTACTACAGAGTAGGCGTAAGCTCTGGAGGAGTTATAAAGATAAGCAGAAAAAACCACTTCGTCTATTAAGATCAATGGCATTGAAATTTGGCAAATTGCCCGACTAATTTTCTAGCTTTAGCTATGCGCCACCCTACAAGGGTGAGTTAACGAAGCTTAACCCACCGCATGAGGTGTTTACTGAATTACAAAATTGTCCCCACTTCCTTCAAATAAACCCGTGTGAAGGGTTCATTTGAGCCAAGGGTGTATTGCTCCATCAAGCCCTTACGTCGGATAGAAACATCGTTTCCTTCCTTGACAACAATAGTAGAGTCATCAAAGATATCCCGGAGGAGGATTGTCTCAGTTTCTGTAGGATTCTCCAAAACAACCATATTGCTACCTTCATAAAACATCCCTTCTCTGGCTAAAACCTCTGAGCCATACTCAACAATCAATAGGTCAAGCTTGGGATTACGCAGCAAATTTTGGATATTACTGTTGTAATCCTTGTTGAGGATTTTTTCGGAACGATTGACAAAGATCGCCTCACGGCAAACAGCACCAATCACCCAATCGGGATGTTGCAGCAAGATGTGGTCAATTGTTTCTTGCAGTTCTTGCACCGAAATTCGATTAAAGGTGATAATCGGTATCCTAGCGTCTGTACCCTGCTCGTAAAAGGTTTCTAGGATATGGGAGGGGACATCGACGCTTTCACCAACCGCTGGTCTTAGATGCATGGAAATACCTGGCGCTGCATTGATTTCCAAAATGCCAAAATTGCCAGATTTCCAGGATTGAGAAAGATTTTGAGTAATGACATCAATGCCGAGACAAGTCAGCCGGAAGTGCTGAGCAACGTCTTGCGCCAAGATGATGTTATCCGGGTGAACCATACGCGTCGCATCAATGCTCAAGCCGCCAGCGGAAAGATTCGCAACTTTGCGGAGGGAGATGGTGCGCCCTTGTTCCAGCACATCGTCTAAGGATAAGCCTTGCTCTGCTAGGTACATCTGTAGGGATTCATCAGACTGTATTTTGCCGAGGGGCGACACGGGGCTATCAATCCGAGCAGGTGTCCGATTTTCTCGGTCAATCAACTCCGTAATGGTGGATTGTCCGTCACCCGTAACCGACGCCGGACGGCGTTCTGTGGCGGCGACAAATCTGCCGTTAACACATAGCAGGCGAAAATCGACTCCCTTGATGCTTTTTTCGACAATGATGCTGATCAGCTGATCTTCAGCGATCGCTTCTACTGCTTTACCATAGGCAAAGCTCAATTCCTCCTCATTTTGTACGTCTGCTGTCACCCCAATGCCTTTATGTCCCACTACGGGCTTAACGGCGACTGGGTAGCCAATTTTTTCAGCGACTCTCAAGGCTTCGTCGCGGGAGACGACGACTCCGCCTCTGGGGACTGGAAAACCTAGCTTATTCAAGAACGCCTTACAGTCGTCCTTGCGAGTTGTAAAATCAGAATCAAGATGACTGTCACCGTCAAAGGTTGTCGCCACACCACGAACTTGGTTTTTCCCATAGCCGTATTGCATCAACCCTTCGTCCCACAAATAAAAGCTGGGAATGCCTTTGTCGTAAGCCGTTCGTAGTAAGGCATAAACCGTAGGCCCGCCATAGACAGAACGCCGGAAGGTATCCTGAAGGGATTTGAGTTGGGCATCAAAGGCGTAGGGTTTGTCTTGGGTAATGCATTCAAACCAGTCCCAAACGGCGTAAGCTACGGTTCGCTGTGTACGAGCATGAAGTGTTTGCACGCTGACTCGGACGCAATCTTCATAGGGTTTGAGACTCCAGCGATTCAGGTGTAGTCCCATATCCAGCTTTCCCATCTCTGACACGGTGCGGGCAAAAAGCTGAACGTAAGAATCGTACTTCTCTTCACCCATATGGGGATAGCGATCGCTAACGGCGGAGATATAATCCTCCAGTGGGCGAGGCGCTAGATATCCCGTCAAAGCGAAGTCAAATACTAACGCCGCCGTATTTAAATAGGGGTTTGGCCCCATATAATGCTTGAGATTAAAAATATCAAAGGCATCACTAGTTCTGGCATTGACGCGAGATGCATCAGTGCTTGTATCTACAATCATTTCAGATATAACCCTTCACTTGTATCACCAAAGCCCAGCCTTGCCGTAGTCGAATTTAGCGTTAATTCCAGCGAATTTTCCTCTATCTGAGGGTATTGGATGTTGAGCCATTCGCCTCTCCTAGAGACGCAGGCTCCCACTTTCAGCGGTTTATTAACGCCTTTCTATCATCTATCAAAGTCTTGTTGACAGATGTAGCGATCGCTGCATGTTGATAATTCAACGCTTTGCAGCATCGCAGGTTAGGACAGCGGGTGCTTAGTCATCAGTATAGAGACTGTTGCTGATAAGCGAAGTACACTGCTTCTAAAAATAAATTGGGGGTGACATCTTTCGGTACTTTTTCTAAGGCAATGATCGCTTTAACTTGATTAGCCAGTTGTCGGCTCAACTCCACTTTTGCCTCCAGGGTCATTGTCTGGCGTCGCTGCAAATACTCTCGAATCACCGCAAAGTCTTCTGGCAACAAACGAGACAAATCTGCCTCTATTTGTAACTGTTTTGCTAAGGCTTTTGCTTGGTCAGAAACTTGTAATTTTTCTGAATTAATAGACTGTTCTTCTTGAACAACAATAGTTCCTGCTAGCCAATCGCCTAAACGTTTCTCGCGTTTACTGAAGATAATAAAAAATACGCCAATAAATAAAAGCTCATCTACAGCACGCAGCAAAGCCCGGAGAGTAGATTGTTGTAATCCAATTAGTCTACCATCGTCACGAATAACACGGATTTTGGTGTAGCGTTTACCAGGGGTTTGACCTTGCCATATTGCTTCAAAAAAAACAAAGTACCCGGCATATATAAAAAAGGTAATTAACAGCCAACTGGCCAATAGCCAAAGTCCCAGGGTATTAGAGCTAACGCCTAAATTTTCTATAATATCTGACAGTTGATAAGAAATATAAACCCAAGCCGTTGTAAATCCAGTTAAGATTAAGCCTAAAACAATATAGTCAATTAACAGAGCATAAGCCCTGTTACCAATCCCGGCTAGGGTAAATTCCAGTTCAACGCTTTCTGGAGTTTGCAGCCTGACTCGATTGAAAAAGTGCATGGTAGTAAAGCAGAAACAACGGGGAGATTGCCTTTTTATTACACCAAAAACTAGTAGTTGACCAGTAGTGGCGATCGCATTTCCACTTCCATCACTGATCAAGTGTTGTTTCTGCTCCTACTTGGCGAACCGTACTACCTCGACTTGCGTAGTTTTAAATCCATACCTTCTTTACGATTGCGAAGGTCGTAGTAGACGATGGCTTTAATGGCTTGCCAAAAGGGAACCACAAGCGCACCACTAGCCAAACTCAATCCCAGAACTAGCACAAAATAGAGAAAGCCAAAAATGCCAGATTCAGTTGATAATACAGCCCCTAAGACAACCTGAACGATGGTAAGAAAAATTTGAATAGCAATCGATACGGGAAGGGTGAGCAAAAAGGCGACAAAGACTATCCACTGCAAGCGCGAGACATAACCTTTAGTTAACTGCCAACTGCGATTAATGGCTGACGTGGCACCTAGATCGTTCTCAATCGCTAGCGGCACCTCAACAAGAAACAAGCGGGAGATAAGCCGGATGAATCCTATAACAAAGGCAATGAACGCAACAACTCCCAAGAGAGCCAAAACAGGAAGCACTGTAGGATTCTGCCCCAAGATTGTACCTAGCAGTCCTGCCAGAATACCAAAAACGATAGAGAAACCCAACCATACCCCGATCAAGATCAAACATACTAAAAGTCCCGCCCCTAAAAAACTCCATAGCTTGCGCTCTACAGGGCGACGGGCTTCATTCACGGGTTCTGGACGGTCGGTGATTTCACCAAATACTAGACGCGAGATCAGCGCAGAGATTGCCGTAAATTTTGCCCAGCCATAAACTGGCACTAATATCCATAGATAAGCGATGAATGCTAAACGATAATACAACTTGAAGCGATCGCGATAAATCCGCAAAGCAGCACTGACAACATTGCCCACACTGAGCGGCCCCATGGATTGGGTAGAACTTAGGTTTCCAGACACGGCTAGACTTCTCCGTTTATAGAGAGAATAAAGTTTGCCGAGATCTTAGCCAGATTTAGTAGAATTTCCGGAAACTGTCATGAATGTTCAACGTTGGATTGCGCGGCGAGAACCAAACTGGCGAAGATTGGAGGCGCTTTTGCAGCAAGTGGAGAAAAAAGGGCTTAAATCCTTGCCAGCTTCAGAAATTAGGGAACTCGCGAGTCTTTATCGCTCAGTTTCCGCAGATTTAGCGCGGGCGCGGACAAATTCTCTGGGAAACACGCTGGTACAAGACTTGCAAAGACTGACATCGCGCAGCTACAGCCAGATCTATCAGGGTTCGCGCCGCACGGAATGGCAAGGAGCGGTGCAGTTTTATCGCTGGGGTTTTCCGGCGGTGGTGCAAGAAACCTTTGGCTACATCGCGCTGGCGACGGCGATTTTCGCACTGGGGGCGCTGGTGGCTTGGTGGTTCGCTTGGAGCGATCCGGTGTTTATGTCGCTGGTGGTTCCGGAAGATTTAATTGTGAAAGTGCGCGACAAGGGGGAATTGTGGATGGGATCGATTGTCGGGATTGAACCCCTCGCTTCTAGCAACATTACGATCAATAACTTGAAGGTATCTTTTGCAGCGATCGCGGGTGGAATAACAGCGGGGGCATATACTACATTTATCCTGGCTTACAACGGATTGCATATCGGCGCGATCGCCACTTTAGTTGGTCAAAATAACTTAGCCTACCCCTTCTGGGCGTTTGTCTTTCCTCACGGTTCTTTAGAATTGCCCGCTATCTTCTTAGCAGGTGGTGCAGGTTTACTAATTGGCAGAGCAATTTTATTTCCTGGTAAATATCGCCGTGCCGATGCGTTGAAACTCTACGGTTCCCAAGCCGCACAATTAGTTTTTGGCATTGTGCCGATGCTAATTATCGCAGGTACAATTGAGGGCTTTTTCTCACCGAGTCCAGTAGTTCCAGCTCCAATTAAGTATTTAGTTGGAATAGTATTATTTACGCTTTTAATAATATATTGCAGTTGTAAAGTACCCAGCCGAGCATAAATCAATAAATTAGAAAAATTCAAAGCAAATTCCGCGCCTTGAGTTGCAAATAACGCTCAACTAGTTGTTCGCTAATCTGATTGGCTGGTGCATCTAAAACTAAAACACCTTTTTGCTTAAGCTGGGCAAACGCCACTTGACGTTGAGCAAGTAAATCCAAAGCAACTGCACGAGTGTAAGTTGTTTCAACGGTTTCAGTGGGAGCGTGCGCCAATTTATCAACTTGCGGATCGCGTAGCGTTACGCAAAAGGGTAAGTAGCGAGGCGTCAGGCGTGCGAGTGCAGACAGCAGTTCCGACGAAGCGGTAATATCAACCAAGTCTGTAATCAGAACCACTAGCGATCGCCTAGTTTGCTGATTGACGAATTTGGTTACAGCACCTACATAGTCAGGTTCTAACAACACTGGCTGAATCGGAGTCAGACGTTCAATTAATTTCGAGAGTTGATGCTGTCCCCGTTCTGGAGGAATCCATGTGGTGACTTCTCGATCAAAAACGCCAACGCCTACTTTATCGCCGCGATTCAATCCCGCTAATGCTAGGGACAACGTGGCATTCAAACCCCAATCAAATCGTTTCAACCCCTGCACCTGTGCCGTCATCAAGCGACCTTGGTCGAGTAAGATAATCAGAGTTTGCTCCCGTTCGGGTTCTAACACCCGCACTAAAGGACGATTGCGTCGCGCCGTCGCTTTCCAATTAATTAGGCGCGTATCGTCACCAATGCTATAGTCCCGCAGTTCCGCAAATTCTGTACCCCCTCCTAAACGTCGGGCTTGGCGCATCGTACCCGTATTTTGCAGCGCCAGGCGAATCGAAAGTTCTCGCAACCCAATCAAATCTGGATAAACCGCCACCGTCTTACTAGCGGGGATTTTCCAATCATGCCATGCTAGACCCCACTGTCCGAGTTGTCGCACCTGAATGTCTCCCCACGGAAACTCACCGCGCTGATTGGGGTGGACGGTGTAAGTGAGTTCAGCGCTGCTATTTGGTTGCAGAGATGCCGTTAGTGTGGGTGAAGAAACCGCAAATTCCAACGGGTAGTAGTCGCGCAGGTGAAGTTTTGCAACTTGATTAGGCGATCGCACCGACAGCACAACTGGATTATCTCGCCCAATGGAAAGACGCTGTAAGGGAAGGCGCGTTACTTCCACCCGGTTAGCTTTTACCCGTCGTCCATCCCAGAATGCTAAAGCGAGAATTAAGCCATCAAATAGCAGCGTGGTCAGGATACTTACTTGAGTATTCCAGATCAGGGCAGTTATAGCAGCGATCGCCACCCCTAGCAGCAGCAGCAAATAAAGGCGAACGGTAGGAATCATTTGTTTAAGTCTCCTATATTATTCCCCCTCAGCACTCACCTGGGTACTGCTACTTGCTTAAGTAACGACGCAATCACCGCGTCAATCTGTAAATAATCGAACTGCGCTTCCGGTTTTAGGATCAAGCGGTGGCGTAAAAGCGGTAGTGCAATATCCTTCACATCATCCGGCGTCACATAATCGCGTCCTGCTAGCCAAGCTTGAGCTTTAGTGCTTTGTAGCCAAGCCACCGCCGAACGCGGCGAAGCACCTAAGGCGAGATCGGGATGCTGTCGCGTGCGCTGCACTAACGCCAACACGTAATCAATTACCTTGTCTTCCACCTTTACCGCCTGCACTGCTTTACGAGCGCTCAAAATCTGCTCTACCGTGGCTAAGGGTTTAATTCGCACTAAATCGAGCCGTTTAGGGCGAAATCCTGCCTGACTATTGAGCAACATTTGCTTTTCGGCGGCTGCATTGGGGTAATCCACCACCAGCTTGAACAAAAAGCGGTCTAACTGCGCCTCTGGTAGCGGGTAAGTTCCTTCAAATTCCAGGGAATTTTGCGTGGCGATCGCCCAAAATAATTCTGACAACGGCAATGTCTCGCCATCAAGCGTTACCTGCTGCTCCTCCATCGCTTCCAACAATGCGGCTTGAGTTTTGGGTGGCGTGCGGTTAATTTCGTCAGCGAGGAGAATTTCTGTAAAAACAGGGCCCTTTTTTAACGTAAAGCCACGGGTACCCATGTCAAAAATATTCGTCCCCAGGATATCCGAAGGCAAAATATCTGGGGTGAGTTGAACCCGTCGAAAATCAGCTTGAATCAACTGTGCCAGCACCTTCACCGTCAGAGTTTTTCCCGTTCCTGGTACGCCTTCAATAATCACATGTCCGCCACTCAATAGGGCGACTAGCAACTGTTGCACCAAGGAAGATTGACCGACAATAACTTTGCTAAGAGTTTGGCTCAGGCGGTTAAACAGCGTGTTATCTATATCAATTGCATCTTTCATCCTTGCTCCCTAACTACCCCTGTGGAGAACGCTGCACGAACAGCAACGGCTTTGCTGCGATCGCAAACGCCGAATATCTTTTCTTTCATCCTTCACTCTTTCTTCTAAAAGGATGACGATGGTGCTGCCATTTATCCAACCACCTTAGCAAGTCTGTATCGCTCAATCTTCGCTTTCGCCCCACTTGTAGTAGTTGTTTGAGTTCCGCACCCGAACGTCCAGTTTGCTGCACCCAAGCATCTACCAGGGTTTGCTCATCCAGTAATGTTTGACCTAATCCCAGTTGCGCTTGCAGTTGCAATTGTTCTTCTTTGCCTACGACTTCGACAACAAACTCAGTGCTGTTAGCTTTACGCAAGACACCTGCTAACGCCTCAATATACGCTTCACTATTGTTAACGGTTGGGGAAGTTAAGGTGAGAGGAGGGCCAAAGCGACGATTTTTTGACCAAATTAGCACCACAAGTAGGACTAATCCCTGCACCAGAACAGGAAATAGAGGCGTTCTTCCTAAATAATCCCAGATGCTGTCTACTCCGACCTCGCGCTTAATTGTTTCTCTATCTTTGTAGCCGTGACTGTATTCATCGACGAAGACAGGCGGCTGTTGTGTAGCAACGGGTGGGAGAAGTTTAGCGTTACCCGGTTGGCTTCCTTCGCCGTTGGCGGTGGGGCTATTTCCTAATCCGTTGATAGAGTTACCCGGTTGGCTTCCTTCGCCGTTGGCGGTGGGGCTATTTCCTAGTCCGTTGATAGAGTTACCCGGTTCGCCTCCTTCGCCGTTGGCGGGTTTATTTTGTACCCCGACAGGTAGCTGTTGCGTAACCAGTTGGGCGAGAAATTCATAGTTACCCGGTTCGTCTTGATAGGCGTTGGCGGCGAGATGAGGGGTGGTGGCGAAGATGACTCGTCCTTTTCCCATCGGTTCTTGCCAAACTGTTCCCCCGAAGCGATCGCCTAAAAGAATTGTCTCAACTTCTCTAGCTCGTCGCCTCGTCTCAATCTTCACTTTTCCCGATGCGCTATCTTGCTGACTGCTGAAAGTGGCGGCGGTAACGGGCTGTCTCACTCCCAAAACGATCAGGGTATTGCCCTTTTGTACCCAATCCCTTTCTGCATCACTAATTTCTTTTTTTGTCAAAGAACTGTTGACGCGCAACAGTGTCATCGGACGTTCGCTATCCTCCTGATCCGCCAAATCCTCAAAAGGTTTTCGCCAACGCTCAATAGAACCCTGCCGTTTTTCCATAAACGCATACCATGCTCCGTAGTCATGGGGAGCGCGTCCATAGGTAGAACCACTATTAAGGGAACCATTGTTAGGAGCAGCAAACAGGGTAATCAAAATTAGTGCCGCTACCATCGCTCCTAGTACCCATAACCGCCGCGATCGCACCTTCATAAAACCTCAATTTCCCGATACGCTTGCTGACACTGCTCGAAAACTGCACGAGAGGCTTCTCCTTTACCAAAAAATAACCGCTGATGGGTGTCAAGCAAAATTCGGTAAGGTTGCGGCTGCGGTAATTGCTGGATTAATCGCAGATATTCACCATCAGTGCGACTAAATTCGAGCGGGACAATTTCCCGGTCGTTTAACCGCTGTAGCATGGCAAAATAAAGACAGCGACAGGCTTCTTGGTAATTACCCGCTGATTGAAATTTTTGCGATCGCTGCAACCAATCAGCCACCGATAACTCACGTCCTGATGTTGTTGTTGCCTTCGTAGCTCGGTCAATCTGCGTTCCCAAGGAATGAATATAAGGACGCAATCGTTGCCAAATCTGCCAACCTGTCCAAACGATCAGTAATATAGCGATCGCCCAAAACACAATTTGGACAACCCGCCACAGCAGTGGGGAAGTCAGCCAATCCGGTAGCGAGGCTTCTGGCAGATTCGAGTTAAACCGGGAAACTTGCCACTCCCACCACTGGAGCACTCGCTGTTGCATCTGGGAGATCTGCCATCCCCAACTACTTTTTTCAAACGTACTCATAGCGATCGCCTCACCCCAACTGCTCGACAGTGTATTTCATGGCTTAAGAGCCTAAATATTCCGAGATGGCTTCAATTTTAAGCAACTGTCTCTCCGAATTTTGAAAGAAATTTCGAGCGTAAAATTTCTTCATTTTTCAGTTCTACTACCATCCCATCGTCGGGAGGATTTCGGAAGACAGAGCTTTTGTATTCTAAGTTACAACTTTGGAGAGGTGTAAAAGCAGGCTCAATAAAGATTCAATAAAGATCGAAAGGCCTTTAGGAGACATCAGGCTATGAATAGTACCGAAACTCCTCTCAGAAATGAAGTTAGAAACCTTGCTCAGGAAGCTTTCGCTCGAAACCTAATTTCTGGTTATGGGGACGGTCCCGATAATGATGAGTATCAGATTGTCTACAAGGGAAAACCGAGACATTTCTCTTTAGAACGCGCTCGGTTTTTGTTAAGTAACTTAATCTTAGTCGGCGATGCTACCTAAGTTTTCGCTCAACTCGATTTAGGCAATGTAGTTTAATAATTCTTTAAATAATTCTTGAGTCAAACCTTAAGCATAAATCGACCCTGGAAACGGGGTCTTTTTTAACGCTCACTCTTACATTTTAGGATGAGATAATTGGCGGTTGGGGAGAAGGTAGAGTTCTGAGTCGGTGAATCCTCAGTAAGGAAGAAAGTATGAATAGCATTATCGCTGCTCCCCATCTCCCTTGCTGCTACACGAGCATTACTAAGTATTCAAACTTAGTTTAAAAAAGTGCAACTTCTTATTGTATACAAAACCACCGTAATTTTCTGTATAGAAATCTACCAATTGGTGGGTTTAAGCAGCTAATTTATCAAACATTATTAAAGTATATTATTTAACTAAGAGCTGGGGGCAGTATGGCCTTGAGTGAATCCTGCGGACAATTGGTAATTATTGGTGGTGCGGAAGATAGAGACGGAGAATGTAAAATTCTGCGTGAATTTATTCGTCGTGCTGGAGGTTTAGAAGCACGAATTGTTGTAATGACTGTAGCAACAGAGCTGCCACGGGAAACGGGAGATGACTACATCAGAACCTTTGAACGGTTAGGCGTTGAAAACGTTCGGATTGTTGATACCGTTTATCGAGAAGATGCCGATGCCTCAAATTCTTTAGAAGCGATCGATAAAGCAAGTGGAGTGTTCTTTACAGGTGGTGATCAAGCTCGCATTACCAATATTCTGAAAGACACAGAGATTGACAAGCTACTCCATAAAAAGTTCTCCGAAGGACTAGTGATTGGTGGTACCAGTGCGGGAGCTGCCATGATGCCAGACATGATGATCGTTGAAGGAGACTCCGAAACTAATCCGCGAGTGGAAATCGTAGATATGGAACCGGGGATGAACTTCCTTCCCGGTATCGTCATCGATCAGCATTTCGCTCAACGGGGACGCATCGGACGTTTACTCGCCGCCGTCGCCCAGCAGCCAGCCACGTTGGCATTTGGCATCGATGAAAACACAGCCCTAGCTGTGAAAGGGAATGAGGCAGAAGTCGTTGGTGAAGGTGCCGTCACAGTAATCGATGTTGCAGACCTAACTTACAGCAATTTGCACAAAATTTTGCGAGATGAAGACTTGGCGCTTTGCAACGTTAAGCTGCACATTCTTCCCCACGGCTACCGCTTTGACTTAAAGTCTCGAAAACCAATTATTGAGGAGGAGATGCCTCAACCTACGGAGGAGCCAGTATTAGCAGGGTAAGTTATTAGTAAGATTGGGGCTTCATTAGTGCTGCTGGGCAAAAATCTTCTTGCTTGTTAGGAAGGAGCGCCAGGCAAAAGGCGAGGGGTTTTCTAAAGGGGGGCGAGAGTGAGAGCGAAACTCTCGTCCCTTAACTTACCCAGGACTCAGGAAAGATAATCAGTGAATGGAAAGCGGCTAACTGAGCGCTATGAACTCTTGCCGCGTGATATTCTGAAGTTTGCAACTTACTCCTAAGCGTCTAAGTACGCCGGAGATGGTTGTTTTTTTGTTTATTGCAGCATAACTATCTGCCATGTTCTCATCTCAAGACCCCCAGGAGAATGGGCAATCTGGTAACGAAAGCGTCACGCTCAACGATGCGGCTGGGCGATCGCTAGATTGTTACATTGAGCATTCCTTGGATATCGAAGATACGGAGTACTTACTTCTTTTACCAGTAGACTCTCCGGTTGAAATTGTTGCCTGGGACGATGAAGAATCCGAGGAAGCAATTTTACTCGAAGACGATGAAGAGATTGATGCGATCTTTGGCGATGCACAAGCGGTACTCGCCGAGCAAAATCTTACCCTTAAGCGCACGGCATTTACCCTCACGGTAGCGGGGGAACTACCTGCAGTTGAAGAGGAGGATATTCTCACAATCGAAATCGAGGAAGAGAATGCGGAACTAGAGCCAGAGCAACTACAACTCCTAGCAAGCTTTTACCACGAAGAGCAGGAATACGGCATTTACACTCCCCTCGATCCCTTGCTATTTTTTGCCAAGCGAAATTCATCCGGTAAACCGGAATTGCTATCCCCAGAAGAATTTAAAAAAGTACAGCCGTTACTGGAAGACCTGCTATTTGACGAACTAGAGTAGAAAGAGGCGCTTAGACGCTAAAAAGAGAGTTTTTCTTAGCCAGTCTAGCTCTCGCTAAATTCTTGATGATTGCACTTTTTGTGATGCGTGGTTGTTTATTAAATCAGGTATGACAGTCAGAAATATTTCTAAGTGGTCTTACTATTTGGCAATTTTGCCTGTAGTGGTGGGTATATGTGCTTGGCAGAGCTGGGCATGGTGGAGCTGGGCAAAAGCACCTGTTGCAGAAACACAAGCCAACTCAGCCGTTGAGCCAATTGTGCAAATCCAAATTCCCCCCGGAACACCAACACAGCAGATCGGTAAGGATTTGCAAGCATCTGGGGTAATACGTTCTGCCGAGGCTTGGAAGCTTTGGGCGTACTGGATGCAGCTTAGAGATAGGCAGGGAGGCTTCAAAGCTGGAACTTATAAGTTGTCGCTCAATCAGCCCTTACCTGCGATCGCCGACAAAATTTGGACTGGCGAAGTGACGCAACTAGCCTTCACAATTCCTGAAGGGTGGTCGCTGACTCAGATGGCGACCTACTTTGAATCCTTGGGATACTTCAGCGCCCAAGAATTTCTCAATGCAGCCAGTCAGATTCCTGAAGACAAGTACCCCTGGTTGCCCAAGGGGTTGCCCCACCTAGAAGGCTATTTGTATCCTGATACCTACCAACTGCCGAGCGATCGCGTGACGCCAGAACTCGTGATCACTCAGATGCTAAACCAATTTGAGCAGGTGGCACTGCCCTTATACCAACAAGGTCAAAATCAAACCAATCTTACCTTTCCCCAGTGGGTAACATTAGCAAGCATTGTGGAAAAAGAAGCCGTTATCCCCACGGAACGGAATACCATCGCTGGGGTTTTCTCATCCCGCTTGCGGCGCGGGATGAGACTGGAAACCGATCCTACCGTTGAGTACGGCTTGGGCATTCGCCAGACAGCCGACCAACCCCTGACTTATAACCAAGTTAGAACTCCCTCTGCCTACAATACCTACCTTAACCCTGGACTCCCACCGACTCCCATTGCTAGCCCCGGTTTAGCCAGCCTAAAAGCGACACTCTCCCCAGAAAATACCGATTACCTCTTTTTTGTCGCCCGCTACGACGGTACTCACGTCTTCAGCAAGACTCTAGAAGAACATGAAGCCGCCAGAAATGCCATCCGCCAGCAACGGCAAGCCCAGCCCAAGGCGTCTCCTTAGCAATGGGGGAGGAAGTATGAAGGGTGAAGTATGAAGTATGAAGGATGAAGTATGAAGGGTGAAGTATGAAGGGTGAAGGGTGAAAGAGGTTATTGGTTCTCTTCCTCTCCCCTGCTCTCCTGCTCTCCTGCTCCCCTGCTCCCCCGCACCCCCGCACCCCTGCTCCCCTGCTCCCCTGCTCCTCTGCTCCCGCGCTTCCCCTCAATCCCCACTCTCCAATCTCTACAATGGCAGTATTGACCATTGACTAAAAATTACTAATGTTTTCTCTAGACGACTTACAACCTGATTTAATTCTTGATGGGTCGATTTTAAATCTGACTCCTGAGCTGCTGAAAAAATATCAGCTTCGCGGTTTAATCCTTGATGTGGATGAAACCTTGGTGCCAATGCGTTCTAAGGAAGTGTCTGCGGAACTGGCACAGTGGGTGGAACAGATTAGACAAGTTGCCGATTTGTGGTTAGTCAGCAACAACTTGAGTGAATCCCGCATTAGCAGCATTGCTCGCGGTTTAGATCTGCCCTTTATTCTGGGCGCTCGTAAGCCTTCGCGGCGTAAGTTGCGCCAAGCCGCAGCAGCGATGAATCTGGAAATCGAGCATGTGGCAATGGTGGGCGATCGCCTTTTTACCGATGTCTTAGCTGGCAATCGGTTGGGAATGTTCACGATTCTCGTTGAGCCGATGGTCGATCCTAATGCCACCGTTGCCTCTCACCCCATCCGCGACTTTGAAGTCTGGCTGACTCAATCTTTGGGAGTGTCCATCCATGACAAGCAACACAACTAGAACAATTTTGACAATTCCTAAACCTGAAATCTAAAGAAAATATTATGAAAATCCTTACCTTTATAAAATGTTTGGCATTATAGGTATCGGTCAATTGGGGTCAGCCTATATAAAGACCCTAAACATAATAAAACCAGTTGTAATAATTCTTGAGAGCGCCAGTTCCTTCGCGTTGGGAGCATGGCGCTCTTTAACGACTTTATGAGCCAAACCATTGTTGTCAAAATTGGCACATCCAGTCTGACCCGCCCTGGAACGGGTCAACTCGCCCTATCGACCATTGCCGCCCTCGTAGAAACCCTGACTCAACTGCGTGTAGCAGGTCATCGGGTCGTACTCGTTTCTAGCGGTGCGGTGGGGATTGGCGCAGCGCGACTGGGCTTAACCTCACGCCCCCGCACCATGGCATTAAAGCAGGCAGTAGCCGCCGTCGGACAGGGACGCTTAATGCGAATTTATGATGACTTTTTTACCACCCTGCAACAACCCATCGCGCAAGTTCTCCTAACGCGTCGCGACTTTGTGCAACGCAGTTGCTACGTCAACGCCTACGCTACCTTCCAGGAACTGCTGCAACTGGGTGTCATCCCTGTGGTGAATGAAAACGACACCGTCGCCGTCGATGAACTGAAATTTGGTGATAACGATACCCTTTCAGCACTCGTTGCCAGCTTAATTGAAGCGGACTGGTTATTTCTACTCACCGATGTAGACCGACTGTATTCTGCTGACCCTCGCTTTCATCCCGATGCTCAGCCCATCACTCTGATTGACCGCATAGAGCAACTAGAAGAACTCCAGGTGAAAACTGGCGCTCAAGGTTCTCACTGGGGAACAGGCGGCATGGTGACCAAAATTGAGGCGGCTCGCATTGCCACCAGCACTGGGGTAAAAATGGTGATTACCGATGGACAACACCCATCGAATATTCCCAAGATTCTTCAAGGAGAACCCATCGGCACTCAGTTTGCCGCTCAACCGCGTACAGGAAATGCCCGTAAGCGCTGGATTGCTTACGGGCTAGTCCCTGCGGGGAAACTGTATCTCGATGAGGGAGCCGTCACTGCCATTTGTCAGGGAAGCAAGTCTTTGTTAGCGGCGGGAATTACAGCCGTTGAAGGGGAGTTTCAGAGTCAGGACGCCGTACAACTGTGCGATCGCAACGGGAGCGAAATTGCTAGAGGGCTAGTTAACTACAGCAGTAGCGAACTTCAGCGAATCCGGGGACACAAATCAGAAGAAATCGCCGCCATTCTCGGCTACGCCGGAGCAGATACGGTGATCCATCGCGACAATCTGGTGATTTAGTGGGGAGTGAATTGGCGATCGCTAATGGCTCGTCAAGCTCGCTCTTCGATCAACCGATACCCCCATTACCCCCAACCACTAATAGTGAAACACCTCTGGTGGAGCAATATCAGCTCCCGCCGTTGTGCCCGTTTTGGCATTTAGTCCGGGTTTGTTCGTAGAATCTGCACGGGAAACAGAAGACATAGTGGCTTGGGATGAATCAGCTGGCTCTGGGGTGACGGTTTCTCCCGGTTTTGATGGGTTTGTCATTAGGGCAAGTCCGCCAACCGCACCTGCCATCAAGGCGGCGTAGCCGAGATACAAGTGCATAGAACTCAGTTGAAATCCCGAGCCAGAGCTTGTTTCACCCCGATACCAGGAGGGGACTACAGACTTAACGGGATCGGGCGCGGGTAGGGAAGATGCGATCGCCTCTCCATCCAACTCTAGAGCATTGGCAAGGCGACGAATAAAACCACGAATATAAATATTTTCTGGCAACTCCTCTATAGAACCAGCTTCGAGTGCCTCAATGTGATGTATTGGCACCAATGTCAGACGGTGAAGCTGTTCCAAACCTAGCGAACGAGCTTGACGAGCCGCTTTGAGTTCTTGACCGATTTGGCGGAGACAGTCTGCTCGCTCTTGATCGGCAATTTGTGCCGCGAGTTGGGCTTTCGAGAGTTTCTTCGAGGGTTTCGTCTCACCAATCGCTCTGCTGATTAAACCCAGCACATTATTATTAGTAGTCTCAAGTGGGGAAATCTCTTCAACAGCCTCTGGACGGGAAACAGACTCAGTTTCGACCGGATTTTCTGTCATCAACTCCGGAGCCTCTATCTCCTCTTCTTGAGGGTCATCCACTTTTTGATCGGAAACAGGAACAACCTTGTATTGTTTGGCAAACTGCTGAAAACTTAACCGAACCGCTTCTCGCCCGACTGCCTTGACTAAAATTTGGGCAGTGCTAGATGCCTCCCCTAGCATTGTCTGCAACCCAGCCATCGTACGGCGGTAAACCTCGCTCCTCTGCAAGTCAGCTTCTATCTGATTTAGGATAGAGCGCAATCCTTCCTGAGTAATCTCGATTTTGGGGCCCTCAGCAGTCACACCATTACAAAATGCCGGGTGCATCACCATAACTTTTCTTCTCTCCCTCTTTCTCTTTAAATAAATCGATTAAACAAGTGCCACACAAAAAGATTGAGTAGCAAAAAGTGGCAATTAACTTACTCCAGCGATAAGAGTGTGAATTTACTATCCAATAATCTTTTCTACCAAGAACGAAATAGTCCGGATCGTTTTGCTAAGAGGTTCAGACGCTTCAAGAGTCGTTGCGATCGCCACTGGAAAGTGCTATTCCCTACGATGACGATTTATTAAGATTCCACCACACGGTAAACTCAGATGTTGCAGCTTTCATTGTTTTTCCCCAACCTACGGAGACTCACATCTTGGGAATAGAACTACGCAGTTACGTCCATCTCGACAGCTTGCAACCGCAGCACGCCGCTTACATGGGGACGGTAGCGCTAGGGTTTTTGCCCTTACCCGGAGATACGTCACTGTGGATTGAAATCTCCCCCGGTGTTGAAATTAACCGCATCACTGATGTTGCCCTGAAAGCCGCTGTTGTTCGTCCCGGAGTACAGGTTGTTGAACGACTTTATGGTCTTTTAGAAGTTCATTCCAGCCGCCAGGGAGAAACGCGGGCAGCCGGGATGGCGATTCTAGAGGCTCTCGGAGTTACCAAAGAAGAACGTCTTAAACCGCGGGTTGTTTCTAGCCAAATTATCCGTAATATCGATGCCCACCAAACCCAACTAATCAATCGTACCCGTCGGGGACAGTTGCTTCTGGCGGGGCAAGCGTTGTATGTCTTAGAAGTGCAACCCGCTGCCTACGCTGCCTTAGCCGCAAATGAAGCAGAAAAAGCGGCTTTGATTAATATTCTTCAGGTGCAGGCGGTTGGCAGCTTTGGACGCCTCTACTTGGGTGGAGCCGAACGGGACATCATCGCCGGATCGCAAGCGGCGCTGGCAGCGATGGAAGGCGTGTCTGGGAGAAAAAATCCTCCCCCCGATAGTAATGAGTAGAGTTCCGATGGGGAAAATGAAAGCTCTCTAACACCTACCAAATCCGTTGAACAAAATTGTTCTTTCTTCAGATCGATTCAGCAAGGGAAACCCGTGATGGCAAATACAGAGCATCTAGCGCTACTCCAGCAAGGTGCAGTTAGATGGATTGAATGGAGAACAAAAAACCCGACTGTTGAACCCGACTTAAGCGAAGCTGATCTCGCCGGGGCAAACCTCAGAGGAGCCAATCTCCAAGGGACGAATCTCAAAAAAACCGATCTAGAGAAGTCTAGACTAATTGCCGCCGACCTCAGCAACGCTAACCTCAGTAATGCCAACCTCCACGCCGCAGAGTTGGTTGATGCCAATCTCAGAGGCGCTGCATTAATCAATGCCAGGTTGATCGACGCTAACCTGCGAGGGGCTGACCTGAGGGATGCCAATTTTGTCGGTACTGACATGAGAGGAGTAAATCTCAGAGGTACTGACCTGAGCGAGGCAAATCTGATCGGAACTAACCTCCGAGGAGCGAACTTGAGAGACGCTGACCTCAGTGGAGCAAGGCTGACACGGACAAACTTGAACAATGCTAACCTGGTTGCCGCTCACCTCAACCACGCTCACCTTAATAGTGCCAACCTTCACGATGCGGAACTGATGGGAGCTTACCTGTACAAGGCTAACCTCCATAAGGCAAATATGAGCGAAGCTCACCTGAGTCGAGCCTATCTTTTTGGAGCCAACCTCAGCGAGGCTCACCTTTACAAGGCTGATTTCCGGTGGACGAACCTTTGCTCATCAAATCTCGCTGGGGCTGACTTGCGCGGGGCAAACTTCAGAGGGGCTAATCTGAGTAGAGCAAATTTCACGGGGGCTGACCTGAGAGGGGCGAGTTTTAGAGGTGCAAACTTCAGAGGCGCTAACTTGAGTGAGGCAAATCTCTACGAAGCTGAACTGAGTGAAGCAAATCTCTGCCAAGTAAACTTCCTAGGGACAATAATGCCTGATGGTAAGGTGCATCTTTGACGCCATAGGTCATGTCTGAGTTAGGAAGAGAGGGTGATACTCTTTCTCTAGCTGAACCCTGAGATAAGGATTAAATACCTTTTGCTCGACAGCCCAAAAACAATCGCCACCTCTACGTTTGTGTAGCAGGTGGCGATTGAAGTTTTAAGTGGAGCCTACGGGAATTGAACCCGTGTCCGAAATGGATATTGACCTAGCGCTCATTCACAGGTTTAGCCTATCTAATCCTCAAGGCGGGAACCATCCATTATCCCGGATGACAGGATGCTTTGGTGAAGGTCTTTACTCTTGAGCCGACCAAAGGCAGCTTTCAGAGTGCATCCGTTGGGGTTTGTCTGTAATCTTTAACGGAGTCAAACTACAGACGCTCGAACCTATAAGAGGTTTTTAGGCAGCTACAGGAGCTGATTTACGAGCAAAGGGAACGATGTTGTTCGCAGTTACGTTTTTTTTGAGTCCGGTATTTCCGAGAGAAGACTCACTCTCGACCTGTATCACGGGGCGGCGTTCACCATCCCGTCGAAACCTTTAAGGCCCCATGTGGTTGTTATGTTTTTATTATAGTCAATTGTTTGACTTGGCAGCTGTTAAAGAAAAGCTATATAAGTGGCGATCGCCCTACTTTTTTGGGGATACAACCGTACCTGAACGCTAAGGGCGGTAATTTTTTCAATTCTCAGTTGGGTAATTGTTGAGCAGGAGAGGCGATCGCTACGGAACATTGAAGCGATCGCCTCTACTCTGCCTGCATGGGAAGTGTTAGTCATCGTCACTCTTCTTTTCCTGACCCTTCGGTTTTTCAGGTTTTTCCTGATTACTTTTTTCTTTGTTCTGTTTTACCTCCCCTTGAATTTCCCCACCCTCTTGGGCTTGGGGAGCAGGAGGAGCCTCAACAGGCGCGGGTTCACTCACTGCGTCTGACGGGGGAGGCGTCTCTGGGGAAGGTGATGGCGGTGAAGGTGAAGGTGAAGGCGACGGCGACGGCGTTGTTTGTGGGACAGGGGAGGAGGATGGGGAAGCTTCCGGTGCAGGTACAGGTGCCTCAACAGACTCTGGTGAGGGTTGGGAGGTAGGAGCCTTCCTGGAAGTTGAGGGTTGGGAGGTGCGAGGCGGAGCAGTCCGGCGGCGCTGTGGTCTTTGCAGGCGAGGAACCTTAGGGGGAGATGGAGCTTCTTCGACGGGTTCTGGGCTGGGTGGGATGTCTTCGTTGCTGGGATATTCCGGTATCGGCTCGGCGGTAGGTGGTGAAGACTGATAAAACCCGCTTCCAAATGCTAAGGAAATCCCGGCGGCGATCGCGGCTAATCCACCGAACCAGAGTCCCCCCAGAAGAGTTTTATTGTGCTTGGGGATAGCTGGGGGAGTAGGGGATGGAGGAATCAAGGGAGTGGTTGCTCCGGTTTGAGGGCGTTGAAGTTCCTTGCTAGCACGACTATAAGGGAGATCTTGAGGGACAGGTAATAAGGAAAGCCACATCTCGACACTGCTAGGTCGGTAACGCGCCTCAACTGCCATCCCGCGCATCACCGCTTGATTTGTCGCCACACTCAACTCCGGTTGCAGATCGCGGGGAGCGGGCATGGGTTGGCGATCGCGTAATGTGGCACTCACAGGCACCCGTGCGGTTAACAACGCATACAGCGTTGCCGCTAACCCGTAGACATCGGAGGCTGGGGTGTAATGCCCTTGGCTTAAATACTGCTCAATCGGGGCATACCCCTCAGACACAATACTGGTATGAACTTGAGTTGTATCGGGGGTAAATTCCCGCGCAATCCCAAAATCAATCAGGACGACTTCATCGGTGTCTTGACGCAGAATAATGTTATCTGGCTTAATATCCCGATGCAGCAAACTGTTGCTATGCACCACCTTCAAGGCTTCCCCAATCTGCCGGATATAGTGAATTGCTTTTTCCTCGCTCAGGGGTTTACCAGAGGCGACAACACTCTGCAATGTTTGACCTGCAACATAGTCCATCACCAAATAGGGCCACCCCGCTTCGATAAAGAAGTCGCTGATGCGGACAATGTTGGGGTGAATGCACAGCGCTAAACGCCGAGCTTCATCTTGAAACTGGCGTTGGAAGCGGGAAAAGTCAGGATGCAGATGCATGGACTCATTGAGAGTTTTAATCACCAATGATTGATGCAGGTAGTGATGAGTTGCTTTGAACGTTACACCAAAGCCACCACGTCCTAATTCCTGTTCGAGAGTGTATTTGCTTCCCTGTAAAGTTTTGCCGATGATGGTATTCATAAATTGTCAGGCTTGCGATTTCAAACGTTTGATTTTAGACTAGGCTATTGTGCCAGTCGCCAGCCCATAGGTAAGGTAAGGTCGTCCCCAGCCTAACCGCTAAAACCCCAAATCCTGACATTTACTAAAATCGCTGACCCAAACCAAATTGGAGTCGGCTTTCACCTTGGTCATTGAAGCCATAGTCCGCCCGGAGAATGCCAATGGGTGAATTGACTCGTAATCCGGCACCGTAGCCAAAACCAACTCCAGGCTTATCACGCACTACTCCTGGTTCTCCCGGTACGGTATCGCCAGAGCCTAAATCAGAGGCAAAGTCAGCAAACAGGACAGCCCCAACGGGATTAAACAGGGGCAAACGGTATTCTGCCGAAGCCAAAACATAACTGCGACCGCTACCAACATCTCCCGTACCGTAACCCCGGACGGAATTTAGACCGCCGAGATTAAAGGTTCGGTAGGGTGCCAAGTCACCAATCGTCGTTCCCCCTTGGACATTTAAGGCTAAAACTTCCTGGTCTTTTCCTCCGACTAGGTCAACGGGGGCATACTGGGTGTAGCTTCCTTGGAGGCGGTTCATCAATATGTTGCCACTGCCAATCGGGACGGATTGTTCGGTGCTGAATTTGAGAATACTGCCGGAGGTGGGATTAACGATATTGTTGCGTTGATCTCGCGTTACGCCTGCGGAGACGGTGACTAAGTCATCAATTCCAGTCCCGCTAAAAGAAAGCTGATTGCCCTGTTCATCAACGGCGCGAATATTCCCTTCGCCATCACGAATACTAGTACGGGTGTAGTTCAAGCCCACCGTAGTATCCCAGCCATCTATCGGACGCTGCAAGGAAATTCCGCCACCAAACTGTCCTTCTCGTGGTTGGTCGCCTCCTTCTAAGGTCACATCGCCATCGAAGGTGGAAGAGGTAGAACGACGCCGGAAGGCATTAACGTTATAGCCGGGTCGCTCCGGCTGGCTGGCGCGGTAGGGTTCCGTAAAGTTGCCCTCAAATTGGAGATCGCGAGGGCTGGCTTGAACATCTAGTCCTAGCCGCTGATTAATCCCACCGAAGTTCTGATCTTTGTAGCTAATGGTGCCAAATATCCCGGAGTTGTCGCTGTAACCCCCGCCGACATTAACTGCCCTTGCTGGTCGTTCGGTGAGGTCGTAGGTAACATCGACCTTTCTGGCATCGCCGTCCAAGGCAATATTAACGTTGTCAAATAAGCCCGATCGATAGAGTTGCTGTAAGTCAGCTCTGGCGACATCTAGGCGGAAAGCTTCACCGGGTTTCAGTTGGAGTTCTTGGCGCACAAAATTTTCACGCGTGCGCCCGTTCGTGGCATCCCCTTCTTTATCTAGGAAGCGGACATTTATCTTGCCAACCACTCCTTCCGCCACAGCTAGTTGGAGGACACCGTTGCTTGTGGGTTGGGCGTCTACGACCTGTGCCAGAACGTAGCCGTTATCCGTATACCACTGAGTGAGTTGTTGGATACCCTGACGGATGCCATTGGGGCTAATGGGGCTTCCTAGTTGGGCTTGGAAAATCGAGTTAGCGACAGCCGGGGTAAGGACTTTGTTACCGGAAAGTTGGAGCGATCGCAACACCACAGGTTGCACTTCAAACACCACATTCACGCCTGTCTGCTGATTGGTGGTATTGACCCGCGCATCGGCAAAAAAGCCCGTATTCAAAATCGCGCTAACATCATTTTGCAACTGATTGGACGAAGTCTGACCGCCAGGGCGCGTCTGAATGGTATTGCGGATGACTTGCTGCAACTCCTGTGTCGCCCCGGCAATCTGCACATCTAGCGCCGTTACGGCTAGATCATTTGTAATGCTCGGTATTCCGGGGGATTGGACAACTGGGTTAGTCGTGGGAACGGGTGTTCTGACTCGCGGTACGGGAGTCGTCGGGATGACGACATTGCTCGTCCGACCTGAGTTAGCAGGTTTTTGAGTGGACTGAGCAATTAGAGGAGCGTTGGTAGGGGTTGCCGTCACAGCTATCGGCTCGGCGGCAGATTTTGCTACCAAAGACGAAGATTGTGCTGGGGCAAATTCTGGCATTACCACAACCTCTGGAGAGGCAACAGCGGTAGAGGGTGCAGGCGTTACAGCAACATCTGTGGGCACTACATAGTTATCAACAGACAGCTTCGGAGTATCGGCTTGGATATCCGGACGAGCCGCGATCGCCTGATGGCTTAACTCCCCTGCTGCCAGGGCTGCCAAGGTAGAAATTGCAATAGATGAGACACGCATAGATGAGACACGCATATAGGGTCGCCTCGCTCCATATTTACGGGGATTTACTTTATCTTTAGGGGAAATTGACCCTCGTGCTGGTGGTTATGTTCCATGACCTGTGCCACCTCAAAAGCTGCCACACGATTGTTGCTCTTTACACCAATTTGGTTCCATTGGCGATCTGTAAAATTACGTACTTTTTTGGGTAGAGAAATTTAAAGATTTGATGAAATTACTTAGTCATCCCGGTAGAAAAATGATCAGACAAATTTTCTGTAATAAGCTTAAAAAGCACATAAAAAGCAAAAGAGTCATCAGCTCTAACTCAACTCGCTATTGCGAGTACTAAGCATCTACTAAATTAAAGAAGAATGTTGCCGGACTAGTAGGACAAAGTCCTTTGCATCGTGACAAGCAAAGCTTATAGATCAAGTAAGAATTACTTATAGGAGCTGAGACTTTGCAATTCTCGTCTCTAATGGATCTATTCTGCTTTGAGGTGCTAATCGGCGCAGCAAAAATTTCGGCACTGATTAACTAGAGGAGTGACAATTGATGAGCCATAGTGACTTAGCAATTCCTGGCGGCGATGATTTGCGCCTTGTGTTGCTTTCATTCTTAATTGCCACTGTTACCGCTCACCTTCTTATTGTTTTAGCTAGGCAAATCGTCACCGCCAAGCCATCAAATCGCATCAGTTGGCAGTTCGGTGGGGCTATCAGTATGGGAGTGGGGATTTGGCTGTTGTACGGTGCAGGAAGGTTCCTCTTTCGCCTGCCACTACCGACAATGTACGATTTGCCAACTGGGCTAATTTCACTATTAATCAGTGTGGTTGCTGCGGGGATTTCCTTACTTTTAGTCAGCCGATTTGTTCTCAACTACTATCAATTATCTGTAAGTCGCGTAGAGAAAAAGATCGACACAGCGGCTCAAACCCAACAGTTAGAAGTAGCGTTAGAGCGCTTGAAGCAAACTCAACTTCAATTGATTCAAGCGGAAAAAATGTCTAGCTTAGGTCAGCTAGCCGCAGGTTTGGCTCACGAAATTAATAACTCCCTTAACTTTATCTACGGTAATCTCATTCACAGCACTGAATATATTCAAGATTTACTCGATTTATTGCGTCGTTATCAACAGTGCTTTCCCAATCCCGGTACGGATATCGAAGCCCAAATGGAAGCCATTGAGCTAGATGTCTTGGTGGAAGACTTACCGCAGATGCTCTCTTCAATGAAGTTGGGCACCGATCGCATTTGTGAAACCGTCTTTTCGATGCAAAATTTTTGCCGCATGGACGATGCCAAGATGCATTCAGTCGATCTTCATCAGGGTCTGGACAACACGCTGCTGATTTTGCACAACCGCCTCAAAGCCCAAGCCGACCGCTCTGAGATTCAGATTATTAAAGACTACGGCAAGATCCCTTCAGTTGAGTGCTACGCCAATCAAATCAATCAGGTATTTATGAATATTTTGGCCAATGCTATTGATGCCTTAGAAGAGGGGTGCAGGAGTGGGGGGAGGCGAGAAAGTAGGGGTATCCCGACAATTCGGATTTGCACAAAAATTGTCGATGAGCAGGCGATTATTAGCATTACTGACAATGGATCGGGGATGACTCAGGAAGTGCGCGATCGCATTTTTGAATCCTTCTTCACCACTAAACCAATGGGGAAAGGTACCGGACTGGGATTGTTAATTAGTTACCAGATTGTGGTGGAAAAACACGGAGGGCAACTGCAATGTACCTCCTCTCCTGGCAAAGGTACAGAATTTTTGATTAAACTTGCCCTCAGGCGATCGCCACAAAAGCCGCCCCAAAGACTTGTAGCGCTTGTCTAGGGGACTTTCTGTCACGCTTAGAGGTGGCGGATCTTGAGGTGATGGAAAGATAAAACTCAGGACTCACCCCTTGCCTAAGCCCTAAATTTTCCTTAATGTACAGTCGTAGTAGGAGCAAAATTTTCTCCAGAAACAGCCAGATCCCTTGCTTCCCAGATAGGAAATAGGGCATGTTCTTGTATGAGAGTCGCTTGGGAGTAAGAGAACTTGCAGTTACTTTGCCTCAGTAACGGTCACGGGGAGGATGCGATCGCCGTCCGAATTTGCCAAGAATTGCAACTTCATAAGACTGCGCCAGAACTGGTGGCGTTGCCTTTAGTCGGTGAGGGATATGCCTACAGCCAGTTAGGAATACCCATTATTGGCCCGGTGCAAACGATGCCTTCGGGCGGATTTATTTATATGGAAGGGCAACAACTGCTGCGCGATGTGCGCGGTGGCTTACTGCAACTCACCTTGGCTCAATTTAAAGCGGTGCGGCGCTGGTCAAAACAAGGGGGAGTAGTGCTGGCGGTGGGGGATATTGTGCCCTTATTATTTGCATGGCTCAGTGGCGCTGACTATGCTTTTGTAGGGACGGCGAAGTCAGAGTATTATCTGCGTGATGAAGCGGGACGCTTACCGAACCGTCCGGCGCTGGAGGGTTGGTCTGGGTCAGTTTATCATCCTTGGGAGCGCTGGTTGATGAGTCAACGCCGCTGTAAAGCCGTGTTTCCTAGAGATACGCTGACGGCTGAAACACTACAACAGTGGTCGATTCCGGCGTTTGATCTCGGTAATCCGATGATGGATGGCATTGAGTTAGATAACTCCGCCCCAATTTTTTATCAACCCGATGCCGAAATTAAAGAACTTCAGCGATCGCTAGTTGTAACGCTGCTCCCCGGTTCGCGTCCTCCAGAAGCTGAGGAAAACTGGAAGGTGATTATCCGAGCAGTAGCAGAGCTACTGGATAGCTTCTCTGAGCGGTCGCTATTATTTTTAGGTGCGATCGCTCCGGCATTAAGTTTTGATCAGTTGCGTCGAGTGCTAGAAGCCTACGGTTGGCATCAGCAAGCCAAGGTCGCCTCAAATACGGAAGTAGAAGACCCGGAGGCGATCGCCTTTACCCAGAAAAACGCCACGCTGGTACTGACCAAAAATGCCTACAACGATTGCTTAATTAAAGCTGACTTGGCGATTGCCATGGCTGGTACGGCAACCGAACAATTTGTCGGTTTAGGAAAACCCGCGATCGCTATTCCCGGCAAAGGGCCACAGTTTACCCCAGCTTTCGCCGAAGCCCAAACTCGCTTACTCGGCCCCTCCCTGGTGCTGGTGCAGGAACCCGCAGCCGTGGCAGCGACGGTACATTCCCTACTCCGCGACCCTGACCGACTGCACTTAATTGCAGAAAATGGACGCCGTCGCCTGGGAAAACCGGGGGCGGCTAAACGGATTGCTGACTGTCTGATCAAGGGTTTCGGGAAAGAACATCGCTAAAAATTTAGTGATTGCTCAAGCGCCTTTAGTTAGCTGTGAAGGCAATAGCCTCAGACTTCTATCTGTGGGGAGATTTTAGTCATTTTTAACTAAAACCCCCGGTTCTTTCTGGATGGGTAAGACATCTAAAATATCTGTTTCGGCACAGTATTTCAGGTCTTCGTGACCATCAAGACGAAGCAGGCGTTTGCCGTGACTGGCATGGTGGAATAGTTCTAGCAAGCGGTCTTGCCACTGCAAGTAAAGAGCGATCGCGCCCATCACTTCATCATTCCCTGCGATATCGTCCAATTTGCTATTGTTGGCGTTCATCACACTGTGAGCGATCGCCCCAGCACAAACTGTATCTTCCAAAGAATAACTCCCTTGCCAGCCTGAACCCACTAACCAAACGTTCTCTAGTTGCTGAGCTAGGAGGTACTGTACCGCACTGTCCCGATTCACCAAAGCAGCGGCTAGCACGATAGGAGACTCTTGCACGCGCTGCAAGGCACGGGTGCCATTAGTGGTAGTGAGAAAAAGCCGCCGTCCCTGCATTCGTTCTGGGGTGCAATCTAAAGGAGAGTTGCCCAAATCGCAGCCCGGTACCATTGCCCCACCCCGTTCACCAGCTCTGAGACGTTTTTCAGCCGGCCACTCTTGGCTGACTTGCATCAACTGATCCAAATCGCTGAAGACTTGCACCGCTTCAGCTCCGGAATTTAAGGCTGTGGCAATGGTGGTTGTGGCCCGCAAAACATCAATAGCGATCGCGCAATCCGGAACTTCAGAATCCGGGGTCAATTCGGGCGTATGGTAAACAAATAATTTCACAGTTAGGAAGCACCTGTTTCAAATGCTGACATAACATTTTAGGGGTTGCTGCTACCAAACAGATGAATTTGTCAACAACCAGTTATTGGAGACACAGAGCATCTGTTTGCTCGTCCCTCAGCTTTTAGCCCTTAAGATGGCGGATTTTCGGAAGATTTCAGTACCGTCGGGATTTCTGCAATCACTCTCGCGGCGATTTGTGCCGGCGTGTCATTAGCACCAACAGGGATATGCAGATCAGCTTGCTGATAGAGATGTTGTCTTGCTGCTGATAGCTTTTCCAGTTGTGCGCCGGGGTCATCAGCTTGTAATAGCGGTCGGCTAGTATCTTTCTGCAATCGCTCCACAATCACCTCTACAGGTGCATCAAGCCAGACAACCAAACCTTGCTGAAGATAGCTCCAGTTCATTTGCTGCAACACAATACCGCCACCCGTCGCGATACTCGATCGGGTGCAAGCGGATACTTCTGCCAAAACTTGGCTTTCTAATTGCCGAAAGGATGCTTCTCCCTCGGTAGCAAACATCTCTTTGATGGTCTTCCCTGCTACTTTCTCCACCAAAGCATCGGTATCAAAAAAACGATAGCCAAACTCCTTGGCTAAAAGCTTGCCCACGGTAGTCTTTCCGACACCCATGATGCCAATTAGAAATATATTCAGTCCCTTTAACAAGTCAGTCATCTCAAAACCGATCCGCAAGCTCTCGCTCTAAGTCACTCTCCCAGCTTACAGCCAGGTTAGGGTTAGTGAAATCCCCGACTTCAGCCTCAGCAAGTGGGGGAAGTTTAAGCCTACCTTTGGGAGCGGGTTAATAAAGGCGTCGCTGTTCTGTTATAGGGCTTGTGAAGCTCGTAGGTTCGTCTTTAAGTAGGGTACTAAGGATGGTATGGCTAACCAACTGCGCTACCGCTTTATTGCTCATTTCTTGCGACACCTGTTCAGCTAATTTTTCTGCAATGTAGACTTTGAGTAGAGGGTATTGTGGCAAGGTGGTAGATTTTTTTTGCAAGAGCGATCGCCTCTGCAAAGACTCCAACGCTTCCAACTGCTCCCGCTTGGATATACTGAAAACCCCATCCTGCTGCCATCCACAAAACGAAATTAACTTGTGGTGAACTAAGAGTGCGTACAGGAGCTGTTTTTCCAAATCAGAGAGGCGATTAAATTGCTCCTCGAAAAGAGCGTAGATATCACCAAACAAGATTGTGGCTTCTGCCATGAAATCTGTAATGCTTCCATCAAAAAGATTCTGGATGGTGGTGGCGACAATTTTTAGGGCTAGGGGGTTGTTAGCGTAGCACTTAACGAGTAAACGCCTTTCATTATCGGAGCCAAGCAAGCCTTTGAGGATTAGCAGTTCAATTGCTTCTCCCGACTGCAAGCCACTCAGATAGTAAGTGTGGACGAGTAGTTCTTCCCCAGCGTTTAAGGCAATTTCTTTGGGGTTCTCCCGACTCGTCAGAATACTGCAACTGCAATGGTATTCTTCTCCCAATCGACGAAACAATTGCCCGTAGTCTTCATAGCCTTCGCGGTAGGCACCTGTATAATCGTTACTGCGTAAAACCGCTTCGGCACGATCGAAGACTAACAGACAACGATGCGATCGCAAATAGCCGATGAGGCGGGAAATCTGACCTTCGGTTGTTGTGGGTAAGGTGGTATCTGGCTCTGGAGAAAAAATAAGCAGCAAGTCTGTTAGTAAGCTTTCAATGCTAGGGGCTGGCTCTAGCGATCGCCAAATCAGATACTCAAACTCATCTTGGATCAGTTCTGCTAGCTTAATTGCTAGGGAAGTTTTACCCACACCTCCCATCCCCAAAATTGCCACCAAGCGGCAGTTATCTTCCACAATCCACTGTTGCAACTGTGCCAGTTCATCGTGGCGTCCGTAGAATATGTCTAGATCGATTGCCTCTTGCCATGCTTGATATTTATTCACGAGCAGATCGAATGGGTGAGACTCGGCTTCAGGTGTGGGAAACTCAGCGATCGCTTGAGATTGATTTTTTAGCTGTATTTTATATCCAGCCTGTTCCAGTAGGTTAGTAACGCGGCTCCAACTTTTGACCGATACATCTTTGCCCTGCTGCTGCTGTAATAGTTCTTGAATATATTTGTACACTCCATTGGATAAATAAACGCGGACGGCGCTACTGCTGCGACTTTTATAAATCTTCTCCGCAATTTCAGCCGGGCTATAGCCACAAAGTAGCCCTCTTAAAAGCTTTTTTTCTAAAGGAGTTAATCCTTTTCCCTTTGCCGTCGCTAAGTCTACATAGAGTTTTTCTACGTCCCAATTGCTGGCGGCGGCTAAAAAATCTCCATCTGCCTGACTAACAGTAGATACCATGTTTGCCCGCTATCACTGAAAAAAATAGGTTTTCAACGCTAGATTCTAACGAAATAGTTATGAATTTCTAGCAAAGTAGCGGTGAATTTATGACGAATTTGCTAACAAGCGTTAATAGAAATTAGTTTTCATCTTAGTTATCCTAGGTTTAACAGCAGTTCATTAAATTTTTATGAAAATTTCACACAAGCTTCATTAATGAAATTTAGGAGAATGCTTATCGACTCTTAGGCATAACTCACAACACGTTAAAAGTTCTTTTGCTAAGGATGGAAACTCTTTGATTGCAGATAATTGCTGTTGCTTTGGATAATGAAAATGATGAATTTAATTAGTGAAATTGTTAACCAAGCACTCTGTACTGGCTATTTAACAGTAGAAGCAGAAGAGCAACTGCGACAGGGGCTGAGGCAAAAGTATAGCTCAGAAGATATGCAAGCCTTCATGAAGCTACAGCAAGCAGCAATGGCGGGTTATGTTAAGCAACAATCCCGCGAACTCCTAATGCAAGCTTAATTTTTACACTTTACAGCCGCGAGGGACTATTGTCGTCCTCGAAGTCGTCAAATTCATCATCATCCTCTTCAAATCCCCAATCTTCGTCGTCTGTTTCTCGCTCTGGCGATGAGTCTTCTTGATAGGGGGGGACAATCAACCGATAGTTGGCATCATAAACATCTTCAGTTTTGCCCACACTTGAGTTTCTGGTATCTCGGTAGCTTTGAGAATATACCGAGCCAGATTGGTTAACAGTTTTTGGTTCTTGCCTAACTTCGTAGTTTGTTGTGTCTCGAACGGGAGGTTGTGGGAAAGGACTGGTTGACGGCGCGGGAGGTGCTTCAATATCCCAGTCATCGTTATCTGTAACTTCCCAATCAGAGAGATCGTTTACAGGTGCTGGCTCTGAAGCCGGGGGAGTGTAGCGAGTTTGGGTGGTTGTGGTGTATTTTGGTTCCTCGCGTCGCGATCGCTTCGGAGATGGCGCGGCTGGGGAAACACCAACTGGGCTGTAACGGGCGCGTAAGTAGCCGAGAAATTGCAGCAACCAACTGGAAATAAAACCAGCCGCGATCGCTACAGCCAACCATGCGGCGAAGGGTAACGGCGCAGTTTGCACTCCCAAAAAGCTTAGTGGCAGAACTGGCGATGTATTAGAGAAGATAAATAATGCCAGTCCACTCAAAACCACCAGCAGTAGCACAAGTCGAAATACAGGCATGATGTAGAAGTAACGATAGTTTTCTTCTTCCAGTCTAGTTTTGTCTTGTATCTACCTACATGCTGCTGCTCATCTCCCTTGGCGTTCATATTCGTAAGGGCGCTAAGCTCTGCGTCCCTACAGGAATCATAGCTGGACTAGATCCCCGACTTCTTCAAGAAGTCGGGGATCTGAGGAGCAAGTTTTGCTTAAGTCAGGATTTTAGAGCGATCGCACTTTAAACAAATTGAAAAACTCCCGTCGGCATTTCTCATACAGAGGAATCGGCTCTGGAGAAGCAATTTTGGCATAAACCTTCGCCCCTGGCTTCAACTGATTTCCCTGTGAATCAATCACCGCAATCACCTGCAACATCGACTTTTGCTGCATCTTATCCCGCTCTAATACCGTCACCACTTGCTTAATCTGAGTTGTGAAACTCGGTAATCCTGGTTCTGGTGGATTGAACTTCACAATTGCCCCAGCCTTTACTAAATCCGCATCTTCCTGACGCACCTCAATTACCGCCACCAGCTTAGAAGGATCGGCAATCTCCAATACCGCCTCGCCCTTTTGCAGCGTCTTTCCCTTGAGAGGATACAGGTTCTGCGTAATCACCGTTCCCGACTTGGGAGCGCGTAACACCTGATTTTGAGTTTGTCGGTTCTGACGCTTCGCCAATTCCTTATGTAATGTCTCAACTAGCGGTAACTGACTAGTAACAGATGTTCTCGCCGCCATTGATTCCTGTTCGGCAACTCGTCTTTGCGCCACCAAGCGATCGTATTCATCCTGACGCGCTTTCAGCTCATCGCGCAGTTGCTTTTTAGCCATCTCCACCGCTGTCGATTGTTGCCAAACTTGAGCCTCAATGGCTGACTTTTGTCGCTGCAGTTCATTAACCTTTTCTAGGGGATAGGCTCCCTGTTCGGCTAGCTTTTGGTAGCGACTAATCGTTAGATCTAAGCTTTCACCACTGGCTTTGAGGCTTTGTACTTGACTTTGCAACGCCTGAATTTGAGGGGGCGTTAAGTTCACTTATTGTTGCAGTTCCTCAAGGCGCTGTCTGCTACGCGCTTCTTGGGAGAGAACTTGGTCAAGGCGTGCTTTGGCGGTTATTATCTGCTGGTTAGCCGTTTCCATCGCTGAGGCTTTTTCTGAATAGCGCAGATTCCATTCCCCGATTTCTTCTTCTAGTTGCTGGCTCTCGATTAAGGCTAGTGGTTGATCTTCTGTTACAGCTTTGTTGGGTTCGACAAGGATTTCGGTAATCTTCCCCGAAATTTCCCTGTGAACTACAGAACGATTATTAGGATCGGCTTCTAGCCACGCCTCAGCACGGATGGAAGGAGAAACGGGAATTTGAGCGATCGCGCCTAAAGCGACAACAACACTACCGAAAATTAGCCAACCTGTATAAGGGAAAGGCTTTTTTTCTAGTTGGGTGGCGGGGGATTGTGGTGTTGGCTGTGGTTCCGTTGCAGGAGGAGTCGTCGGAGGAACAGCAGCAGGCGGTACGAGTTTGAAGCGAGGGGAAAAGTTGAAACGAGAGGCGTCAGAATAGGGCGCTTTCATAGGGGGAAATAGTGAGGAGTAGGAGTGAAATCTGCTAGCGAGGGCGAGGGAAGATGTAGTAAATTGCCCAAACCAGTAACAGTACAAAGGCTGTCATGGGGATATTCGCAAGTGTCCAATGGGTGACAAAGGAAAATAGACTGCCAAAAACGCAGAGGATGTAGAGCAAACTGAAGGGAGCGTAAGTGGCAAGTACGAGGCGATCGCTTTTTCGCTCTTCTATGGGGCTTCCTTTGAGTAAATTGGCATACAGTTCAAATGAGCGCGATCGCAGATTATTAATTCCAGTCAGAGCAACGGCTAAGTAATAGCCATCAAACTTTGCTAAGGGGTTGAGATTGAGGGCGACGGTAAATAAAGACGCCACTAACAGTAAGTAACTCGTTGGGTGCAGCCAGCTACTCTCAACCGATAGATGCCACAGCCACAAGGCAATTGCCCCAATTACTAACTGAGTCAGAACCCCCACGGCGACTACAAACACTCGCTGTCGGCGTTTCACTAAGCAGTAAGCGTCGCTGGTATTGGTATAAGCGGCGGGCATTAAAAACATGAACAGCAGCCCAATTTCGGGAACAATGCCGCCGTAATGTTTTAAGGTGAGAGCGTGACCGAGTTCATGAATCGTCACGACTAGCATTGCTAATAAACCAAAGGGCAGCATTAAGGCTGCACCCTGAGTTTGGAGGAGGATTTGTCCGGTTGCGAAAAGAGGCGATCGCCTTTTTTATCCAAGTGAGAAATGCGATCGCACTCTCCAGATAGAAAAATTGCGATCGCTAAAATAGAGCCAGCATCCCACCTCCTCTTGCTACAGTGGAAATAAATCGAAAGCGCTGTTGAGTAGAGCCATGCAAATTCGAGGTATTAAACGGGGTCAGCTTATTGAACTACAACAAGAACTTGAACTTCCAGACGGCTGTGAGATTACCCTTGAAATTAAGCCCCAGAGGTTTCTCAGCACAGAAGAACGCTTGCAACGCTTAAGCCAACTATTCGGAGCCTGGTCAAACCAATCTGACCTAGATGCAAACTTTGAAGCGATCGCAACCCAACGCCACCAAGATCGCGGTCGAGAGTTATTAAGCTTCGATTAAGCGATGTACTTATTAGATACCAACAAGCGATCGCACTCACTCTTTCCCCAAGTGCGATCGCCTTTCTCAATCTACCTTCTTCAAAGCCCCCCTTAAAAAGGGGGGTTTGGGGGGATCAACTACCGCAACTTCTCACAAACCCCCTCAAAATCTTCTAAAACTTCTCGATTCGTAAATCTGACAATCCTCAATCCATAACTTTCTAAAATTTGCGATCGCTCTCGGTCATAAAGCCGTCCTTGTTCACTAAAATGACTCTCTCCATCAATTTCAATAACCAGCTTCAAAGCCGCACAGTAGAAGTCAACAATAAAATGGTCAATGGGTCGCTGTCTCAGAACTCTGTGCGGGAAATTTCTTAAGCAATCTTGCCAAAGTTTTTTCTATAGAGGAGTCATATTTTGGCGGAGTTGTTTTGCACGAGTAATGAGTTTTTGGTTATAGGGAAGGTGAAATTCAGAATGGTTGAGTTGTGGCAAGATCCCCCCTAACCCCCCTTAAAAAGGGGGGACTAAATTTCGATCGGACTGAAAAGTTAAAAATTAGTTGTATACCCCAATCGCTAAAATAGAGCCAGCGCGATCGCACTCCCCCATCAACTTATGATTGCTATCCCAAACTACATAAGTCCCGAAGAATATCTTGAGATTGAACGCCAAAACCCGATCCGTCATGAATATCGGCGCGGCTTAGTCTATGCAATGGCTGGCGGTACTGATAACCACGAGCGAATTACGTTCAATCTCCTGAAGTTGGTTGATAATCATCTCGGCGATGCTTCAGACTGTCGGTTCTATTCCGGTAATGTCAAGGTCAATTACCAGGATGAGTTTTACTACTACCCTGATGCGTTCGTAACTTGCGATCCGCGCGATCGCAATGACCGATATATCAAGCGCTATCCGAAACTGATCGCTGAAGTGCTTTCATCCAGTACGCAGGCGTTTGACTTGGGGGATAAGTTTGAGGATTATCAAAAGTTGGAGTCTTTGGAAGAGTATGTGCTTGTTTCCCAAGATAGCCAGCGGGTGGAATGTCGCTGTAAGGTGGGGGATAGTTGGGAAACCGTGGTTTATGGATCAGGCGATCGCATTCTTTTAAAAAGCCTTGACTTAGAATTTGCGATCGCCAAACTTTATCGGGGTTTGGATAGTTAAGCGATCGCACTCTCCAGATAGAAAAACTGCGATCGCTACTCTTTATCTGGCAAAGTTAGCTGGGTCTTGATCGCGTCGATGCTTAATCTCAATGAGGGAACCCTGTCCATCACCGACTAAAGCCGCAGTTTTCTCCAGAGCTTCTCTGAGCCGTTTGGCAGCGTAGGGGGATAGATCGCGAGGGACATTGATGCGATCGCGCAAATATCGCAACGCCACATCAGATCCCGTTGGTGGTGTGCAGACTTCACCCGTGAGCATCAAGGTTAAGGCACAACGCAGAGCTTCATCAAATAACTGATCGTCAGCGGGGTTGACTCGAATAATATTAGCGCGGTGCTTAATTACTCGGTAAAGAGCTTCCTGGCGGGAGTTTTCTGGCTCTGGGTAAGCGACATCGGGCAAACCGAACCAGGGCCCGTTATCCACCCGCGTCTTATTTATGAGCATCTGCGGTTCACCATTTTCCCAACAGCCCCCCATCTGAGGCGGTAAGTCATGGGCGTGGGTGTGGAAGTCACTCTGGGTACCACGGTAGGTGGGACGGCTTTCCATTGCCTCAAACCAGGCAGCCAAGTGAGGGTTATCCTCTCGTAGCGAATATCCTTTGTAGTAGTACAGGCTGGCATTCATGCGTTCGACATAGGGCGTAAAGATCACATCAGCCGTGCCGAACTCCTCCAGGAAGTATGCTCCAGGCGTACTGGCTAGGGCATACTCGACCTTGCCTACCACTTCTATAAATTTCTCTCGGCTGCGCTGCTCTTGTTGGGATGACCTCGTGGGATAGCAAAGCCAGGAACACCAAGCTCTAAAGAGAAGGCGCTCTAGTCGCCGTAGGGGAATGACTGTGGGGTCTTCCATACCCTGCCCCAAAGCACCAAAGACTCGTTCCAGAGCAATCAAAATGTCATCACTTTCGGTAATGAGGCGTCCGTCTAATTCTATGGCTGGTAACATGCCTGATGGCACCTTGCGCTTATACCAGCTTTCTTTTTCCCCATAGCAAAACATCGTCACTTTTTCGATGCGATAGGGGATTTGTTTTTCCTCAAGCCACAGCCAGACTTTCTGACAGTAAGGACACCAGGCGTGGTTGTCGCGGTATAGCGTCACCCGCACATCAGATTCGCTGCGACCAAATAGACGCAACCGAGCTTGAGCATTGGTAGGTCCATTGACGGTATCGGCTTGAAAGTCTGTAAGGGCTTCAAGCTCTGTCCAGCTTAAGGGGGCAGTGGTCATGTGGGCAGATATCCTGAAAGGGTTTCAAAGTTAGCTTACAACAAGCTTATTAGTAATATTTAGGGGCTGGCGACAGGAGTTGAACCTGCAATCCATCACTGACTTGCAATCAAACAGTATTAGCTTACCTGCACTGAAGCAGGGGAGAGGCGATCGCACTGACTACTGACTACAGATGTGACTCAACCCGAAGCCTGCTAACAGTTAATCGAGACGTATTACTGTCTATACTGCCCGTCAAACACCTTTTGCTGATTAGTCACTGTGCAGTCAATTAAAAAAAGGATTACTCTCACATTGAGAAGTAACCCTTTTTTAACCTTGATTCTTGTTGCTTAACGAGCGTTTTGAATCTTGTTTCCTTCAGCGTTAAGAGCTGCCTTGTCATTCGCTCCGGGGAGAGATTGACCAACCCCTTTCTCAGCGAAATAGTTATTCAAGAAGGTGCTAGAGAAAGACAGAATAACAGGGCCGAGAATTAGCGCCCAAAGACCACTCACTGCAAACCCAGGTACGAGAATGGAGGCTAGCCAGAAGCACACTCCATTAACAACCAATGAGAACAATCCTAAACTTAGAATATTGAGTGGTAGAGAGAGAAGTCTCAGAACGGGGCCAAGGGAACCATTGACCAAACCAATCGCAATGGCGGCGAGCAGAGCAGCCGGGAATGTCGCAATGTTGACTCCCGGTACGGCGAGATCAACAATTAGCAGCCCTAAAGCAGTAGCTAATGTAGTTACAAGGTATCCAATCATATTTTCCTCCAAGTGTAATCAATAACTTAAGCAATCATTTCTATCTGTGAAATGTTAGCTTTGACGGGTCTGTTGGTTCAGGTTTTCATAATGTTTGGCGATCGCCCAAGCAGCATGGATGCTGCCAGGAATCCAACCGAGGAGAGTTAGTAAAACATTGATTCCCAAGGTGGCACTAACTCCGTAGGTTAGAAAGATGCCAAGGGGGGGAATGAGAACTCCCAAAAGAATCCGTAGTAGTGGCATAGGTTTAACTCACTTAATAAACTGCAAAATGTAACTTGTTCAACTTCCAGAGCGGTTTCTACTCGCGTATCTGAAACTTAGCGCTTGGTCATGGTTTGCCAAAGCTCTTTGAGTTGCTGTTTGATTTCCTGTTCTTTACGAGCAACAGCTGAGCCAGCTTTCCCAGCATTACTTTCGATTTCTACTTGCTTTTGCTGCACTGGATCGGTTCCGCCAGCTTCTACTTCAGCTTTTTTACTCTCGTACCAGACTTGGGCATTTTCTAGCTGCTGTTTGACTTCGTCATAGCGATCGCCATAACGAGTTCTCAGCTTGTCATCTAGATCTACTAGTTGCACCTTCACCTTGGTATATTGCTGTTGTAGCAGCGCTAGTTCTTTCCGTTCTTTGATGGCGTTAACGGTATTTTCAATCGCAGAGCGTAGATTGTGGGGCGATTCTTGTCCGGTTGCTTCAATTTCAACCAGCGCACCATTAATCTCTGTTTCTAGCTGCTGTTCTTGGGCGTCTACTTCCGCTTGGAGTTGTTGAAGTCGCGCTTGACTTTGGGCGATCGCCTCTTGTTGACGATAGGTAATCCCTTCAATAGCGCCTTCAATTGAAGCGGTAATTTCTTCTTTAGTTTCTTGACCCTTCTCTCCTAAGTTGGCAATCACTGTAGAGATGGCATCCTTGGCAACCAAACGGATCTCGCTAGCGCCTTCTTTGAGTTCACCAACGGCTTGGGAAACTGCTTCTTTAACAATTTCTCGAATCCGTTCCTTTCTGAGGGTTCCCTCTGCTTTTGCCTTCTCAAGATCGGCTGTAATCTTTTCTTTAACCGAGTTAGGCACGGTTCATCCTCCATACATGAAGTTGGGATGGAGTGAGAACCTGTCTAATCTGGGATTACTGTGTGGCTCTCACTGTTCCTTTCCCTTCTATAATGACGCGAATTTTTTGAACAGTGTATGGGGATAACCGTCCCTGAAATTCTAGAAATCTCTAATGTGTAAATTTTATATAAGTGCTCGTAAGTTATCATCCTATTGGTAGAATTCGTCCTTAAATCTGGCTGCTAGGATTGTAGTTTATCTATTATATTTAGACTGGATCTACCTAGGAAAGGTGGGTTTAGCTAAGCTCCAAGCATTTGCTGTAAGTATTGCCAACTAAAGAATGTGCTAGGCAAGTGACTAGATTGATCATCGGGTTGTTAAAAATACTTTCGCCAATCAGTTGAGTATTTCTGATAACAAAATAACTTTAAAATTGAAGCGACGGGAGATAGGGTTAAATTCTGACTTTTCCCGTCTTTTTTTAATAATGATAATTAATATCAAAAGTGGCTGAATTAAATGTTACAAGGGAAACCATTATGCAGTATTAATCACTACCCTGGTTTCATCATTCCGCTACTGTTCCACTTTGTAGTTTAAGTTTAATTCGTCTCCTGCCAGCCCCCGGATTCCCCAATTATGTTTTGGAGTCTCTGTGATCGTAATTTCTAAATCCACAGGTCTAATTCCGACTTGCACTGACAATCGGGAAAACAGCAAATGAATGAGCTTCTTCTTTGTCTCAACTGTGCGTCCCTCGAACATGCTGACCTCGATAATTACGTATTTCTCTGAGCGGTCAGGCGGATAAATGAAATCCTCCTTCTCAAGGGGTAAGAAGCGATGAAACCGCTTGTCTTGAGGAAGTGCAAGCGCATCCACAACGCAAGAATGTATTACGTCAGAAATTAAGTTCCGGGACTCACCGAGAAATGCTGCGTTTCCGTAGATTTTGATCTGTGCCATTTGAGATTTTTTTCAATGCAAACAAGTTCGAGTAGCTTAGCACCTGTTCTGTAAAAACTATGCTACTGATTGCACTCAAGGCTTTTCATTCGTTAGTAATTTAATACTAATTGCGCCTAAAAGTTGCCACTATATATCTCTAACGAGTTAGTGGAATCAGTAGAAAATGATACTTGAGATGCATGTTGAGCGATCGAGTAGAGGCAGATTGACTACCATTCCTTCCCAGTGCGATCGCGCTTTCCTACCGACACCGGAGTAGAAATTAGGTGAGGGCTTCATAGGGTAAGGGATATTGAAGCTATTTTTGATGATGGGGAAGAGGATGACTGAGACTAATTCAAACCTGAGTAAAAAATAGATTGTTTTGAGGGAGCAAGAGAAAGGGTGATCGCTTCTTTTGCCTCTTCCTAATGCCCCTCCCAGCGATTAATGGGGACACAGTCAATATCCAACTGATCGAAAGCACGAGCGACAACGAAATCAACCAAATCCTCTATGGTTTGCGGATGGTGATACCAAGCAGGGATAGCAGGAACAATTCTGACTCCAGATTCTGCCAGTGCAGTTAAGTTGCGTAGATGAATCAGGCTAAAGGGCGTTTCGCGGGGGACGATCACTAACGGACGCCCTTCTTTGAGTTGCACGTCAGCAGCACGTTCTAACAAGTCAGAACTTAAACCCGTCGCTATCTTTGCCACCGTACTCATGCTACAGGGCATAATCAGCATCCCTAAGGTGCGGAAGGAACCACTAGCAATGGTTGCGCCAACATCTCCCCAGCGGTGACAGATCAGCTTCCCTCCTTGAGGAACCCCGGTTTGTTCGCGCCAGAACTGCTCTTGGGAGTCGGGTTCTGGAGGCATCCGGATATTATCTTCTGCCTGCCAAACCAGGTAAGTTGATTTGGAAGCTACTAAGTTGATCGTGTAGTCTGCTTCCAGTAAAAACTTCACGGCGCGGACGGCATAAATCAAGCCGGAGGCACCTGTAATGCCGAGAATCAAAGGCAAAGTTTGCCTGTTGAGGGTTGAATTTTGCACCAATTTTCCTGAGGATTGTCACCGATGTAATTGCTTTGTAGAAGCGCAAAGCCTTGCACCCCTACAAAGCTTGAGGCTGATCATACTACTCTTCTAAGTCTTCATTTCGAGCTTCGCTACCACCACCGACGGTTACTAAGTCGATTTGCTGGCGGTAGTAATCGACGCTTTTGACTTGAACTTCAACGCGATCGCCTAAACGGTAAGCGGTACGATTTTTCCGTCCCACCAGACAGCTATGACGCGAGCGATACTCGTACCAGTCATCCTTGAGGGATGAGACATGCACCAATCCCTCAACAAGCAAGTCCTCGATCTCCACAAAGAAGCCGTAGGACTGGACGCCAGTAATTAGCCCCGTAAAGACATCTCCCGTGCGGGCTTTCATTTGTTCGGCTTTCTTTAAGCCATCCAAATCCACCTCGGCATCCATTGCCACTTTTTCGCGGTCATTGAGGAAGGGAATCAAGACAGAGAGTTGGCTTTCAAACTCTTCTTGCTGTATGTCTGGAGGAAGGACATTCCAGTTAATCTGACCTTTGGCGCTACTGTGGCGCAAGTTGACGCGCTCTTTGGCGCGGACGGTGCGGCGATCGCGTCCTTTCTCAAACATGGCATGGAGTAAGCGCTGCACAAACAAATCGGCATAACGCCGCAGGGGAGACGTGATCCGGGTGTATCCCGTATCAAGGGCTAACCCGAAGTGACTTCCTGGCTTGCTGCTGTAGAGTACAGGCTTTAAGGTGGACTGCAACAGATAGGTGAGGACTTTTGAAACCGGGGATTTCGTAAAAAGCTGGGTGAATTGTTGATAATCCTGGGGACGGACTTCCTCTTCGTTTTCCAGTTGTAAATCAAGCTGCAAATTATTGCCTAACTTAATCAAGTCTTGCAGTTCTGCGGGGTCTGGTGCTGATTGCACACAGTAAATAACTGGTAGAGAAAGGGCTTGCAGGTGGTTGGCAACAACTTGATTTGCCAGCACGGTTAACTCAGTCGAAAGTGACCGCGCCGGGATAGAAGGAGAAACAGCGATCGCTCCCACTCGTCCTTCATCTTTGTAAGGATAGGGATTGTCTTCAATATTTAGCTCAAATGACCCCCGTTGCTGCCGTGCAGCTTTCACCGATGGACTGAGGATAAAAAATAGGTGATGGAGCATTTCAACCACAGGTGCCAATTTCTTAGTCGGTTTTTCCTCTCCTAAAAGAGTTTGCGCCTCTTCATAACTGAGTTGGCGATCGACTTGAATGACGCCGGGTTGAATTTCGTACTCTACCAGTTGCCCATCTTCCCCTAGCGTCAGCAGCACGGAAATCGTTAAGCGGTCTTCTCCGGGGACTAAAGAGCAACGCTCCTGCAATGTTTCTGGTACTAACGGGAGTAATGTCTCTCCCAGGAAAACGGCAGTTCCCCGCTTTTTCGCTTCCTGGTCTATGGGTGAATTGGGAGTAATATAGCTAGCCACATCGCTAATATGAATCCCTAGTTGCCACTGTCCCGATGCCGTTTTTTCTAAGGTAAAGGCATTTTCGACAGTCACATTCTCCTCACCCTCCGCGCTTTCAAGGGTCAGGGTGAGTAGATGACGTAGGTCTAGGCGAGACTTCAGGTCAGTTTTTCTTACCTGATTGGGTAAAGACTCCACGGCTTGGAGAACGGCTTCGGGAAACTCCCGGCGTAAATCGTGCTTGCAACAAACGATATCTGTATCAGCCGCCGCTTCCGCATCTGTCCCTAGAACCCTGGCAACTTTGCCAATCGGGGGATTTTGTCCCAAGGGATAACGCAGTACTTCCACATGCACCAGATGCTCAAGGGAGTTTTCTAGGTTCTGTTCGTGGGGTTGGAGACTGAGTTCAAATAACAATCGGTCATCGAGAGGGACAGCGCGGTAGCCTCTATCAGTTTGCTTAACCCGTGCTAGCACCGAAGGATTAACCCGTTCTAAAATGAGCTGCACTTGCCCTTCTGGGCTGCGACGGCGGCTTCCTTCTTTGATAACTTTGACCAAAACGCGATCGCCATTCCAGGCAGTACTGAGATGGCTTTCGCGGATATAAATATCATCGGCTCCTTCAGTATCCTGAATCGCAAAGCAAAATCCTTTGCTGGAACAGCGCAGTTTTGCCTCGACGACATCTTCTTCATGAACGCGGCGATACCTACCCCGCTCTTTTACCAAAATGCCCGCTTTTTCTAAGGCATCTAAGGCAATTTGTAGCTTTTCTAGACTCACCGAGTCTTGGCAACCAAGTTTCTTCTCTAAAACTTTGGGAGCCACTAATTTTTCATCCTGAAAATTGGAAAGTAGTGTAGCGATTGAAAATTCCATCCAACAAGCCCTTTTGTCTGATCGTGGTTCTTTGTTTTGCCCTGAACGCTTGCCTAACCTTGTGCGCTGGTGTTACGTAGATTTGTGACAGCACTCACCGACTCTCCGAAGCCAGAGCCTTCCTCATAAAACTGGGTCGTTTTCACCCAAATCGTTTTAATAAGGAGTCTGTAGCGTGGGTCAAACGAGAGGAAAGGCTCTCATTTCACCACTCTTTACTCTGAGACAAACTTTGTCTGAGGTTTATCAGTTTTCGTTAGCAAGAGTGCCATCGATGTACCAGTGTTTCAGCAGATGAGTGTCACGTGCAGTGCTGCAACCATCTCACCAAAGATGATTCCTTCTATGTTTTACAGGCTGTTCTCAATCGGTAACTAAGGATACAGCTAGAAAATTGAGAAGCAATCGGTGCCGAGTGGAAGTGGAGAAGCAAGACGCTTCTCAATTTCACCCTTGAGCGGAATGCAGATTAACTGACTGCCCTCAATCGAAGGATTACCGCATTTAGCGATCGCGTACGTTGCGGCAAAGGCAGTAGGTGACGCTCAAACAGCCTGTAATTATTCTAGTTTCTGGTTGTACCTTAAGAAAATCTGTTCTCAGTTTATAGCGTATATACTTGATAAGCGAGTATCTGCTACCTGTGATGAGCTACATTAACACGCAGGCGGGATATGAGGCTTCTCCCCACCTGCATCGGCACATAAAGTTTATGTTTAATCAACTTCGAGTTCATTATCCCCAAGGTAGCCTGATTAGCGAGTTGCTGGCAATCGAACATGGTAAGTACGTAGTTCGTGCCCTAGTGCAAAATGACGGTGCTACCTTGGCAACTGGATTAGCGGCGGCTGATACGGTAGAACAGGCAGAAGATATTGCCAGAAGCCGCGCCCTAGCTGTTTTGGGCATTCAGCCAACCACCGACACCCCTAGGATCTCGGCAACGACTGTTGCTCCAACTCCTCCCCCAGTGACTACCTTTCCCGCCGTAAACCAGAGACAAATTCCGGCTCCATCGCCTATAGAAGAACCTACTGTAGGCAATGGAGAGATGGCTGTACCGTCACCCAAAGCTTCTCGTCAAGCGCCGTTGGAGAAGAATTTCACAACGCCAAGTGTTGAGGAAGAGATTCCCTTTAGTGAAGATTTTTCTGCGGCTGAGGTAGAGAGATTTGAGGAAGATAATCTAGTTGAACCCACCTTAGAACCACTAGAAACCCTACCTCATCCCCAGCCGGCTGTCTCCCCCGTGCCGAGTTATTCCTTTAGCGAAGTGCAACCTGAGGCGACCAAAATCTCTACCCCTAGTACTCCCATTGACTTTTCTGACATTATGGCGAAAACCAATGTGGAACTCAAGCGTCTAGGCTGGACGACGGAGCAGGGGCGAAAGTATCTAATGGAAACTTACGGAAAGCGATCGCGCCAACGCCTAACCGATGAGGAATTAATCGACTTCCTACATCATCTAGAATTGGAACCCTCCCCGGAATCCTGAGTCCTGAGTCCTGAGTAGGGGAGAAAGTATGAAGGGTGAAGGATGAAGTATGAAGGGTGAAGGATGAAGTATGAAGGGTGAGTGTAGTTATCCCCTGCTCCCCTGCTCCCCTGCTCCCCTGCTCCCCCGCTCCCCTCCACCCCTGCTCCCCAGCTCCTAGAAAGGTTAACTCACCGCCGTAGGCATCCGCGTTGCAGAGGGACGGCGTTCAATGACTTGATCAATCAAGCCATAGTCTTTGGCTTCAGTGGCGGACATAAAGAAGTCGCGTTCTGTATCTTCGCTAATCTTCTCAATCGGTTGTCCAGTATGCTCCGCCAGGTATTCGTTTAGACGGCGCTTGTGGTAAAGGATTTCCTTGGCTTGAATCTCAATGTCGGTTGCTTGTCCCTGTGCGCCACCTAGCGGCTGGTGAATCATAATTCGGGAGTGGGGAAGGCTCATGCGCTTTCCTTTGGCACCTGCACTCAGGAGGAAGGCACCCATGCTAGCCGCTAACCCGACACAAATTGTGCAGACATCGGCACGAACTTGATTCATGGTGTCGAAAATGCCCATGCCAGCACTGACAGAACCACCGGGAGAGTTGATGTAGAGGTAAATGTCTTTCTCTTGGTCTTCAGCCTCAAGAAATAGTAACTGGGCAACAATTAAGTTGGCAAGATCGGCATCAACTTGCTGCCCTAGAAAGATGATGCGCTCTCGTAAAAGCCGAGAATAAATGTCAAAGGCACGTTCGCCACGACCAGATTGTTCAATTACGGTAGGGATCATAAAGTCTGCTGCTGCTTGCTTTTATTTACTTAGATTGTAGCGATTGAGAGCAAAATGCGGCTTTGGCGTCCCTTGTCCTAGCATTTCACCAGAGCAATTCTATCTCGTGGCATTTGAACTTTTAGGCAAGAACGTTATACCCTGGGGTGGGGAGAGTGGAGCTAGGGTTTTGAGTTGTGTTGCGGCAAAGCAACTGTATTTAAATTGAATTTTGAACTCAAACCTGCTTCAGCTCACTATTTATCACCGAACAGGAATTGCTGCTTTAGTGCATAAGGCAGTGCAATGATTTTTTCGACACTACTGTCTAAAATGATTTTTTCGACACTACTGTCTAATTAGGCAACGGCTGTTATCTGTCTTAACAGCCAATGTTTGCCGGATACCTCTCCCTGAATTGCTGCTAATTCACTGTACAGCAGCTCGCAAGGGCGATCGCCTCAAACGATCAGCCAAGAGTCACCACCCACCTGATTGAGTCTCAGGGGAAGTGCGATCGCGCTTGTGAGCGTAACTTTAACGAGCAGACCGAGATTAAGGATAGCCAACTATGTTAAAACGACTTCTGCAAGCTGCGATGCTCACGTTTCTGTTGAACCTCGCGGTAAGCATGAACTCTTCTGCAACCTCATTATCTGTTTTGCCATCATCACCGACATTAGACAACCAAGCTACCGTCCGTCCTCAATCGCTTTTATTTCGCCTCATAACCATAGGGTCAGACTAAGTCGAAGTTGAGGACGTTGAGGATTTAGCGACGGCGGCGGGAGGGTTGGAGTTCTCGAAGTAGTTCTTCGGCTTTCTTGACGCCTTCATCTTGACTCTGGCGTCGGTAGAGGTCGCGGGCTTTTTCTAGTTCCTCGATCGCCTCATTAGTGCGATCGCGCCCTTTTAATGCTAACCCCAGATTATAGTGGGCGGCAGGATTGTCCGGAACCATATCAATCAGCCGACGATAGGTAATAACCGCTGTCAGGTACTCTTCCTGCGCTAGCAAAATTTCGCCAATGGCAGCTTGAGCTTCAGCCGAATCTGATTGTACAGAAGCGGCGCGTTGAAAGGCTTGCAATGCCTCTGGCAATTTCTTTTGCGCTAGAAAAAGCTTACCAATTTGCAGGTGAACCTGAGCACTGCGAGGGTCGATCTTTGATGCTTCTTCAAAGGCGGTGAGTGCAGCCGGAACATTATTTTGAACCAGCCATGCCTTGCCTAAGTTGAACTGAATATTACCATTACCAGGCGCGCGTTGTGCGGCTTGTTGCAGGACTTTCACGGCTTCTTCGGGACGCCCTTGTTGCAAAAGGGTTGTTCCTGCTAGGGAATAGGCTGTGATGTTGTTAGGGTCTAAGGCAATGACTTGTTGGTAGGCATTGATCGCCCCCTTGTAGTCTCCCTGGCGCAGTAGCACTACTCCCAGCCCTAAATAGGTATTGAGGTCGTCTTTCTTTAGCTCAATCGCACGACGATAGGCTAATGCTGCTCCGGCGTTATCGCCAGCATTGGCAAGACTGTAGCCTAGAGCATACTGAAAAGCCGCATTGTTTGGCTCTAGGGCAGTGGCTTGTTGATAGGCTCGTGCGGCTTCGCGGTAGTTGCGCTGACGTGATTGTAAATAGCCGATACCAGAAAAGATTCTGGCATTTTCGCGGTCAAGACTGGCAGCTTGTTGATAGGTGGCGATCGCCTGAACGTACTCTCCGGAATCTACCAGCTCTCGTCCCTTACGCAGTAAGTCATTGAGTTGCTCGTTGGATTGGCGCTGGCTTAATACCAACACTTCCTTTGTCTGAGCCACTGCTGGCAAGTTTAAGCTTAGTCCGGTTAACAAAAAGCTACTAACGATGAAGAATGTCTGCTTTTGCACGATCAATTTCTAAAACTACGGGGCGTGACTTTTTTAGTGCTACGCTGACTGGAGAATTTAACCAAAAATCGTACCCTTTTGTAAAGAGAATTGACAAAATTTATATTTTCTGATAAAGATAATTTTTTGCCTGAAATTGGGAGTCGGTAGTCGCTAAAATTGACAGTCTGTAACTACCTTAGTCCCTTTCCAGGGAACTGACGTTAACGCTTATTTTTAGGAGGATTGATGATTATAACCACAACCGATGTCATTCAGGGTGCCCAAATTGAAGCCTATTTGGGAATTGTCACCGCCGAAGTTGTCTATGGCAGCAATGCATTGCGAGATTTCTTTGCAGGGATTCGGGATTTTATTGGGGGACGTACTGGCAGTTATGAGCGAGTATTTGAGAAAGGACATCAAGATGCGATCGCTGAACTACAACAACGCGCCCTCCGCCTAGGTGCAAACGCCATCCTGGGTGTGGAAGTTGATACAGGCACGATCAATATAGACCAATCGGGGGTTTTGCTCCTAATTACCGCCACGGGAACGGCGGTGAAGTTACGCTCTTAGTCCCCCCTTGCTTTACAACTGGCGTGCATAACGTCCCATCAGTTCTCCCATGGCAAGGATATGCCCATCCATTGCCGCTTCTAGCTGGGCTTTAGTTGCTCCTGACGCCAGCCCCAACTCTCTATCTAGGGCATAAAGTTTGAAAAAATAGCGATGCACGCCGCTTGGTGGATAAGGCCCCCCATAGCCAAGATTACCGAAGTCATTTTTCCCCTGAGTTCCTCCGCCTTCTAGAGTTGGGGTTGCTGCGATTCCTGCCGCAAGCTGGCGAATTTCTGCGGGTAAGTCGTAAAGAACCCAATGCACAAAAGTTTGATTGGGAGCATCAGGGTCATCAACGATGAGTGCGAAAGCTTGTGTTCCTGTAGGGGGGCTGTCCCAGCGTAGATCTGGAGACATGTCCTTGCCATCGTGGGTATAAATTGAGGGAATCATACCCTCAGCGGTAAAAGCGTTACTCTCAAGTTTCATCGTGTGAGTTCATTGGGGTGACACAGAAATACCGCTCGGAGTGTCAGTCAAATGATTTTTAGTCTAAAAATTCGTCTCCAACGGCGAATAGCTGCACTCCGACGATCCTCAGGAGGCTAACACTCTGCCGGAGAAAAATTCGTCGTCCTCTAGGCTGAAGCAACATTCGGATCTTAATTTAGGGGCGATGGAGCTAGGGGAAGAAAATTAGTTGAATGCACACTGCCCATTAAAGGTGGGGAACTGATATTTCTTCTATCAAACTACTGACTAATAATTAGGTATTTGTAGGGTTGTTCGTGCTGGCAAATCTAGAAAATTCATGGCGTAGATAGGTAAAAGAGGCACACCCTGACGTTGATTTACCTCCATCTATTGATCGCTGAAAAGCTTGCAGAAGTTTTCAAGTGATGATTACTGACGCCGCTTCAGTACCAAGCCAAGACTAAGTGTTATGAAACCCAGTAAAATGCTTGGTTCCGGAACTGAGATACTGGCAGGCACTAACTGTCGAGATGGCACAACACCCTCACCGACTTCACTACCTTCAGCAAAGATAGGACTGGTACTAATCTCTGTCACACTGAGGACGCTATCAATCCAGTCTAAATAACTGGAGACAATCATGCCGCCGCCGACAGTCCCAAAGGTGCCGGGAGTTTGATTGCGAAAGTGCAACGTAAAGGTATTAACGCCTGCTAAGACTAAAGAATCTTCCAGCCACACAAAACTGGGTCCCCCGGAATCCCCAGCTCCTAACGTAGCTTCGATATCATTGCCTAATGTCAATCCTCCATAGCGATTGGTGGAAGCATCTGGACCGTCATAATCAAAGATAAATGCCCTATTTTCTGGACTAGAACCAAAAAAGGGAAATCGTCTATCCGGAGCAAATACATCCGCGTTGTTTTTTCCGACTCGCTTCACCCTGGTAGAGCCGCCGCTTTGATAGCCACTGACCCCGCTGCCAGTTGAGCCATATCCCACCATCGTCAGTGTTTCACCGAGATTAAGCGGTTGGCGGTGTAAGTTGTAAATTGGAACTTCAGAAGGGAGATTGGCACCTAAGGTGATAATTGCCAGATCGTCGCCCAATATTGAATTACCAGAACCGATGTAACTGGGGTGAATAGTTAGATTGCTGGCTGTAATGCGGTGTGATAAATCTGAGCCAAAGTTCAGATTAAAAGTCACATCCTCTGGCAAGAAACCAACGCTGCCATTGTTGTCCAAGTCTAAGCAATGGGCGGCGGTGAGAATATGGCGCGTTGAAATCGCGGTACCTGTACACAGGAAATTCCCCTTATCTTTTCCATTGAAAAAAAGACTGCCTACCCCCCCATAAGGTGATGAGGTGGTGTTGGGGTCAACTCGTTGTGCAGGCGAATCCCCTGGAGTTCCGTTGGGGTCTCCAGCCGAGATGAGTTGCTGGTATTCGATGCTACTAGAGGTATCCGTGACAAATTCAAGTGCTTCGGCATGTTTTGAAATGCCGAAAGCAGCAGCAAGAGCTACTGTTACTGATACAGCAGGTTTGTAAGAAAATCTCATTGCATGTAACCCTATCTGAACATAGGCAAAGCCTAAATTTACAGGAGATTTGTTGAATTAATCGTAACTGAGACTCCCTCAATTTATCAGAGATTGTTAGTCAATTTCACAAGATCTTCATAATTCTCTTACAAAGCTTTTCCGTATTTTCAACTAAGTAGTAATACTGAAAAATTAGTACTAGTCAAGGAAGAGTCGCCAGAGATTGACGAATTATGGTTTAGGCAAAAAAACTTATGATTTAATTGTTATCAAGGAATATTGGCGATCGCAGATTGTCCCAACCCAGGAAAGCTCCTAAACCACTGGTTTCTGCTCAAGTTCACCGTTGTTATTTTGTTTAGGAAGGAAAAATTAGATTGATTGATTTTTGCTTTCTAGGGCATTAATTCGATTAAATTTTGATGTTTCCGTATTTTCACTCTTACTAATGACTGACTTTTCTGTAGCCGTCACTTGGTCAGTAGGATTTTTAAATTTGAACAAGTGAAGGCTGACGGAACCTCTTAATTTTTTCTACAGATTGCAGAAGTTGGAGGTTTAGGATAGGCTGATTTACTTTCGTTCGGGTAGAGGTTGATTCATTAGTCAAGGTATCCCTCTTGTTCAGTAATTAGAGGGCGATCGCCAAGACATTTCCTATTTCCCATCCCAGCAATTAGCCAACTCTATTTCTCGGAGAATTTGTTCCGTACCAAGGCTTTCACACATTTCTCCGCTCAAACTACTGCTCCTCAGCAGCCGCGTATTGTGCAATGAACCAAAACTCAGTTATCTAGTTTTAGGAACATTTCCATCTATCTTTGGGTATACTTGGCAGAACTGTAAGTTTCTAATCGAGACTCAGAGCCAACGCACCTTAGACAGGAAACGCAATAGCCAAGTATGAACTCTCTAGAACTAGACCGAGAAATTGGCAGGATGGCGACAGCAATGATGACCCGTAACAGGCAAATTGGGGCAGCAATCATTGCTCATTTGAGAACGGAATTGACATTTGAATGTGTTGCTGGCGTATTACTTGTCAGTCTTGAGCGCGTGCTCTGGTTCGACACAGAATCAGTTATGTGGGCAGTCGAAAGTCTGATTCCCGCAGATATTATGCAGGAAATTCAAACCCTGACTGCTTTCACCATTTATAAGCAGTTGGTTGCTAAGGGATTTATACCAGGACAAGATTTGAGCGTTGATAGCGCCGGAAAGCTGTTGCTTAAAGAGCAAGCAAGACTGGCTGTCTCAATTGAGGTATAACTCAAGCGCTGAAATATCTCGCCACCGGATGATAAGCCACGATCGCCGTTGTAGATTGTTCTGGATATAGCTGTTCGCTTTCGTCCATGTAAAGATTAATCCGTCCTGTTCTGGGGAAAGCGGCGTAGCCATCGCTCCCCAACAACTCCAACAACGTATATTGGTCTTGCATGTTCGGACAAGCGGGATAGCCAAAACTATACCGAGAACCTCGATATCGTTGCGCCAGCACATCTCGAATATTATCCGGTTCCTCACTTCCAAAGCCCAACTCCCGACGAATCCGGGCGTGTGTCCACTCAGCAAGCGCTTCTGCCATCTGCACGGCTAACCCGTGGAAGTAGAGATAATCCGTATACTGATTGGAATCAAACAACTTCTTCGCATATTCAGTCGCCATCTCTCCCACCGTTACCGCCTGCATCGGAAAGACATCGACAACGCTAGATTCCCTCGGTGCAAAGAAATCAGCAATGCACAGACGACGCCCAGAACGCTGCCGAGGAAACTCAAAACTCGCCACCTCCTCTAAGCTCTCTGCACCTTTGCGATTCATTTCCTCCGGATTGTAGATATGCAACGAATTTCCCTCCGCCTGACAGGGGAAATAGCCGTAAATCGCCTGCGGATGCAATAACTTTTCTGCAATGATGCGCCGCTTCCAATCCTCAAGAATCGGGTAAACCGTTTCTTGTAGAAACTGCTCGTACTCTTCCCGCGATTGTCCTTTGGGTTTGCGGAACTGCCACTGTCCAGCAACTAAAGCCTGCAAATCTAGATACCCGAACAACTCTTCTAATGGGATATCCTCCGGTTGTAATAGTTGCGTTCCCCAGAAAGGCGGCGTCGGACGTTCGATATCGAGAGCAACATCTTCAGAACGCCTTGTATCCACTATTTTTGGTTCAGCCGTTTTCGTCTCTACCGCCTCTCCATCCTGTAGAGGTGCAAGATCTTCTTTCTCCTGTGCGCCTCCATCCGTGGAAGTTTCCTCCACTTCATCTAAAAATCCCTGCAAGTTATCCCACTTACTTGCCACTTTTGCAGGCATTAACTTATCCATGAAGTGCAAATCTGCAAAGGCGTCTTTGCCGTAGATTACCTTGCCTTTGTAAGTATTTTGGCAATCTTCGTATACAAACTTGGGTGTCAAAGCAGCACCGCCGAGAATTACGGGAATAGTAATTCCGCGCTGGTTAAATGCCTCCAAATTATCCTTCATAAAAGCGGTAGACTTCACCAACAATCCACTCATGGCGATGCAGTCAGCTTTGTGTTCTTCGTAAGCCTCGATGATGTTATCAACGGGTTGTTTGATGCCTAAATTGATCACCTTGTATCCGTTATTGGTGAGGATAATATCGACGAGGTTTTTGCCAATATCATGAACATCACCTTTAACGGTGGCAATTATCACCGTACCCTTGCCACTAGTATCAGTGTCTTCTTTTTCCATGAATGGCTCTAGATACGCGACTGCCGCTTTCATGGTTTCTGCTGATTGCAATACAAAAGGTAGCTGCATTTGCCCGGAACCGAAGAGTTCTCCGACAACTTTCATCCCGTTTAGCAGGAAGGTATTAATAATCTCTAAGGGAGGATACTTTTCTATGGCTTTGGCGAGTTGTTCTTCCAAGCCAATGCGCTCGCCGTCGATAATGTGGCGTGTGAGACGTTCCTCAACAGGGAGGTTTTCATCGCCAGAGCGATCGCGTTTTGTTGTCGCTCCTTGAAACAGGGTGGTTAGCTCTGTTAAGGGGTCGTAAACGCAGACATCCCCCTCAAATTGGCGCTGATCATAAATGAGCTTTTGGCAAACTTCTTGATGCTCTGGCGCAATCTTTGCTAACGGTAAAATCTTGCTAGCGCTGACAATGGCTGAATCTAAGCCCGCTACCATTGTTTCGTGCAAGAACATCGAGTTCAGTGCCATCCGCGCCGCTGGATTCAACCCGAAAGAAATATTGGAGACGCCGAGGATAACATGGCAACCTGGCAGTTCTTTACGGATGCGGCGAATCGCTTCAATTGTCGCTTTACCGTTACCTCTATCTTCTTCAATCCCCGTAGAAATGGGAAGGGCGAGGGGGTCAAAGAAGATTTCGTAGGCAGGAATGCCATAGTCTACAGCTTGGTGATAGGCGCGTTGGGCGATTTCAAACTTTCTTTGTGCTTTCCGCGCCATCCCCTCTTCGTCAATAGTGCCAATGACTACACCCGCACCATACTTCTTTGCTAACTCCAGCACTTTGAGGAAACGTTCTTCCCCATCTTCATAGTTAGTGGAGTTCAATAAACACTTACCTCCAGCAACCTTTAGCCCCGCCTCCATCTTTTGCCATTCTGTAGAGTCGAGCATCAGCGGCAGTGTGACATTTGTTACCAAGCGAGACACCAACTCGTGCATATCTCGTACACCGTCACGCCCCACATAATCCACGTTGACATCGAGGATGTGTGCCCCTTCTCGCACTTGGGTCTTTCCTAGAGCAACCAGCCCATCCCAATCTTCTTCATTTAGCAGCGTGCGGCACTTCTTGGAACCACTGGCATTTAATCGCTCGCCGACAATCAGGAACGAGTTATCCTGCTCATAGGGCTGAGGGCTGTAGATGGAAGCGGCGGCGGGTTCATACTGGGGATGGCGTTCTTTTGGCGTCAGCGTTTTAGCAATCTCTGCTAATTGTTGAATATGCTCCGGGCGCGTACCGCAACAGCCACCAATCACCTGCACGCCCAAATCTTCAATAAAGTGCATTAACGCCATCCGCAGTTCTATCGGCGTCAGCTTGTAGTGGGCATGACCTCCAACGTTTTCCGGTAGTCCGGCGTTGGGGATACAAGAAACAACAAACGGCGAATACTCAGATAGATACTTAATATGATCCTGCATCCGGTCTGGCCCTGTGGCACAGTTAAGACCCAGGATGTCGATGGGGAAACGCTCCAAAATCGTTAGGGCTGCACCGATTTCTGACCCTACCAGCATTGTCCCTTGGATTTCCATCGTTACGGAAACCATCAGCGGACGCCGTTCCCCTTTGCGCTGGAATACTTCTTCCACCCCAGTCAGCGCGGCTTTGATTTGCAGGACATCCTGACAGGTTTCGATAATAAATAAGTCAACGCCGCCATCATACAAGCCTTCAGCTTGCTCTACATAGGCGCTGGTCAGGGTATCGAAGTCAATATGTCCTAAGGTCGGCAGCTTGGTGCCTGGCCCCATCGAACCCCCTACAAACCGGGGCTTCTCTGGAGTAGAAAATTCCGCTGCTACTCGCTTTGCCAGCTCCGCCGCCGTTTTATTGAGAGAATATGCCTGGTCTGCCAAGTCATACTCGGCTAGCACAATTGAAGTCCCGCCAAAGGTATCCGTCTCTATCACATCCGCCCCAGCTTCTAGAAAGTCCCGATGCACCTTCTCTACAGCGTCTGGTTTGGTGTGTACCAAATACTCGTTGCAGCCTTCGTAGTGCGCTCCACCAAAGTCTTCGGCGGTCAAGTTCTGCGTTTGTAGAGAGGTTCCCATCGCTCCGTCAAAGACAATCACAGGGCGTTCTGGGCTGTGGAGGTGAGTGAGGAAGGGGCTATTCATCAATCGTTGCTTTGGGTATAAAGATGCGCTAGAAGCACGTCTTTACATTATTGTGCAAAATCCCCAGGGTTTGGAGTGGCAAAAGATGAAAGTGCAGATAAGGGCTGCCTCAAAAGGCGATCGCCTTCTAATTCTGTCCACTCCAGCTTGACTTTTTCAGCAGTTACCCATCCTCTTGCTCAAGATACTACCTATAGCAGATACACAAATCACTAGCGTAAGTTCCGTTTTTACGGCAATGAGAGTAAAGTAGCGCGATCGCCTGCTATTTTACTCTCTTACAGTTCATCCAGAAATATCTGCTGCTACTTTAACCTCAGTCTCTTCCAATCTCGGACGCTCTGCCGAAGCTTTATTAAAATCTTTAAAGCCTAAACTCCATTTCAAAACTTGCAAAACGATGTAGGGATGGAACAACACGGTGTTTTTTTTGAGCAAGTTTAGAACTTCTAGAAACCGGATAAGAACAGTAGGATTTGTTGAACAAAGTTCCATTAATTGAGCGCTGTACCACTGCAAGAATCGCGTCCCCAATGGTCTTTTGCCTTGGGTTTGAGGAAAACGAAAATCTTCACTTGTTGCCATCATCCAGGGAATGTCGATAACTGGGGAAACTTGCTGAAAGTATTGGCGGTTTAACCCGGTAATATCTCGGTTGTCTCTATGTTGGCGCTGTTCTCTAAGACAGGTATCTAATGTCTTCGCCTCCAAGGCACAAACACTCATCCCTTGTCCATAAATGGGGTTAAATCGACAGAGGGCATCGCCAACAACTACAATGCCTTCTGGGAGACTTGATAGGCGTTCGTAGTGTCGTCGAATACTGGCGGGAAATTTATAGGTATAGATAGGGGTCAGAGGCTCGGCATCTTTAATTTGTTCGTAAATGTGCGGCATCTCTAAGCTATGGGCAAAGTCTAGAAATTCTTTTTCAGTGTTTGGTGGATAGTCTCCAAAGTATCCCCCCATTGTCACTATCCATTGCGAGCCTTCTATAGGAAATATGCCGCCTATCCGCTTGCCGAATGGGGATTTATTATAGATGGAGAGTGATTTCCAATCTTCTTGAAAATTCTGCGGACACTTGTACCGACGACTGGCGTAAGCAAAGTCAATTGCTACTGTCGTTTCTTCTGGTTTTTGATAACCCAACGCTTCAATCCAGCGGGAGGTTTTGCTTCCTTGTCCACTAGCATCTACAACCAAATCGGCTTCTAGTTCTTCTACTGCCTGCTGTCTGTTACGTTGTTTAAGTTGCACGCCAGTAATGTGTGTGCGATCGCGATTTGATAGCAAGCCAGTGACATCACACTCTTCTAAAAAATGCACGTTGGAATAAGCACTCAATCGGCGACGGAGATGCCATTCTAAATAGGTTCTGCTTTGAAAACAGAAGGTAAAACCACTTTTAAATCGAGCTTTCCACACGCCGAACTGAAACCAGCACACATCTTTTGAGGCATCAGCCGAAATCGCTCCCCCGGCTTGTAGTTCATCAAAAAAACCAGGAAAGAGTTGCGAAATAACTGACTCACCTGCCATCAGCAAAAGATGGGCGTGATGACCTTGGGGGACTCCTTGGCGGACTTGAGGCGTTTCTGGAGGGCGATCGCGTTCAATTACTGTTACTTTCTCAAAGTGGTCTGACAGTACCCGGCTAGCAAGCAACCCCGCCATACTGCTACCAATAACAACGGCGTGACTTCCAGTAAAGTTGGCTTCAACAGTGCTATTTGTTGCCATAACTTTGCCTTATCCTTAGTTAGATTTGCGAATAGATGCAAGAGCTACCTAATGATAGAGGAGCAATAGGTCTGAGTCGAGACTATCTGCTAAGCACGAACGAAGTGCGATCGCCGTTGGGGAAGAGAAAGGCGATCGCATACATGATACGGGAAGGCGATCGCACCTTAGAAGATAGGGGCGATCGCATCCACCAAAACAGAAACGCAATTACTCTTCAGTCTTTATATAGGCGAACATCAAGCGATCTTTCGGTTCAGAAATCGAACGCCCTAACTCCTTGGCAGTCTCATTCGACTCGGAGCATAATAACTTCTACATTTTGCAGTGCTTGTTGATAATTTTCGCCATCAGCAGCGCAACCTGGTAATCCTGGTACTTCGGCTATAAATACTTAGTCTTCTTCACTCCAGTAGAGGATGATTTCATTAAAGTAGCGATACAATCTAAAAATTAGCAGAAGTCACTCAAGACTTTTAATATTGTGCAGTATTTGGTGCTTTAGAAATGCTGGAAAACTTATTTTTTAGGCGAAATCAAAAAATCAAAAAAGTCCTTAACAGTGACATTATTGTAGTAAATGGAGTCGAAGAACGAGCTTCTAATCTGTGTTTAAAAAACTATGGTATTCCTCAGGAAGTTGGGGAGCGATATAAAGTTAAGGTAATTTTTCCTAGATTAAAGATAGCTGGTGTTATAGAGTACATCTTTTCTTGGCATAGCTTAGATGAGATTGATATTCCAAATTTTGAAATAGAGCAAAATGATATCACACTGAGAGCCGCAAAAGAGTTAGCTCCTCTCATCAAAGAACACTTACAAATTGAGGAAGAGATTTTCAGCCTTGAAGAGCAATATAACAAAGTTAATGATTTAGCAGATTTAGTATCAGCTTCTGAACTGTACTCTAATCAACTAGAACTCTATGAGAAAGCTTTAGTACAGATAGAAAATTTGTTAATAAAAGCCAAGCAACTTAAAAATATTTACATTCATCTAATTAATGAAGGTTTAATTGGAATTCAGATTGCTGGCTACAATCCTGACAACATTCGAGACAACAGGTTAGCTTTTGATTCAAAGTACCGAACGATTAGGGAAGAGTACCAGTACATGAGAGATGCAGCAACAGCTTATCAAGAGCTGACGCATCAACAGAATGAGTAGATTACAATTACCAAATGGATTCGAGATTTAACACAAATCCAGGCAAAACTGTTTCTCCTGATAGGATAGCAGGATTTTCCAGTACCTCTACCTCTTGTCCTTTACGATAGATTTCTACTTGCCTAAATTTGCGATTAATTAACCAACCCAAACGAATACCATTATCTAAATACTCCTTCATCTTCTCCTGAGTTTCTTTCAAGCTATCGCTCGGAGAAAGTAACTCAACTACAAAATCCGGGCAAAGAGGAAGAAATTTCTTTTGTTGCTCAGGCGTCAGAGTATTCCAGCGCTCCATTTTTACCCAGGAAGCATCAGGAGAACGATCCGCACCTAATGGTAGTTTAAAACCACCAGATGAATCGAAGGCAATCCCGGTTCCGTCTGCATCTGCCCAATTAAATAACTGCTGATTTAGCCTACCATTGCGGTTGCTGGTTTCTCCTCCGGCAGGTGGCATAATAATTAATTTCCCTGTGGCAGTGCGTTCAAATCTGAGATTTTCGTTGTCCTGACATAACTGATAAAATTGCTCGTCTGTCAGTTCAATAATCGATTTGAGGTTGACGGTTAGGGCAGTCATACCGATTTGGAAGTTTGGATTATCTAAATAATAGTAGAGACGCTCCGCCGGAACGTCTCTACAACAAGGGTTTAAGTTACCAACTATTCAATCCCTTCAATCCGGTCTTCAACCTCCTGATACAACTCCCGCAGGCGGTCTAAGTTGTTTTCACTGGTTTCCCAATAGCCGCGACCATTGACTTCTAGCAAGGTCGAAACCATCTTGCGGAACGAATTGGGGTTGAGGTTCATTAGTCGCTTCTGCATTTCTTCATCTTCGATGAAGGTGGTGTTAACGTCCTCATACACCCAGTTATCAACAGCACCAGCAGTAGCTGACCAACCCATCGTATTGACGAGGCGCTTGGAGATTTCCCGTACTCCCTCGTAGCCGTGATTGAGCATTCCCTCGTACCACTTGGGATTCAGTAGCTTAGTCCGCGCATCTAGACGCACGGTTTCCGAGAGGGTGCGGACTTGGGCATTTGCCGTGGTGGTGTCGGCAATGTAGGAGGTGGGAGCTGTACCATCATCCCGCAGACTGGCGACAACCTTAGTCGGGTCAGAGTCGAAGTAGTGGGAAACGTCTGTCAGGCTAATCTCGGACGAGTCGAGATTTTGGAAGGTGACATCGGCGGTTTTGAGGGCTGCCTCAAAAATCTTCCGGTCTTGTCCCATCATCCCAGGATTATCGGCACTGAAGGCAAAAGATTTACGAGTCAGGTACATATCCTGCAACTCTGATTCGCTTTCCCAGGTGCTGTTTTCTACCGCTAGGTTGACGTTAGAGGCATAGGAACCGGAGGCATTGGAGAAGACGCGGGTGGCAGCTTGCCGTAGGTTGATGCCCATTTCAGACGCCTGTTGCAAGGCGTGCTTGCGGACAAAGTTCATTTCCAACGGTTCATCTGCCTCTGCTGCCATTTTCACGCCTTGATCAAGGAGGTTCATTTGGTTGATGAACAAGTCGCGGAAGACACCAGAACAGTTAATGACTACGTCAATCCGAGGACGACCCAACTCTTCTAAAGGAACCAGTTCTAGCTTGTTGACGCGACCAAGGGCATCTGCTACAGGTTTAGCGCCGATCATCCACATGATTTGGGCTAGGGATTCGCCGTAGGTTTTGATGTTGTCGGTTCCCCAGAGGACGCAGGCGATAGTTTCGGGGTAAGCGCCGTTATTCTCAGCCCGTTGTCGATCTAGCAAGCGATCGACTACTACTTTAGCTGCCACAACCGCAGCGGTGGTGGGGATGGATTGCGGGTCGAGGGCGTGGATGTTCTTGCCTGTGGGGAGAACGTCGGGGTTCCGGATGGGATCGCCGCCGGGCCCAGGGATGACGTACTCGCCTTCTAGGGCTTTGAGCAGCGCACCGAGTTCGTTATCGGCAACGATTTGCTGTAGGCAGAACTCCAGGTACTCAAATAGGGGCTTGAGGGGTTGGGGGTCTACCTGTTTGTATTCCAGGTTATGGAGGGCTTCAATCCAAGGCTCTTTTTTGCCCATGTTGAAGAAGTTGAGCTTGGAGACTTTGGACACCCGACCATCGGCGTCTGCTTGGGCTTGAACGAGAGCACCTACAGAGGCGCGGGTTGCCATTGTGATGTCTTGCAACAACTGCACATCTTCTAAGATGCCTTTGTCGTTGTTGTGGTAGATCTCCTCAATGTCGCGCCCCAGGCTGTTAGCAAGGATGCGGGGGAGGCTTTGAATTTCTTCTTCCGCACGGTCGAGGCTAGCGATATTGACCAAAGTGGCGATCGCTTCTTCTGCACTTGGCGGTTTCCCAATCACATGCAAGCCACAAGGCAACAAGCGCGACTCAATCTCCATCAACTTCTTATACACCAAACCAACAAGCGTATCCCGCTCAAGAGTGGTCATATCTCTGGCATCTTTTTCGGATAGTTCGATATCCTTATCCAGATTTACCAGGCGGCACTTGTCCATAATTGTGTTCGCAATCGGGACGCCGCGTCCGGTATCTTTCAGGGTTTGGTAAGAAGCAATTAACTCGCTGAGTTCCTTTAACCCCTTATACAAACCCGCATTCTCCGCCGGAGGTGTCAGGTAGGAAATCGTCTCCGCATAGCTGCGACGCTTGGCAATGGTTGCCTCGCTGGGGTTGTTTGCCGCGTAGTAGTAGAGGTTAGGTGTTGAGCCAATCAGGTTATCGGGGTAACATTCTCCCGACATCCCCATTTGCTTACCCGGCATGAATTCCAGAGAACCGTGAGTTCCGAAGTGCAGCACAGCGTCGGCTTTCCAGATTTGCTCTAAGTAGGTGTAGTAAGCGGCAAAACCATGATGTGGGCTAGCAGAACGGGAGAACAATAGCCGCATGGGGTCGCCTTCATAGCCAAAGGTGGGTTGCACGCCGATGAAGATATTGCCGAATTGCTTGCCGTACACCAAGAGATTTTCGCCATCGCTGTTGAGATGTCCTGGCGGTGGCCCCCAGTTCTCTTCTAAGCGCCCAGAGTAGGGGGTCATTTCTTCGTACTCTGGTACCGACATTTTGTAGGCGATATTCAGCTCTGGGCTACTGTATTGGGCTTGGGCATCGTGAATGACTTCTTGCATCAGCATTTCTGCTGACTCAGGCAAACCTTGCACATCGTAGCCGTTGTGCTGCAAGGCTTCCATTACTGTGTAGATAGAGCCAAAGACATCCAGGTAAGCGGCTGTCCCGACGTTGCCTTTATCTGGGGGGAAGCTGAACACGGTAATGGCAACTTTCTTATCCAGTTTCGGCTTGCGGCGCAGGTTTGCCCACTTCAATGCTCGTTGGGCAACGGCTTCAATGCGGTCTTGCAGGGCGATCGCTTTTCCGGTTGTCCCATCTCGTCCTGAGACAATGATCGGCTCAATCGCGCCATCAAGTTCAGGAATTGCTATCTGCAATGCCACTTGTATCGGGTGGAGTCCTAAGTCGCTATCTTCCCACTCTTCTGTGGTTTGGAATACCAAGGGCAGGGCAACCATGTAGGGACGGTTCAACCGCTTCAGGGCGTCAATTGCCTTGGGATGGTCTTGTCGTGCTGGGCCACCTACTAAGGCAAAGCCTGTGAGGGAGACAACAACATCGATGATGGCGGTGCTTGTCTCTCCTTGTCCCCCGTTACTTTTGTCAAAGAAGTAAGCCTCAATGGGCTTGGAGAAGTCCAGACCCCCAGCAAAGACAGCAATCACCCGTGCGCCCATCGCTTCGAGTTCCTGCACCATTGCCACATAGTGGGCATCATCTCCCGTAACCAGGTGAGTGCGTTGCAGCACCAAACCGACGCAAGGAGCCAAGGGGTCTTTCAAATCTGCCGAGATATCCCGGCGGGAGTTGTACCAGTTGAAGTACTCTTTGATATCTTCAAACATTTGCGGCGCAAGGGGGTGCCAAATCCCCATATCCGGGTAGACAACGGGTTCCCGGAAGCTCAGTTGCCGTCCTTTGAAGACGTACTTATCGGCTAGCATCACCAAGAAGTTTTCCAGGTTTTCCGAAGAACCGCCTAGCCAGTACTGGAAACTGAGCATGAAGTTGCGGGCATCCTGGGCTTTGTCCATCGGCAGGTACTTCAGGACTTTGGGTAGCGTCTGCAATAGCTTCAGCATCCCGTCTTGGAAGGAAGCGCCGGACTTCTCCTTGCGCTTACGCATGAATTGAGCGATCGCACTTTTTGATTGACCTAGCTGTGCCATTGAGAAGCTGCCCAGCTTGTTGAGGCGCATCACTTGCGGCATTGAGGGAAACACCACCGCCGCATCAAGGCGATCGCGGTGCGGTTCCACTGCTGCTACGACCTTATCTGCCAAATCTTCAATAAAAATTAGCGAACCGATAAAAATATTGGCTTCAGCGATCTCCTGCTTAAACCCTTCATAGTTTTCTGGGTCACGCAGTTCCTCGATCAGGTAGCCGCTGATTTCAATTGCCAAGTTGGGATTGTTGTTATTAATCGAATGGACAGCGGCTGATAGCGCACTCTGATACTGTGGCTCTAGCACGACATAGACCACCTTGAGTAAAGACCGCCCCTGCAATGCCTCTGGGGCAATGTGTCGAATGGTGGACCTGACGTGAGTAAACATTCAGTTGGGCTCCTTGTTATGCGGGTTCTCGACTCACTGGTTGAGAGCTTAAAGAGTGAGGGATGAGAAAGGACAAAGTCGGAAGGACAAAAAAGAGGTGAGGCCCGGTAGACAAGCCCCCGATTCATTGAGGAGATTGATATTCATCCTTCATCCTTCACACTTAGACCTTCTGTTGACTCATTCTTCTAGACTCTGTACTGTTGTTGCAACTGAAGTGTTTTTATCAAAAAATACTTAGCAGATGGGCGTTTGAGGGGCTATCTGACACAATTTGATAAGAAATTTGAGTTATTTATTTACATTAGTTGACAAAGTTTGAAGTAGTCACTCCACCAAAAGCGAAGTTTCTGATCCGATGCTACCTGTTTGGGGAGGCGGCGCAAACGGCAAGGGCTTTGCTATAGCTGTCTGCTGTGAAGCACTACAAACTGCTAATCTTCAACAACGGACAAATGAATTGAGGAAACGATCCCCACTATCTACAGTCACACAATAGATAATGACGATCGCAGGAGTAGGACTAGTGCCACCCACTGATATTCTGATTCTCTCCAATGGCCCCGGTGAAGTAACGACCTGGCTGCGACCCGTTGTGAAAGCTTTACGGCAGCTACTGGGAGATGATCGCTCCTTGGTACGCATTTCTGTGGTGCTTTCGCCTTGTCCTAATGCTACGGGAGAAGAGGTAGCGATCGCGCTTTCTTATCCCGAAGTAGACAGAGTTCAGGCGGCAGAGCATTTTTTCCCTTTTCTCTTACAAGGAAAGACCGCAGAAAACTGGGATTGGCGCGACAACGGCGTTGTTGTCTTCTTAGGTGGCGATCAGTTTTTTTGTGTTGTAATTGGCAAACGCCTCGGTTATCGCACAGTTATCTATGCCGAGTGGGATGCCCGTTGGCACGCTTGGATTGACCGCTTTGGCGTTATGAAGCCAGAAATGATCAAGAAGGTATCCAAATACGCCGACAAATTTACCGTGGTAGGGGATTTGATGGCAGATGTTGCAGAAGGAAAAAACGAAGGCACTAACTCAGTCCTCACTCAACACTCAGCCAAGGCGGAATGCAAAAAAGAAGGCACTAACTCCACACTCCATCCCCAGGACTCACCGACTCGGACTCAACTCATCGGATTGCTGCCCGGTTCAAAACCCGCCAAACTCACTCAAGGCGTACCACTGGCTTTAAAAATAGCAGAATATATCCACGAGCAGTGTCCCCAGACTCGCTTTGTCATTCCTGTTGCTCCTACTTTAACTCTGTCCACCTTGGCGCGTTTTGCCGACCCCTTGCAAAATCTGCTCATTAAACGATGGGGATGGGCAGATGCGGCACTAGTGACTCCGGCGGCTGAGACGGGTGAATTACCGTTTCTCAAGACTTCTACAGGCTTGCGTGTAGACCTGTGGACGAAGTTTCCTGCCCATGATTTGCTGTCTCAATGTGCTCTCTGCGTGACAACTGTAGGGGCAAATACGGCGGAACTGGGTTCCTTGGCGGTACCGATGTTTGTCTTACTACCGACTCAACAGCTTGATGCGATGCGGTCTTGGGATGGCTTACCGGGGCTTTTGGCGCGTTTACCTGGCATCGGTTCTGGCGCGGCGAAGCTGATTAATTGGCTCGTTTTGCGGCAGGGGCGTTTATTTGCTTGGCCAAATATTTGGGCGCAATCCGAGATTGTGCCAGAGTTTGTTGGCAGGTTAGAGCCGGAAATTATTGCCGCGCAGATTATAGATTTTATTAACCACCCGGAGAAGTTGGAGGAAATGCGATCGCGTCTGCGTGCAGTTCGCGGACAACCAGGGGCAGCACAAAAGCTCGCTCAACTGGTGCAGGAGGTACTCGATTTTGATTAAAACGCAGAGGCTCGCCAAGGTTAACAAGAGGGTTTTAAGGCGATCTGTTCAGTATACAAAGAGGTTGTTAAAACTTAAGGGTTAGGACTGGTCGTTGAACGATGTGACAAGTCTAGTATGTACAAATTTGCTGCAGCTTCGGAAAACGAATCAATCGTGTTTGGTGCTGCTCGACCTGGATACAGCAATGAGCAGGTCAACCGATGGATTGAGTTTATGCAGGAGGGGCAAGACATCAAGCGCGTTTGCTGTTTGCTTCCCCAAACTCAGCTCACTCGTTATTCAGATTTGCTTGGGGTTTATCGACAGGTATATGGCCTGGAGCGGGTTTGTTGGGCACCAATCGAGGATTTTCAGCTTGCTAAACGTGACACTCTTATCCAGGAAATTCTGCCGTTCTTAGCAGTTGCAAACCAACACAGTGAAAAAGTAGTGGTTCATTGCTCTGGTGGTATTGGGCGCACAGGACACGTTTTAGTCGCTTGGTTAGTCAGTGGGCGAGGATTATCTAACAAAGAAGCGATCGCAGCAGTTAGACGAACTGGAAAAAATCCCTACGAAGCAGCGCTCGCTGCTCCCCTGAAAGGTCGAAATCCTGGGAAAGTTGTTGCAGAACTCAACGCACTTCTAGATGATTGTCGTCTTGGAGAGAAGTTATTTTAGCTTACATACAGACGGATTTTCAATTACTGCCCTCTCCATGGATTCAAGGGGCATAACTAATTGTTAACCAGATTGACCATCTTGACGCCCCAATTCATAAACCCCGCAGCCCACACAGGCTAGAATCCCGATGCTAATTGCCCAACTCCCGCCGAGGGTGAGTTCGACGCCGTAGTTGCACAAGCTCCCAAAGCCTAGGAACGGCACAATGCTGAAAACTGAGGCGTAAAAGGCATTTTGCGCTTCTCTGGCTTTGCGGGTTTTTTCAAATTCTTCAGCAGAGGTATAAAGCGATCGCTCGGCAAAGTTAAACCAGCGATCAAGCTGCTCCATAATCCATTGCTTAAGGGACGAAAGGCTTAAATATAACGCCAGCGACCACAACGATGCCCCGGCGATCGCTGTGGCATCTAGCTCAAACCGAAACGGCAAAATCTCTATCAGCATGAGTTGATAAGTGATGGAGGAGTATAGCAGTTTAAATATTTAAATATCTTAATACTGATAAAAGTAGAAAATTCAGTGTTGTTAACCTAAAGACACATAGAGACGCGGCATCCCACGCCTCTACTAAGCGTCATAACTCCCCCTTCACTTCAGTCAGCAAAAACTCATTCCAACTCTTGCCAAGTCTTACCGCCATCTTACGACTGAAAGATAAGGTTGCGATCGCCTTACCGTTCAAGGAAGCAGCCACTTTATGAAAATTCGTTGGCAATAAATTTTGCTTTCACCCTTGACTCTCTAGCCGAATGGAGAGTGAACAATAGGAGTGACCAAAAATTCTTACCGTATATCCAGCGAACATCATGGCAAAACGTCAAATTGAGATTTTTACGGCTGACTGCCCCCTTTGCGATGAGACAGTAAAGTTGGTGCAAGAACTCACTTGCCCTAGTTGCGAAGTCTCAGTCTATAACTTACGAGAAGGGCAAGAGAAAGCAGCACAGTATGGAGTGAATGCAGTTCCGGCGATCGCTATCAATGGCACGCTGGTTTTCACTGGCAAACCCAATCGAGAACAACTGCAAGCTGTCGGTGTAGGTCAACCCCTATAGAAACAAGTTCGCCCATGAGTACATGGATGAGGACTCTTTACAGCTAAGGTTGAGAATAGCCCAGTAGTAGTAGTCGGGGTAAGGATTGTATCCTTGCCCCGACTAAGTAATTTCATTCCAGCATTCCTGCATGACAGCAGGGAGTTTAACTAGAAATGACTAACTCTTCTCCGACAATCTGAGTCTCTGCATCAATGATGTTCCGCAGCTCGTCACCCTCAATCGTTTCTTTCTCAATCAAGAGTTCCACTAACTGATCGATGACTCTCCGGTGATCGCGAACAATCTGGCGTGCTTGCTCGTGGCAATGACCAGCAATAGTACGTACCTGCTCATCAATCCGAGCCGCAACTTCCTCAGAATGTTCCGATCTCGACATGGGTGCGCCACCCAGAAACACTTCTCCTGATTGGCTTTCCAGGGACAGAGGCCCCAAGTCACTCATCCCGAAGCGCGTCACCATTTGCCGTGCCAGGGATGTGACAGTTTGCAAGTCACCACCTGCACCCGTGGTGACTTCAGGATCGCCGAAAATCTCTTCTTCTGCGGCTCTACCCCCTAATGCCGCAGTGATGCGTGCCAGCAATTGCGCTCTGGAAATTAATCCTTGTTCTTCATTGGGGGTAAACCAAGTCAAACCGCGTGCTTGTCCGCGTGGGATAAGGGTGACTTTCTGTACGGGGTCGTGGTGGCGTAACATTGTGCCGACTACCGCATGTCCGACTTCGTGATAAGCAATTAAGCGCTTGCTCTTGCTATCTACTAAAGGAGTACCTTCCATCCCCGCCACCACGCGGTCAACCGCGTCGTTGACTTCCATCATCGAAATCGCCTCCTTGCGACGACGCGCCGTCAGGATGGCCGCTTCGTTGAGGAGGTTA
>NZ_JCACLG010000010.1:0-100140 GCF_059505785.1 Kastovskya adunca | reverse complement strand
CCTGTGAGCCTCGGAGATCCCCCTCCCGTCCCCCTTAAAAAGGGGGAAGCTAGATTGTTGCTTCGCCTTTGATATCACGGGGGACTTTGAACCTAGTTCCCCCCTTGATAAGGGGGGTTAGGGGGGTAAAGCTTGATTTTAAGGTTGTGTATACACGGTAGCTTGCTAAGGAGAGGGGTTTAGAGGCTTTGTGCAAGATGTCTAATGACGAATGCTTGTGTTCTAGGAAAAGACCAATCTTTGACATATTTACTCCTGTATTTACCTAGAAAAAGGATTGAAACTAAGAAGACTTAATTGGAACCAACTCAGATGACTGAGGAGCTAACCGTGGCTGTGGCAAGATTTCTCTAAATTATTTGAGAATTATTCTTAATAAATTAGGTTGGCAAAGTTGGAAACCTTTTCTGTAAATGCCATATTTTCTCAATATGTAAAACGAGGAAGAAAGAGGAAGCGATCGCTCACTCTGTCCCTTTAAAGCCAATTAATAGCTTGAATTTGAAGCTGGTAGGACTTACGCACCGTAACGCTAGAACAAGGGTTTGAGATTCTTCACTATCGCTCAGAATGACGCAATTTCGGGGTCAGTGCGTAAGTCCTAGCTGGGATCGATTTGCTCTTTCAGACTCGTTGGTGTAGAACGCGAGGAGGATACTGAAAAACACTATAAGTTTATTGAGATAAGTTGTCAACTAAGTAGAAGCAAGTTTTAACTCCTAGAGGTTGAGAATAGCCATCAACAAACATCTCGGTATAGATTAGCGGATTGTTGCCAGCAATTGCAAATATTTTTCATTAAGTATGAGATTTTAATCAAGGGAGTAGTCAAGCCCATTGGAGACAACGGCAGGAAAGGGGCAAGGCTGATTCAGGGGGTGTCGTGTCGTAGCTAAATTCCTCTAGCTAAGATAAAAGAGTATTTGTGTGCGTTCTTCATAATTAACAACCGATGACCTCAACGTTGCTCAAAACTCCGCCGCTCAACGCCCCAACTATCCGTCAACTTCCCAATGGTCTGACGATTGTGGCAGAGCAGATGCCAGTTGAAGCCGTCAACTTAAACGTGTGGATTAATATTGGCTCTGCTGTCGAATCCGATGATATTAACGGCATGGCTCACTTTTTAGAGCACATGGTTTTCAAGGGTACGCCACGCTTGCAAAGTGGGGAATTTGAGCGTCTAATTGAAGAACGCGGTGCTGTGACTAATGCCGCTACCAGCCAGGATTACACCCACTATTACATCACTACGGCTCCTCAGGATTTTGCTAAACTCGCCCCTTTTCAGGTTGATGTGGTATTAAACCCCAGCATTCCCGATGAGGCATTTGAGCGGGAACGTTTGGTGGTGTTGGAAGAAATTCGTCGCTCAGATGACAATCCCCGTCGCCGCACTTACAGAAAGGCAATGGAGACAGCCTTTGAGCAGTTGCCCTACAGAAGACAGGTACTTGGCCCCTCTGAGGTAATTGAGCAACTCCAAGCTCAGCAAATGCGAGATTTTCACGCCAATTGGTATCAGCCGCAATCGATCACGGCTGTGGCTGTCGGTAATTTGCCCGTGGAAGAACTGATTGAAATTGTCGCCGATAGCTTTACAAGACAAGGGAAAACGGGGAAAGGGACTTCCCAATTATCAAATACCAACTTTCAGCCGGAACCTGCGTTCAAGGAAATTGTTCGCTGCGAGTCTGTCGATGAAACCTTGCAGCAAGCACGGTTAATCATGACGTGGCGAGTTCCAGGGCTGATGCAGTTGGAGCAAACCTATGCTTTGGATGTGTTGGCAGCGATTTTAGGGCAAGGGCGGACTTCGCGTCTGGTGCAGGATTTGCGCGAGGAACGGCAGCTTGTCAGTCACATTGGTGTCAGCAATATGACGCAGCGCCTACAAGGGGTGTTCTATATTTCCGCCCAGTTACCGGAGGAAAATTTAGAAGTCGTGGAAGCCGCGATCGCAGAACATATTCGTACAATTCAAAATGAGTTAGTCGCTGAGTCAGAGATGGCACGTATCCGCACTCAAATTGCTAATCGCTTTATCTTTGGGAATGAGAAGCCAAGCGATCGCACGACTTTGTATGGCTACTACTACGCTCAGATCGGAGACTTGGCACCTGCACTCACCTATCCCGATCGCATTCAATCTTTAAGTACGGCTGATCTACAAACAGCCGCGCAAGCGTATCTGGCACCAGATGCTTACGGTGTGGTGGTGATCAAACCCGGACAGCAGTAGGGAGCAAGACCCCATTTTTGGCAGACACGATCAGCATAGAGGTAGTCTTAATTGCTAAGACTATTCAACAAACTCTTGAGATCGAGGCATCTTATTGAGATACTAACTCAATTGCTTGAGACAAGTTGGCAAAATCTTGCCCTTAATTTCTGTCATAGGAGCGTTGAAAGTGGTATTCCGGCAAACAGGTCAGCCAAAATTTATGATCGCTCTATTAATGGGGGGGTTGGCGATCGCGAGTGGTTGCGACAATCGCGTCTCCTCTACAGCAGGCGCTCAGTTTAACGATCAGCAAATTCTCATAGACTTTGCCGATCGCGTTGTCATTCCGACAAATCAGGAATTTGCCACCAAAGCACAGGAATTATCAGACGCTGTTAATACCTTCGTTAAGAGTCCCAACGACCAAACCCTGAAAGCGGCTCAGGAGGCGTGGGTTGCCGCCCGTTCCCCTTGGGAGCAGAGTGAAAGCTTCACCTTTGGGCCAGCGGACTCTTTAGGTTATGACGGAGCATTGGATAGTTGGCCCGTCAATGAAACCGACCTCAAGGCAATCATCAATAGCAAAGACCAACTGACCTCAGACTACGTTCAAAAACGGCAAGATACCGAAAAAGGCTTTCACGTCATCGAATATCTGCTATTTGGAGAAGACAACAATAAGAACGTGGCGGATTTCAGCCAACGAGAGTTGGAATACCTACAGGCTCTCAGTACAGACTTTAGCAATGTTGCCGATCAGCTAGTAACGAGCTGGACAAAGGGAATCGCAGGTCAGCCAGCCTATCGGGAGGTGATTGCGACAGCTGGAGAAAGTAGCAACAGCACCTATCTGACGCTGGAGGCGGGTGGTCAGGAGATGGTACAGGGCATAATTGACAGCCTGGACGAGGTGGCTAATGAAAAAATTGCTAAACCCGTTGAATCAAAAGACGAGAAGTTATTTGAAAGCCGATTTAGCCACAACACCCTCAACGACTTAAAAAGCAACGTTAAGGGCGCTCAAAATGTCTATCTCGGTCGTTTCCCGGACACCAATACTAGTGAGACGGGCTTAAGTGCCTATATTGCGAATGTCAACCCAGATTTAGATGCACGGGTCAAGCAAGAATTTCTTGCCTCTCTGGACGCGCTAGATAAGATTCCTGACCCCTTGGAAGAATCTTTTAATGATCCAAAAACCGCTGATGCTATTCAATCGGCAAAGACCGCAATCATCACCTTAAAAGAAACCATGGAGCAGGAAGTTCTGCCCGTAGTCAAAAGCTAGCCAGAGAAACATTATGGACTCCTTGCTACTGAAGTTCCCTGGAAATAAACAACTCAAATTTGCGAGTCTTTTTGTCATAGCGATCGCCGCTGGGATAGCGCTATCAATCCTACTTAACCCCACAGCGTTCCAGCCAAAAATGCAGCTAGCAGGGGGAGAGACAACGGTATTTAATCGCACGTCTCGTAGCTTTGAACAACCCGCACCCAACTTGAGCAGAGCAGAGCTAGACGAGCATATCGAGGGCGATCGCGCTTTTGAAGCGGTTTTTGTCACTCCTCCAGCACCAGTCAATGCCGGGTTAGGCCCCTTATTTAACAATGCCTCCTGCGTGGGTTGTCACAGTCGGGATGGTCGCGGGATGCCCGTTGAAGGTCAACTGCTGGTGCGAGTCAGCCTACCACCACTTCACCCAGCCCTCTTTCAGCAAGCAGACAAACCCATTTCCGCTGGTGGTGCTGATACCGGGAAACAAGTGATTGGTGAATCTCATTTAGAGGCAGCCGTGACCTTAGGAAATGCGCCTCCAGTCCCCGGACTCGGCACCCAAATTCAAGGGCAGGCAATCTACGGTCACAAACCGGAGGCGAATGTAGAATTGTCGTGGCGAGAAGAGTCCGGTCAGTATGGAGATGGCACGGCTTACAAATTGCGATCGCCTGTAACAAAAATTACCCTGCAAAACGGCAAGCCACTACCCCGCGATATCTTAACGTCCTTGCGTGTCCCTACCCCAGTATTTGGTCGGGGGTTAATGGAAGCGATTCCCGAAAAAACAATCTTGGCGTTAGCTGACCCAGAAGATCAAGATGGTGACGGCATCTCCGGTCGTCCTAACCCAGTTTGGGATGCAACTAAACAAGCTGTGGCACTAGGGCGTTTTGGTCATAAAGCAAATATGCCGAACCTACTACAGCAAACCGCCGCCGCCTATATCAACGATATGGGTGTATCAAATCCCCTGTTTCCAGAAAAAGATGGTTCTAGCGATATTGATGACAAGACACTAAAAGCAGCAACCTTCTATAGCCAAACCCTGGCAGTTCCTGCCCGTACCTTAGTGGATGACCCAGAGGTGAAGCGAGGCGAAGAGTTATTTAGCCAAGCCAATTGTGCCGCTTGTCATGTGGCAAAACTCCGTACAGGTGAGCATCCCATTCAGGCACTCGCTAATCAGACTATTTATCCCTACAGCGATTTATTGTTGCATGACATGGGGCAAAGCCTAGCTGATGGCAGACCGGACTTTGCCGCCACTGGATCAGAATGGCGAACGCCGCCCTTATGGGGTTTAGGTCTAACACAGACGGTGCTACCTTATTCGGGATATCTACATGACGGTCGAGCGCGGACTTTAGAGGAAGCAATTCTCTGGCATGGTGGTGAAGCAAAAAACTCTCAAGAGGCATTCAGAACAATGTCAAAACGCGATCGCAATGCACTACGGCGCTTTTTGACCTCATTGTAGAAAGAAAGCTTTGAGCGAACTACCCCACCCCCTTAACCTGCGGTAGGTTCTTAATTACCCAATTCACATCAAAAAACAAACAGTCACATAAACCGCCGCTACCAGTAGTTGCATCACCATCACGGGTAACCCATACCGCAAAAATTTCTTAAACGAAATCCGGCGTCCGTGCAATTCTGAAATCCCAGCAGCAACGATATTAGAAGATGCACCGACTAATGTTCCATTACCGCCCAACGTCGCACCAAACATCATGGCATAAAACAGCGGCAGCACTTCGGGGGGTACCTGTCCTTGGAAGTTAGGGTCTAATATTTCTGGAGTTGCCAACCCGACATTGACTACATACTCTTTCAACAGCGGTACCATCGCCACAACTAGGGGAATATTGGGGACGACACTCGATAGTAAACCGACAAAAACCAGCAACGCGATCGCCCCAAAGGCAATATTTTTTCCTAAAATCACAGCAAGAATTCCTGAAATACCACTAATAACACCCGTTTTTTGCAATCCTCCAATCAGCACAAACGTAGACATAAAAAATATCAAAGTGCTCCAATCAATATCCCGCAGGATATTGCTAACCGAGTCAATCTTGCTATGGTGAGCCAGGAGCATCGCCAGGGCTGCACCGAGCAAAGCAGCAGCGGCGGGAGAAACTGGAACGGGTAGGGACTCTCCCACCACAAAAAACAGCAATACAAAAGCAACAATTACACCGCCCATTGCCAAAACTCGCGGATGATTAATTTTGGGATGGGGGAGGTTATCTACATTTTCTAAACGCTTTCGCCAGGTTTTAGGAAACAAAAACGGCAGCATCACCAAAACAGTAACAATGGCGAGTACTCCCCCAAAACTCAAGCGCAACAGATACTCACTAAAGCTGATATTAATCGCATCTCCGACAATAAAAGTCGCCGGATCTCCCACTAAAGTTAGAAGTCCAGCACTATTAGCAATTAACACCATCAAAATCAACAAGGGTACAAAATCTACCCCAACTGATTGAGCAATGGGAGGAATCAGCGGTGCCAATAACATCACGGTGGTGGCGTTGGGTAAAATCGCACAAATGGGCGTAGTAATGGCTACAATGCCCAAGAGCAAGCGCTTACCTTGCCCTTTCGCCATTAACACCATCTGGATAGCTAAGTATTCAAATATTTTGGTGGGTTCAAATGCCCGTACCAACACCATAACCCCAAAAAATAATGCCAACGTAGCATAGCTGTGAGCAATGTATCCAATGGCATCTGTCAATGTCATGATATTGGTGAAAACCAGTATCATCGCACCTAAAAATGCTGCAATCATTAGGTGCATCTTCTCTGTCATGATTAAGGAAATGACAGCAACGAAGGTCGAAGTTGCGATGAGGGCGTGCCACGTTTCCATTGAATTTCCTCAAAATAGTTCTGATCCGAAATCGGCAGTATTTAGCTGTTAGATGATTGGTTAGACGTGCTATTAAGTTCATTCCCAATCAACGTTGACTTTAGCTGATTAGGGATATTCTTCGTTCAGTAAAGAGGGCTGAACGACTACAAAAAAAGGAAATATTTGAGGCTGAGACGATAGATTCCTCTTAAATAAAGAGGAACACCATTAGGAAAATATGGCTTCTACTCAACCGAATTTTTTGTGTTTCTTGTCAGGGCTGTTTGCCTTTCAACTTCGACTCAACTGAAGCCCGGTGAATGCAATGTCTGCTGACGATGTAGCGGAAGCTAAATTGACAAAAAATGCGGCTAAGAGAGGAATTGCTGTCAATTTGAGTGGAAAAGTCATATTTGATGCCTCAGGCTTGAAGAGCAGGTACAAAAAATGAGCAGTACCAGCCAGAGACTGTAATAAGAGCAATGCACTTCCTAAAAAGGCACGCTTTCTCAGTGTCTCCTCCCAATGCTGACGGAGTTAGCTGACGGGCTAGGGCTGAGAGATGCCCTTCTCCATGTCGGAAATACGCCCCAAAGTTGGTTCCCCCGCTCCAGTTTCACTTAAACCTATTGATGGCGGCTTACGTGAAGTTCTGAATTAAGCTGACTTACTCAAACTCGAAGACTATATCACTTGTTTACCAATTTGTCAATTTTTTAGGCAAGGGTAGCCGGAAGTGCTTGACGACAACGAGGGAATTGATCGGCACAAAACCGATGCGATCGCCTTTGGGTTCTCTGCCTTCTTATAACAACTGGATAGCCGGAAAACAAACCCTACTTACTTACAAGTTTTTTGGTTAGCTAGTAAACAGTTTTTATAACCCCATTCCTCTTATCATCTACTCAGCTTTCAATCTCTGGCAATCCATCTATACAAAAAAGAATTCATTTTGTAAAATTGATTTTATCAAGCTGCTATTAAAAGACAGCTTTGGCAGACAAATGACGCCAACCTCGATTCAGTTGACAAACCTTTATCATCATTAAAGCAACTTTATGGTATCAACACCTTCCCCTCAATCCTCTTCTTCTCAATACGAAGTCACAGAGGAAAAAGTTGAAGCTGAACTTAATACACTAATCGAGGAAACTAAACCAGAAAGCGATATCGATTTAGAGTTTCTCTACACAAGAGACATTGCCTTTCGGCAGGAAACTATCTACTTTGTTGTTGTCGATCGCTTCTATGATGGCGATCCCGAAAACAATGAAGGGCCTAATCCAGAACTTTATGACCCCGAAAAACAAGAATGGGGAAAATATTGGGGCGGCGATCTGCAAGGTATTATTGATAAACTTGACTACTTAAAAAATTTAGGAGTCACGGCTATTTGGCTAACTCCCTTATTTGAACAAATTGAAGACCTGTTTATTGAAAGTGCGGCAATTCACGGCTATTGGACGCAAGACTTTAAAAGAATTAATCCTCGCTTCATTCATAAAGATGATGAACCGTCTCTTAATAAAAGCCAGGAAACAAAAAACACCATTTTTGACCGTTTGATTGAAGAGTTGCATCAGCGAAAAATGAAGCTGATACTGGATGTCGTTTGTAACCACAGTAGCCCCGATATTAGCGGTAAAAAAGGTCTCCTCTATGACGATGGTGAGTTAATTGCTGACTTTAACAACGATAAAAATAACTGGTATCACCATTATGGTGAAGTGACAAACTGGGAAGATGACTGGCAGGTGCAAAATTGCGAATTGTCTGGTCTGGCAACATTCAACGAAAACAATAGTGAGTATCGCAACTACATTAAGTCAGCGATTAAGCAATGGCTAGACCGGGGTGTGGATGCCTTGCGCGTCGATACAGTGAAGCACATGCCGATCTGGTTCTGGCAAGAATTTAATGCCGATATTCAAAGCCATAAACCGGATGTATTCATCTTTGGTGAGTGGATTAATAGTCATCCCAGTAATGACTCCGTGGAATTTGCTAATGATTCTGGGATGACCCTTTTAGATTTTGGTCTTTGTATGGCGATCCGCTTGGCATTAGGAAGTTATGACCCTGACGGATTCCACTTAGTGCAAAATATTCTCGATCAAGATTATCGCTACAGCGGGGCAACAGAACTGATTACGTTTATCGATAATCACGATGTGCATCGCTTCGGGACGCTAAATCCCGATCCGAAAGCGTTGCATTTAGCGATCGCGTTGTTGATGACTTCTCGCGGTATCCCCTGCATCTACTACGGTACTGAACAGTATCTCCACAATGACACCAATGGGGACGACAACCCTTACGGAAACAACGACCCCTACAACCGCCCAATGATGGAATCTTGGGACACGGAATCACCCCTTTACCGGGATATTCGCTTACTCTCAGGCTTGCGGCGACTCAATCCAGCGGTTTCTATGGGGAGCCAGTGGCAAAAGTATCTGACGCCGGATGTCTACTGTTACGTGCGGCGTTATCGGGATTCTTGCTGTTTTGTGGCGATGAATCGGGGAGAACCCGTCACAATAGAAGCCGTCGATACCGAGTTACCCGACGGCGAACATACCTGTGTGATGACGCGGAACAAGTATGAAGTCATAGATGGGCAACTCCCAAACCTAGAACTCGATTCCCACCAAATCATTGTCCTTAGTCATGTAGGGGAGCGGGTAAAGGGACAAACCATTGTACGAGTGCAACTTAATGGCATCCAAACGCAGCCAGGAGAAATCGTTGTAGTAACGGGAGATTGTCCGGAGTTGGGTAACTGGGATATTGCTAAGGCTTACCCCTTGGAATACATCAACACCAACACCTGTTTTGGAGAAATTCCCTTCGATGAAAGTGTCGGCAAGCCAATTGCTTATAAGTACGCCATGTGGCGGGAAGGAAAAGCCCCCCTACGAGAAAATCTCGTCGCGCGTCGCTGGGTGATTGCCAGTGAGGGAACTGTTAAGTGGCGGGATACATGGGCGTCTGGACGAGAAGCGTGAGGAAGGGTGTTCGGTAGGGACACCAAGCTTTGCGTCCCTACACACCTATGGGTTGTGGGTCAATAGACCCCCCTTAATCCCCCCTTAATAAGGGGGGAGACTTGAAATCTTGCCCCCTCCCCTTACTAAGGGGAGGGTTGGGGAGGGGTCTGGTACATTTTTGCAAGAGGTCTAATCAACCGATCGCTGTCATCCCGATGGGGAAAGACAGCTTAGGACTTCACAAACGTCCACTCCAGTAGGTCGCGGGGGGCAGCTTGCAAAGCTTCGGTGAGGGCGGTGTTGCTGTCGAATTTGACCTGATCTAGGTAGGAAACTTCGACATTCACGGTAAACTCATCGTCTTCAAAGGGCCAAGGAGTGACGATAACGCGCCCGTCGCTGCGCTCTGTCACGTCGTAGCGCTTGCCGCTAGGCCCGGTGGTGATTTCTAAGGCACGTTCTCCTGCGGGCAGGTGACGTTGGCAGAGAATTAGCGATAAGCGATCGCACCACCCCATAAATGCATAAGCTGCATCAGCGTCTTTCTTTGTTAGTCCCAACTCTTGTCGCCAGCGTTTTTGATGTTCCAGTTGTTCATCTAGGAAGCTATCCATTTCCTCCGACTCTCCCCGCTTGCCTTCAGTCAGAAAGCTAATATGCATAGAAATTAACATCGCTACCCACCGTCCTCGGTAGAGAGCATTCTTCACATGTTCGCGAAGCTGCTTAATCGATGTTTCTGTATTGAGGGTAAAATCCAGCGGTGCGCCCGCCGGGGTGAGTTGGTCGCTTTCCCATTCCCGTTCCAAGTCATCGTGGTGGGAAATAGCGGCTACTGTCTCATACAAGCGCGGGGGAGAATCCTTTCTCCGCCATTGTCCTGCCAGTTGCGCCGCTAGCAAGGCATGGGCGCGATGGTAAATTATCTCCCACCCTTTCTGATGTTGGTTCACAATCACAGACTTTTGCTTCTCCTTGGGTCTAGAAGGAATGACCCGACTGAGACAATAGCAAACCCGCCTGCTCTAAAACCTCTGCCTTTACCAGGAAGTAATCTGTGTCAGAGGTTGATAATAGCAATCTTTACCAAACCTTTAAAAAGATTTAATTTTATTTGCCGCTGGAAATCAATTATTTAAACCTAAAGACTCATGTTTTTTAGTCCAATATCATTAAGAATCTTTTCAGGCAGACCCATTCTATCGGGTCAGCGGAGATTATCCGTTGCTGTTTGAAACAAAGTAAAAGGAGACGGTGCTATACATGCTGCCTACTGAAGGGAGAAAAAGAGTCCAGATTGAAGAAGTCTCACCAGAAATCAACGGCGGTCGTTTTGCCATCAAACGGACAGTCGGAGAGGAAGTCCGGGTGGAAGTCGATATGTTCTGCGATAGCCATGATGCGATTTCTGGCGTCATTTTGTATCGTCCGGAAACATCCCAACAGTGGCTAGAAGCGCCGCTGTCTCCCCTCGTCAACGACCGCTGGCAAGGGGAATTCACCGTTTCCGAGATGGGTCGCTATGTCTACACCGTTATGGGTTGGGTTGACCACTTTAAGTCTTGGCGACGAGACATCATTAAGAAAATTGAGGCGGGGCAAGATGTGTCCCTAGATTGGCTCGTAGGTGCAGAACTGATCGAGCAAGGAAGTCAGCGGGCGTCGGGTCAAGATGCTGAACAGTTGAAAAACTGGGCGATGACTATCCGTTCTCAGCAAAAAGAGGGTGCAGACATTCCCTACATGCAAACCCTGTCAGAGGAGCGAATTGCTCTCATGACTCAGTACCCCGACCGGGAATTGGCAACAAGTTACGAAAAAGAACTCAAAATTACCGTAGATCGGGAGAAAGCCCGCTTTAGTAGCTGGTACGAACTGTTTCCTCGCTCCTGCGGCGCACCAGGACAGCACGGCACGCTCATAGACTGTATCGAGCACTTGCCCTATGTTGCTGAAATGGGCTTTGATGTCCTCTACCTACCGCCCATTCATCCCGTTGGCTATACCTTTCGCAAAGGTAAAAACAATACCACGACTGCCGAACCCGATGATGTGGGAGTGCCTTGGGGCATTGGCTCCTCTGAGGGAGGACACAAATCGGTTCACCCCAAACTCGGTACTTTAGAAGATTTCCAGCAGTTAGTTCGCAAAGCCCAAGAGTACGGGATGGAGATTGCCTTAGACTTAGCTTATCAATGCACGCCGGATCATCCTTATGTAAAGGAGCATCCCCAGTGGTTTAAGCATCGACCTGATGGTACGATTCAGTACGCTGAAAACCCGCCTAAGAAGTATCAAGACATTTACCCGATTGATTTTGAAACCGAAGACTGGCAGAACCTTTGGGAAGAACTAAAAAGCGTCGTGCTGTTTTGGGTTGACCGGGGAGTAAAAATCTTTCGAGTGGACAATCCTCATACCAAAGCCTTTCCGTTTTGGGAGTGGATGATTGAGGAAGTCAAGCAAACCCATCCGGAGGTGCTTTTCCTGTCAGAATCTTTCACCCGTCCCAAGGTGATGTATCGCTTAGGAAAGATGGGATTCACCCAGTCTTATACTTATTTCACTTGGCGCACGGCAAAGTGGGAGCTGACCGAGTATTTCACAGAACTGACGCAGACCAAAGTTCATCAGTTCTTTCGCCCCAACCTTTGGCCCAACACTCCCGACATTTTGCATAAGTTTCTCCAACATGGGGGGCAAGCGGCGTTTAAAATCAGATTGGTTCTCGCTGGCACCTTGGGAGCGAGCTACGGGATTTATGGCCCAGCTTTTGAGGTTTGTGAAAACCGGGCGCTGAAGCCAGGAAGCGAAGAGTATCTGAACTCGGAGAAGTATCAAATCCGGGATTGGGATTTAAATAGCCCTTACAGCATCAAGTATTTGGTTGCACGGGTGAATCAAGCTCGTCACAAACATCCGGCATTGCAAAGTGACGGTAGCTTGAAATTTCACACCACTGATAACGAGCAGATTATCTGTTACAGCAAGCAAACGGAGGATTCCTCTGATGTGATGCTGATGATTGTGAACCTTGACCCCTACAATACTCAATCGGGTTGGGTGAGTTTGCCCCTAGAATCCTTGGGGATCTACCCTTACCAGCCTTACCAGCTTCACGACATGCTCAATGATGCCCACTATACCTGGTCAGGCGATCGCAACTATGTGGAGCTAGATCCTCGGGCAATTCCGGCTCATGTTTTCTGGCTCAAACAGTAACTGTAATAGAAATTGTGCTCTCGAAGCATTGCTAATGGTTTTTTCGAGAGCGCACGCGCCACTCGCTATCTACCTAGAAACGTTAAGACAAGACTGACAAATGACAAACTTGATGCTGAACGACGATCCCCTGTGGTTTAAAGATGCCATTATCTACGAAGCGCCAGTTCGCGCTTTTGCCGATAGCAATGGTGATGGTATTGGTGACTTTCGGGGACTGACTGGAAAGCTAGATTACCTGCAAGATTTGGGCATCACCGCTGTGTGGTTGTTACCCTTTTTTCCGTCGCCCCTGCGGGATGATGGCTACGATATTTCTGACTATCACAACGTCAACCCGATTTACGGGACATTAGATGATTTTAAAGAATTTTTAGAGGCTGCCCACCAACGGGGCATCCGCGTAATTATTGAATTAATCATCAACCATACCTCCGACCAGCATCCTTGGTTTCAGCGAGCACGCCTCGCCCCTGAGGGCAGTCCGGAGCGGGATTTTTATGTCTGGAGTGACACTCCCGATAAGTACAAAGAAGCTCGAATTATCTTCCAAGATTTCGAGACGTCTAACTGGGCTTGGGACCCGGTTGCCAAGGCTTACTACTGGCATCGCTTTTATTCTCACCAGCCGGATCTTAACTACGATAATCCAGCGGTGCGCGAAGCGGTATTCGATGTCCTCGATTTCTGGTTAGGAATGGGAGTTGATGGGCTACGTATGGATGCGGTGCCCTATCTGTACGAACGAGAGGGGACGAATTGCGAGAACCTGCCAGAAACCCATGAGTTTCTGAAGCAAATGCGATCGCATGTAGACGAAAAATTCTCCAACCGGATGCTCCTAGCGGAGGCAAATCAGTGGCCCGAAGATGCCGCTGAGTATTACGGTCAAGGGAATGAGTGTCACATGAACTTCCATTTCCCCTTGATGCCTCGGCTATTCATGGCGCTGAAAATGGAGGATAGTTTTCCCCTCATTGATATTATCCAGCAGACTCCCCAGGTTCCGGATAACTGTCAGTGGGCGCTGTTTTTGCGGAACCATGATGAACTGACCCTGGAAATGGTCACCGATGAAGACCGAGACTATATGTATCGGGTCTATGCCAAAGATACCCAGGCAAGAATCAATTTGGGGATTCGCCGCCGACTCACTCCCTTGATGGCGAGTAACCGCAACCAAATTGAGTTGATGAATTGTCTATTGCTGGCTCTCCCCGGCACCCCCGTGATTTACTACGGGGATGAAATCGGCATGGGAGATAACATTTATCTAGGCGATCGCAATGGTGTCCGCACGCCGATGCAGTGGAGTGCAGACCGCAACGCCGGCTTTAGTCGCGCCAATCCCCAAAAGCTTTATCTCCCGGTAATTATCGATCCGGAACATCACTACGAAGCCGTTAACGTCGAGACGCAACAAGCCAACTCCAACTCCCTCTGGTGGTGGACAAAACGCATGTTGGGCATCCGCCAGCGCTTCCAAGCCTTCGGTCGCGGCAGCTTTGAATTTTTGCACCCAGAAAATCGCAAAGTGCTTGCCTTCACGCGCACCTACGCCGGAGAACATATCTTGGTGGTGGCGAACTTGTCCCGCTTTATCCAAGCAGTAGAGGTCGATTTATCCGCCTTTTCGGGCATGAAACCAGTTGAGATTTTTGGTCGTACCGAGTTTCCAGAAATCAGCGAGGAGCCTTACTTCCTCAGCCTTGGCCCCCACGCCTTTTATTGGTTCACCCTCCAGGCGCAAGCTGCAGAACTGCAAATGCCTCAAACTTACAAACCCCATTCCCCGGTGGTGGTTAATGACCGCTGGGAAACGGTATTTTCTGCCTCAGAAGCGAAAACGACGATGGAGTCGATCTTGGCAGATTATCTCTATAGCTGTCGCTGGTTTGGGGGTAAGGCGCGGAAGATTCGCTCTACCCATATCAGAGAAACCATCCCTGTGCCTTTCAAGGAAGATAAAGGCTACTTGGTGCTGCTACAGGTGGAGTACACCGAAGGCGATCCCGAAACTTATATGTTGCCACTAGCTTATGGGGAAGAAGCGGTGGGAAGCGAACAGGTCGGCGCTCAATACGAGCACGGGGTGGCTAACATCCAAATTCGAGGACAAGACACGGGTGGCGTGCTGTACGAGGCTCTCTTTGATAAGGACTTTTTGAATATTCCCTTAGAGGCGATCGCCCACCATCATAAGTTCTCCGGGAAGCATGGGGACTTAGTAACCCTGTCTACTGATGTACTCAAAAACATGGGTCTCAATGGGACGCACTTAGAGCCATCGCTGCTACGGGGCGAACAGAGCAATTCTTCGATCAATTATGGCGATCGCCTGATCCTCAAACTGTTCCGCAAAGTTGAAGAAGGTATTAACCCCGATCTAGAAATCGGACGCTTCCTGACCGAGAAAAAAGTCTTAGAACACTTTGCGGCAGTTGCAGGTGCCTTAGAGTACCGCACCTCAGACGGGGGCATGATAACTCTGGGGATATTACAAGAATTTATCCCAGATACCAGAGATGCTTGGTCTTACACCCTTGATGGTCTACGGGATTACTTCGAGCATGTGATGCTACTGCCCGAAGAGCAGTTGCAGCAGATACAACTTCCCTCAGAAGCTCTAAGCGGGCAGCCGAATGCAGAAAATCCCCCGATTGGTTACGACGCGATCGCTAACTACTTAAGTAGTACCGAACTCTTGGCACAGCGCACAGCCGAACTGCATCTTGCCTTAGCGTCAGATACGGAAAATCCTAACTTTGCCCCAGAGGCGTTTTCCTCGTTCTACCAGCGCTCGATTTATCAGTACATGCGTAACCTCACCGGGCAGGTATTGCTGTTGTTGAAAAAGCGGCTGGACGTACTCCCACCGGAGACGCAACAGTTGGCGCAGACGATTCTCAATCGCCACGAGCAGATTATGGATCGCTTCAAAGCCTTGGTGAATCAAAAGATCACGGCAATGCGAATCCGCTGTCATGGAGACTACCACCTCGGACAAGTGCTGTTTACGGGTAAAGACTTTATCATTATTGACTTCGAGGGAGAACCCGCCCGTCCTTTAGGTGAACGACGGATGAAGCGATCGCCCCTGCGGGATGTTGCCGGAATGTTGCAATCCTTCAACTACGCCATCACCCTGGCGTTCCGCAATGAAGTCGAAAACGGACTGATTCGCCCCGACAACCAACAAGTGATGGAGCAATGGTCGCAGTTCTGGTTTGAGTGGGTAAGTAACACCTACATGAATACTTATCTAGCAACAGCCAGCGATGCCTCATTCATCCCCAAGACTAACCAAGAGTTGCAAGTACTTCTCGATGCTTATCTGTTTGAGAAGTCAATTTATGAGTTGGGCTACGAACTGAATAATCGCCCAGATTGGGTAGATATTCCCCTGAAGCGGATTCTCCAGTTATTAGAGTCTTCCGCGTTAAGCAATTGGAAACCACAAGGATCTTAAATTTAGTTATGACAACCACATACCCAAACGTTTACACTGACGTGAGCTTAATCACGGATGATGACCTGTTCTTATTCAATGAAGGGTCTCACTTCGGCTTATACGAAAAGCTAGGCTCTCACTCCATGACCCACAACGGTGTGGAAGGAACTTACTTTGCCGTCTGGGCACCGAATGCGTCTAGTGTCTCGGTCAAAGGCAATTTCAACAACTGGTGGCGAGACACTCACCCCCTCCAGAAGCGAGGAGATTCAGGAATTTGGCAAGGCTTTATTCCGGGTTTGAAAAAGGGCGAGATATATAAGTACCACATCGTCTCCCAGCACAACGGCTACGAAGTTGAAAAAGCTGACCCGATGGCAATTTCCTATGAAGTGCCTCCCAAGACTGCCTCAGTGATTTGGGACACCGAATATACCTGGAATGACCAGGATTGGATGGCAAAACGTCGGCGTCACAATGCCTTGAATGCACCAATGTCTGTTTATGAGGTGCATCTCGGCTCTTGGATGCGAGTTCCAGAGGATGGCAATCGCTCCCTCTCCTACCGGGAACTTGCCCATAAGTTGGCTGACTACGTGCAGCAAATGGGGTTTACTCACGTTGAGTTTCTCCCGGTGACTGAACACCCCTTCTTTGGCTCTTGGGGCTATCAAACCACAGGCTTCTTTGCCGCTTCTAGCCGCTACGGTACTCTCCAAGACTTTATGTACTTGGTGGACTACCTGCATCAACATGACATTGGCGTAATTTTAGATTGGGTGCCTTCCCACTTCCCCACCGATGAGCATGGGCTGGCATTCTTTGATGGGACGAATTTGTACGAACATTCCGATCCGCGTCAAGGATTCCATCCCGACTGGGGCAGCTTCATTTTCAACTACGGTCGCCATGAAGTCCGCTCTTTTCTGATTAGTAGTGCCTTCTTCTGGCTAGACAAGTGCCATATTGATGGGCTGCGGGTGGATGCTGTGGCATCGATGCTTTACCTGGATTACTCCCGCAAAGAAGGGGAATGGATTCCCAATATCAACGGCGGTAGAGAAAATCTGGAGGCGGTTTCCTTCCTGCAACGCTTTAATGAAGCCGTTTACCAGCGCTTCCCGGATGTGCAAACGATCGCTGAAGAGTCTACTTCCTGGGCACAGGTTTCTCGCCCCCTCTATGTCGGTGGCTTAGGCTTTGGCATGAAGTGGGATATGGGCTGGATGAACGACACCCTCGACTACATGTCTTATGACTCGGTTTACCGGAAATATCATCACAATCAGTTGACATTTAGAATGCTTTATGCGTTCAACGAAAACTTTGTGATGCCGCTTTCCCATGATGAAGTAGTTCACGGGAAGGGGTCGTTGATTGGCAAAATGCCGGGGGATTACTGGCAAAAATTTGCAAATTTGCGATCGCTCTTTGGCTACATGTACAGCCAATCCGGCAAAAAGCTGATCTTTATGGGGTGCGAGTTTGGTCAGTGGAGCGAATGGAATCACGACCGCAGCCTAGACTGGCATCTGTTAGAGTCCCCTGCTCATGCAGGTTTGCAAAAGTGGGTAGCGGATTTGAACCAGTTTTACCGCAGTGAAACTGCTATGCACGAACTCGACTGCGAACCGGCTGGGTTTGAGTGGGTAGACTGCGACGATTACCAACACAGCATCGTAAGCTTACTCAGAAAAGGCAAATCCCCTGAGGAGAAAGTGTTAGTCGTCTGCAACTTTACCCCAGAGCCTCGCCACAATTACCGGATTGGTGTCCCTGAGGGCGGTTTCTGGAAAGAAATGCTCAACAGCGATGCACCAGAATACGGTGGTAGCGGTGTTGGTAATTTGGGCGGTAAGGATGCCGAATCTATTGGCTGGCATAACCAACATTACTCATTAGATATCAGCTTGCCACCCATGTCAGTCTGCTTCTTTAAGCGCAGCTAATATCCAATTAAATAGTCGTTTTATCGGATTAGGGGCGAACCAAGGTTCGCCCCTAATTTTTTTTGTTATGTACGCTAGAGTACATATATATCGCCCAACCAGGCAAGGTAAATAGTTCAAAGTCACTGAATGTAAGAAATCACAACAGATTAAACCTTGTGCAGGGGGTCTGGGGGAGGCACTCATCCCAAGAGTGGGGGGATTGGGGGGAAGCCCCCCAAGCTGGGTTTTTCCCAAAAACAACCATTGTCCACTCAAGTCAGTGACATTCGCATACAGTTCACTTGAGCAAAGAAAAAACTAATATGACTACAAAACAGGAGCAGGGAGTTTTATCTAACATTCCTAACGCCGCTTTGAAAGTCGTAGCAATAGCGGCTTCTACCGGGGGTCTGAAAGCTATTAGTGAAGTTCTTTCTGCCTTACCGTCAGACTTTCCGGCAGCCATTACCGTAGTACAGCACCTGAGTTGCGAGTATCGCAGCTATATGGCAGAAATCCTCAGCCAGCGCACAGCTCTACCTGTCAAACAGGCAGAAGAAGGGGATCGGTTGCGTCCGGGGAACGTCTACATTGCTCTTTCTGGTAGGCACCTGTTGGTCAACCCAAACGGCACCCTTTCCCTGTCAGATACACCCAAAGTGAACTTTGTCCGTCCCGCTGCCGATAATTTGTTTGTGTCGCTAGCGAGTAGCTTCAAATCAAAAGCGATCGCAGTTGTCCTCACGGGTAAGAAAAGCGATGGTCTTCTAGGGGTGGTGGCAATCAAAAATCATGGCGGCATAGTGATCGCCCAAGATGAGGCAACTTCTGAGCACTTCGGTATGCCCAAGTCTGCCATTGATACTGGAAAAGTTGATTTCATTCTCCCTCTTCAGGCGATCGCCTCCACCCTAAGCGAGTTAGTAATGACCCAAAAAGTAGTATTAGATCAGAGAAAGTATTCAGCCTTCTTTAGAAGGCTGAATACTAAAATTTTTTGGTAAAAAAAGGAATTAGCAAGCTCTCAAAGTCCTGAGTCCTCCTGAGTGGGGGAGCAGGGGGATAACTACACTCACCCTTCATACTTCATACTTCACCCTTCATACTTCATACTTCACCCTTCATACTTCATACTTCACCCTTCATACTTCACCCTTCATACTTCATTTTTGATTGGTGGAAATCCTAATATGCGCTCGTATTCTTCAGTGAAGACTTGATAACATTCACAGGAAGTAGCTTTTAAGCGCTCACGATCGATAACCTTCATTTTTCCGCGATTGTAGCGAATTAATCCTTCCTTCTGGAGAGTTGCAGCAACCTCGCTGACGCTAGCTCGGCGCACCCCTAGCATTTGGGAGAGGAACTCTTGAGTCAAGGGAAACTCATCTGTAGCTACTCGATCCTGAGTCAGCAGCAACCAGCGACAGCATCGCTGTTCAATCGAGTGCAGTCGGTTGCAGCCCGCCGATTGCATGAGATGATTGACCCGCGCTTGTACATAGAGTAGCAGTAGCTTATGAAAGGAGCTACCTACAGGTACTTCCCTTTTGAATACATCCACCTGCATTCGCAGAGCCTTGCCAGGAACCTGCACCATAGTCTCAGCAGGGAGCTGATCTACTCCCAGCAAGACAGGAATACCGATCATTCCTTCATTGCCCACCGTCGCTACTTCGATTGTTCCACCATCTCCCAAAACCGTCAGTAGAGAAATGATGCCATCAAGGGGAAAATAAACGTACTCGATGGGTTGGTTGGGCAGATAGAGATACTGCTTAAAATCAAGGAAGACAGACTCTAAATAAGGAAGGAGACGTTCATAGTCCTCCCTAGGTAGAGCTGCCAAAAGTTTATTACCACTGGAATTGTGAAAGCTTTCAGACACAAAAATTAAAGCCTTATTAATATTGTTCTTGCTCTAAGCAAATAAATAAAGCTGGTAATTCTCACTTAATCAAAAAATGAATTTGTTATAAAGATACGTACTCAGGTAGTTATATAGTAACCCTCTTGCCTTCTGATGAAGTAAGCAACTTCAGTTTAGGGGGAAGCTATTGCAGGTTGTTGGATGCTATGGGTTGGCGCATGAGGCTTATAGAAACAACACCGTACGCTAGCGGACAGCCAAATAATTACTTAGATGATAGTTTAGATAGTATAAGCCATGCGAAAAATTGTTACGGCGATCTCACTAATTTACAGCAAGCCGCTATATGCAAAACTTCCCAAGCGAAGTCATCCCTCGGAAAACCAAGGACTTGATTGAAAAGCTGCTGTTAGGAAAACTTTCCTTAGCTGAGATTGCTAAGGTTACAGGGATCACAGAGGAATCCTTGCAGAGCTATATCGGTATCAAGGATAAAGTTGTTTCTTGACAGAGATTTCTTTAAAATAACGAAGAGGTTGGGCTGTAGGGCAAAAGCCCCTAAGTCCTGAACCTCAGTCAAACCAATAGCTTAATAGCGTCGAACAACACAATCGCGTTCCTTCGTCAGAACGTGTTTGAAAGGGCGAGAAGATGTCATGATGTTGGCGTAGCTTGCGCGTAGCGCCTAGGGAGCGATCGCGAAGCAGTTAGTAAGCTTCACTTTGTTGAACTCAGAAGGACTACAGTACTTTTTGAACACACTCTCAGTCCTTGAGGCTTTTTAGGGCTGATGGATTACAGCAACTTGCACCAAGAAGCGATCGCAGTTAAGGGCATAAACCTTTGTGCCTCTGCACGTCTATGTGGCTTAGTTAACTGAAAACGGCTGTAAATGCCTGTACCCTGACTGGAACGCTCCTCTTAAACCTTAATTCTGGCTCATTATCACTTTTTACTGGATTATTACCCTATGTACTATGCACTCTGGCCTGGCGATGTCTATCCTTTGGGAGCAAATTGGGATGGCAAAGGGACAAACTTCGCTTTGTTCAGTGAAAATGCAACAGGCGTAGAACTTTGTTTGTTTGACGAAGACGATGAGGAGACACGCTTGTCCCTAACTGAAGTCAACAACTTCGTCTGGCACGGTTATGTGCCGGGGGTGGCACCGGGTCAACGTTACGGATACCGAGTGCATGGCCCCTATGCGCCGGAGTCAGGTCATCGCTTCAACCCCAACAAATTGCTGATTGACCCCTATGCAAAAGCAATTGATGGGGAAATTGGCTACGGTGAAGAACTCTTTGGCTACTCTTGGGACGCTTCCGAAGAAGACCTATCCATGTCCGATCTCGATGACGCTCATCTGATCCCCAAGTCGGTTGTCGTCGATCAGTCCTTTGATTGGGGGGATGACAAATTACTGAAAACGGCGTGGCATGAAACAGTAATCTACGAAACCCATGTCAAGGGTTTTACCAAGCTGCACCCGGAGATCCCAGAAGAACTGCGCGGTACCTATGCCGGACTGGGGCATTCGGCGGCAATTTCTTATCTGCAATCCCTTGGGATTACCGCCGTTGAGTTGCTCCCGGTGCATCACTTCCTCTCCCGTCCTGGACACCTCGTTGACAAAGAACTCAGCAATTACTGGGGCTATGATTCCATTAACTACTTAGCCCCCTACTCCGGCTACAGCGCCAGTGGAGGGTCAGGTCAGCAGGTCATCGAGTTCAAGGAGATGGTCAAAGCGTTGCACTTCGCCGGAATCGAAGTGATCCTCGATGTCGTCTACAACCACACCGGAGAAGGTAGTCACTTAGGCCCAACCCTGACACTGCGCGGCATCGACAACGCTGTTTACTACCGCCTGATGGAAGACGATCCGCGTTACTACATGGACTTTACAGGCTGCGGAAACTCGTTGTATGTGCGCCAAGCCCAAGTCCTGAAGTTAATCATGGATAGCCTGCGCTACTGGGTCACAGAGATGCATGTCGATGGCTTCCGCTTCGATCTTGCCTCAGCCCTAGCACGAGAACTCTTTGAAGTGGATAGCCTAGCGGCGTTCTTTGACATCATTCACCAAGACCCAGTGCTGGCAGATGTGAAGCTCATTGCTGAACCCTGGGACGTGGGAGAAGGTGGCTATCAAGTCGGAAACTTCCCGCTCCTCTGGTCAGAGTGGAATGGCAGGTATCGCGATACCGTGCGGGACTTCTGGCGCGGCGAGGAGAGTGGATTGGGGCAATTTGCCTACTGCTTCACAGGTAGCCCTGACCTCTATGAGGTGAATGGGCGTAGACCGAATGCCAGTATCAACTTCATCACCGCCCACGATGGCTTCACCCTCAACGATTTGGTTAGCTACAACGAGAAGCATAACGAGGCGAATGGGGAAAATAGCCAGGATGGGGAAAACCACAACCGAAGTTGGAATTGTGGAGTTGAAGGGGAAACGGATAACGTAAAAGTGTTGCTGTTGCGGGAGAAGCAGCGGCGAAACTTCCTGGCGACTCTGATGCTCTCTCAGGGCATCCCGATGCTGCTGGGGGGTGATGAGATGGGGCGTACACAAGAAGGCAACAATAATACCTATTGCCAGGACAATGAACTCTCTTGGTTTGATTGGAATTTGCCAGAGGGAAATGCGGATCTACTGAACTTTACCCGCGAACTAATCTACTTCCGCCGTCAGCATCCGGTATTTCGACGGCGCAAGTGGTTTCAAGGTCGCGCCATCCACGGTTCGGGTGTTAGCGATATCGGTTGGTTCAATCCCGACGGCACCGCGATGACTCAGGAGCAATGGGACATCGGTTATGCTAAGGCGATTGGCGTTTTCTTGAATGGAGACGAGATTCCTACTGTGGGGCCAAAAGGCGAGCGCATTAGCGATGATAGTTTCTTCCTGTTCTTTAACGCTCACTATGAAATGATTGAGTTTGGCCTCCCCGCTGGGCTAGATGAGAGAGAATGGGCGGTTGTGATTGACACCAAAGAGCCTCGCTTCCTCACTGAGGAGAAGGTTTATACAGGCAATCAATTGATACCCGTGGTAGCGCGATCAATTCTGGTGCTGCGCCAGATGCGAGGACTCCCCACCTCTTAATCATTTGCGGCGGTGTCGTTCTAGAGAGATCACTACTAAGGTGAGTCCGGCACACAGCAACAGCATTGCTAGAGACGCCGCTGCTGCATCGGCAAACACGGCGTCGCTTGTTGCTACCCAAATCTGTGAGGCTAAGGTTCTAAAACCAATCGGCGACAACAGCAGCGTTGCAGGCAGTTCCTTAATCGCAGTCAGAAAAATCAACACGGCTCCACTGGCGATTCCGGAGCGTACTAAGGGGATTGTTACTTCCTTGAGAGTCTGCCAGGAAGTTCGCCCTAAAGAACGGGCAGATTCTTCTATTGATGGGTTGACTTGCAGCAGGGAACTCCGGACAGTACCAACCGATTGGGGCAAAAATAGCACCAGATAAGCAAAGACCAGCATCGGCATTGTCTGGTAGAGCCAAGGTAGATAGTTAGCACCAAAAAACACTAAGGATAGAGCGACAACGACCCCCGGTAGACCAAAACCGATGTAGGTACCGCGTTCTATCATCGTGGTCAGGCGTCCTGGAAACCGTACGGACAAAATTGCCACAGGCAAGGCAAACAGGGTAGAAAATAGGGCAGCGAGTCCTGCGGCCCAGGCAGAATTCAACGTCAGGGGAATGACATTGTGTAAAGCCTGTAGAGGGGTTGCCGATCGCAGTAGCCAGTACAGGATTATTCCCAAGGGTAAAATCAGACATATTCCCATCACCAGACAGCAAAATGCCAGGGCGGGAAGTTTCCAGCGACCCAAGGGTACTAGTTGGCGCGATCGCCTCGAGTTTGATCCTCGGCTGTAGTAAGTTGCCCGCGATCGCGCCTGATGCTCCCACCAGAGAATAATCAGCACCAAAACCACCAACATCAACGCTAAGGCGGCGGCAAGACTGCGGTTAAAACTGGCACGGTACTGGATAAAAATTGCCTGCGTAAAGGAGTCAAACCGCATCAACGACGGAGTCCCGAAGTCTTGAAGCGCGTACAGGGAAACCAGCAGTGAACCCGCCACAATTGAGGGTCGTAATTGGGGCAGGGTGACGCTAAAAAACACAGACCAAGAACCATAACCCAAGCTCTGAGCCGATTCTTCTAGTGCCGGGTCAATTCCCTGAAGACCAGCCCGGACGCTCAAGAGCAGGTAGGGGTAGGAAAAGAGGGTAATGGCGGCAATCACCCCCGGCCATCCATAAATCGAAGGCAGTTGCTCCACGCCTAGAGGGGCAAGCCAGGACTGCAACAAGCTGCCCCTAGGCCCGAAGGCGGCAATCAGGGCAAAGCTGCCCACGTAGGTGGGGATCGCTAGGGGCAAGGTGGTGACAATCGACCAAAACCGCCGCCAGGGTAGGTCGGTGCGAACGGTTAAGAAGGCGAGGGGTATGGCAATCAGAGCCGATAAACAGGTCACCGCCACTGCCATAACGATGCTATTGAAAACAATTTCGAGCGTGCGCTCTCGCGCCACAAATGCCCAAAATTCCGCCCCACCGATTCCCAGCGCCCGGATAACGAGGTAGGCCAAGGGTAGGGCAATGGCAGTGGCGGTAATTGTGCCCATCACCACAAGGAACAGGGGAGGTCTAGCTACCCGAGACTTTCCCCGCACGACTTGGGTCGCTTTATCGGGACGTGATGCTTGATTTGACACTACAACATGGAGTCAGAAAAAGGAGCAACAAACGCTCAACACAGAATGTGCTGTTAATTGTTTGTTGCGGCTTTCTAGGTTACAACACTTCAGCTTTCTGGAGTAGTGATAGGGTGCCTTCGAGGTCTTCGAGGTTACTTAGGTCGATTCCTGGGGAATTGATTTCAGCGAGGGGCACCTGACCCTCCGAAGGGGCAACGCCTTGAATTAGGGGATATTCGTTAGTTTCGTTGGCAAAGTACTGTTGAGACTCCGGCATGAGCAGATACTCAACCAAGGCGATCGCTTGCTCCTCATTGTCACTAGCATCGAGGAGAGCGACCCCTGCCACGTTGATCATCGACCCAGCATCCTCTTGGGTGTAATGATGGGCAACCGGAAGGTTTGGGTTTTCTGCCTTGAAGCGAGGCAGATAGTAGTTGTTCACTAAACCAATTTCGACTTCTCCACGACCAACCGCTTCGATGATGGTTGTATTGTTTTTATAAGATTGAGTCCCATTCGCCTTCATTGCTCTGAGCCACTCTAGGGCACGCTCTTCCCCTTCTATCTCCCGCAGCGCTGTGACAAACGCCTGAAATGACCCATTCGTCGGTGCCCAACCCACTCGACCGCGCCACTTCTCCTCCGTCAAGTCCCAGATAGAATTGGGCAGTTCGTTCTCGTTAATCTCTTGGGTATTGTAGGCTAGCACGCGAGCGCGACCTGAAATTCCTACCCACTCCCCTTCAGGGGAACGGAAGCGCTGATCGACTTTGTTGAGAACTGTGTCGGGTAAAGCTTGGGTGCGATTTTCTGTTTGCAGCGCCCCTAATGCCCCGGCATCTTGACCAAAGAAGATATCCGCAGGACTATTTTGACCTTCCTCCAAAATTGCTGCCGCTAGCTCTGCTGTATCGCCATAACGCACGTTGAGCTTAGTTCCGGTTTCCGCTTCAAACTTCTTTAATAGGGGGCCAATCAGTTCTTCATTACGACCGGAGTAGATCGTCAATTCCTCTCCTGTCGCCGCAGGACTAGCGGGATTTCCAGGAGAAGGGTTGGTTGCAGTGGGTTCCCCATTACAGGCAACGACTAAACTACCTGCGATCGCTGCTAGTCCTACAAACGTCAAGAATTTCCTACGCTTCATACTCCCCTTCTCCTTCCTATCAACTTTTGTTTAGAAAATGTCTCAATAATTGAGAAACCATCACGCCAAAAAAAACTTAATTGTCCTCTAGAGACTGGCGTATTTAGCTTATACAAGCCTTTTCGGCTGAGATGTCAACTTCTCAGTCGCAGCAAGATCTTACTTAAGTGTTTGCTTTAATGACTTAAGTTCTCAATATATCACCTAAGTTGTTCCGGGTGGACACTTCACACCCAGGGAAATCTTTCGCTTTTACACCCTCTCAGATAGGTGCGCCGCTATCATCAGCTAGCTGAAAAGTGCAGCCAATCAAGTAGGCGAGAATCAATCAAACCAGGTGTTGCAATGTAAGATTTCTTAAATTGGTTCGTGTTTTGAGGGCTGAAGCCTTGACTACAAACCTTTAACTATTTACGCCGTGCTACTTATAGGAGCGATCGCTACTTAACCTGAAGTAAGTGCAAAAAAAACCCAACCTACAGATAGGTTGGGCAATGCCAGATTTGTCAATAAGCGGGGCTAAATTAACCTAATTGCTTTGACCAAATAGTAGCGCCACAGGAAAATTCTTCAACACCTCACTGACGGGTATAGCCTCGTTTCCTTGCAGAGTTTGAGCCGCGATCGCATCTTTCCAAACTGACGGCATTCCCGCTGGGAGTTGAATAGCGGTATCTTCCCACACGTCGCCGAGGGGTCGTTCTCCCGGATTTACTAGACTTGTGAGTAATCTAGGCGCAACAGTAATGGCTACTTTATCCCCCACTTGTCTAGCAAACGCCACAATACAATCTTGAAACTTGCCAACCACCTTCAGGGGCAAATAGTCACCCTTGAGGAAAAGCTCCATATTTTCATTTCTTGCCTGTAGCACCTTGTAAGTCAAAAACAACTTAATCTTGCCATCTTCTTTCGTAGAAAGTAGCTCATTAACCAGCTTCAAAATGTCTTGTTGCGCCTTTTCTTTGATGTCTTGCAAAAACGCAACCCGCTGTTCATAATCTACCGGACGCCGATTATCGGGGTCAACCATACTCAAATCCCACAACTCCGTTCCCTGATAGAGATCGGGAACACCCACAGCCATGTTTTTTAGCAAAATTTGGGAAAGAGAATTGTAGATCCCATAATCAGCAACTACCTTCTGGAACGGTCTAAATTTTTCCAAAAACTGATTTTGCTCCGAAGGCTGCAAAATGGATTCTACAAAGCTGATGAACCCTTCTTCATATTCATTATCTGGACGTAGCCAAGCGGTATAAACCTTGGCTTCTCTGACTGCCTTGATCATGTAATCTTTGACACGAGTAATAAATTCGGGATATTCGCGCTCATCAAACGGAAAAGCACCGATTAATGTTTGATAAAGGAAATACTCATCGTTACTGCTAGGAATCGCCCGATTCTTAGTTAGTTTTTTAAACTGGCGATTAAGTTCGCTCCAAGTTCTTACCTGAGTTTCCCACTCATCAGGAATTTCCGAAAGGATATTGATTCTCGCTCTGGCATCTTCTCCGCGTTTGGTGTCATGAGTGGACGTTGCACTCATCGCCTGAGACCAATGAGTTTTTCTGGTCTGATTAAAGGCATGAAAATCAGCAGGTTGTAGACCAAAATGACCGGGATTTCCGCCCACTTCATTTAGCGATAACAGCAGATTGTAGACATACAAAAGCGTGTCTTCTACTCCCTTTGCCATCAACGGGCCCGTTAGCTGCTGCATTCGCATAACAAAGTGAAGCCGTTCTGCTTTTTGTTCTGAGGTTAAAGGCTCTCCGTTTTTCTGCAAAAGAATCTCTTCGATATAATCAAGCTCTTTTGACAGTAGCGGTAAATCTTCCCTAGCTTTGGCAATCACCGCTTGTACATACTGACGATCTGATTCGTCTAAACCATCTTCGTTGACATAAGTCCGGTAAACTGGGAAGAGCGTTAAAATCTCAACCAGCGCTCGCTTCAATCCGTATTGTGTAAAGTCACTACCGCCTCGGGTTTGACCGGAAATCCGCTTTAATAATTGGGCTAAATTATCAGCATCGCCTGCTAAATTCTTCTCAACAATCAAAGCTTTCTTTTGTTTAACCAGCTCTTCGTAAGGTGCATCTAAGTTTGTGAATTGGGCATAAATTGACCTCATCCTTTCCTCATTCACACTTTTACAAAAAATGCCATTGACATAATTTAAGAAGTTGTAACCGCTGGTTCCTTGAATTGGCCAAAAGTTTGGTAACTGTTCATCCAGTTCAAGAATTTTTTCGACAGTGATGTAAACATCTCCCATCTTTTCTCTGAGACGTTCTAGGTATTGAGTAGGGTCGTACAATCCATCAATGTGGTCAATACGTAAACCTGTTATAGCTCCTTCTTCAACAAGTTGGCTGATCAAGGAGTGAGTTTTATTAAATACCTTAAGTTCTTCAACCTTTACCGAAATTAACTCGTTAACAGTGAAGAATCGTCTGTAATTAATTTCTTCAGCCCCAACCTTCCAAAAAGCAAGACGATAAAACTGATCTGAAAGCAGACTATCTAGAAGATCGAAGCTTTTAGAATTCCCAGATTCTCCATTAAAAGTTTCGATATTATGTTGAATAAATTCTTCAACGGCAGGATTTTGGGTGTAAAGTTCCCACAAAAGCCCTTTAACAAAAGCAATGTGATCGTAGCGTTCTCTCCCTTTAGTTTCACTAGGAAGATTTTTGAGGAGATAGAGAATCCCCAGTAATTTAACAAAATCGGGATGCTGTCTGCCTAGAGTTCTCGCTAACTTTCCTAGTTCATGGGTAAGGAACTGGACGTAGGATTCAATTCTGATTGGTAATCTCAGATTATAGTAATTAACACTTAATCCTGTTTGATCATACTGAAGCTGAATTTCACCGTTTTCTAAACTGTCGCCATAAAAGTTTCCTAGTAGAGGGGCGAGGACGCGTCCGCGTCTATCTTCATAAGACTGATCCCAGGCAATATCAAAATAGTCAAAAAACTCAGAATCAGGCCCATTTTCTAGCACGTCCATTAGCATCTGGTTTTGACCAGCGTATGCCATGTGGTTGGGGACAATGTCCTGCAACCATCCCATTTGGCGCTGTTGAAGTTCCTGGACTAATACCTTAAAATCTTCGGGTGTTCCTAATTCTGGATTAAGTACCGTAGGATCGACTACATCATAACCGTGGGTGCTTCCTTCTGTTGCCTTGAAGATAGGTGAGGCATAAAGGTCAGAAATTCCTAATTCTGAAAGGTAGGGAACAATTTTTTTTGCGGCTTCAAAGTTAAAGCCAACATGAAATTGAATTCGATATGTTGCTGCTGGAATTCGCATGGTTAGTTAATGCTCCTGAGTAAGGGATAGCAGTTTATTTAATTTCTGTGTTCTCTATGGTATTGACATATGATTTATGGAAAAACTAACCACAGAGGCGCAGAGGAAGCGAAGATAGAGAAAGAGAGAAGAGAGAGGGTTACGAGTCGTTATTGGTAGGTGATGCCTACTGTACAATGTTGTAACTTGAGGTTTTAAGCAACTAGTAGCGGATTTCCTCTAACCCCCCTGAATGAGGGGAGTTAGAGGCAGGATTTATTGGCACTCTACATCAATGGTTTACCCTTGGTAAAGGGCAAAACTCTGAGGCTGAATTGTTAGTTGTTGTTCGGGGGTTAGTTGTTCTGGCATTTGTGAACCTGCACCCATCCATTTTTCTTCTGAGGAATCGAGGATTTTGCTCCAGTTACCTTGAGGAAGCTGAGGTGCAAATGTGACACTTTCTTGCTTGAAGTTCATGATGCAGAAAATCTGGCTGTCTTCATTCCAGCGATGCAGAAACATTAATTTCTTGTCCTCCATTGCGGAAGCTTCTAAGTTCTGCTTGTCCAACTGTTTTAAGACGGGGTTTGTGCGACGCAGTTGAATTAAGTGTTGATACAAATCAAACAATGCTTTATGTTTGCCTTCTTGACGAGATTCCCAGTTTAGTTTGGATTTGTTGAAGGTTTCAGCGCTTTGGGGATCTGAGTATTCTCCTTCTAAGTGAAAGTCGGCAAATTCTCGTTTGCGTCCTTCTCGTACTGCCTCAACTAAGCCGGGATCGCTATGGCTGACGAAGTAAAGGAAGTAGGCATCTTCTCCATATTCTTCTCCCATAAATATCAGGGGAATATTGGGAGAAAGTAATAAGGCTCCGGCGGCAAGTTTTAAGCCTTCAAAATGAACTAGGTGAGATAATCTTTCACCCAGCATTCTATTACCAACTTGGTCGTGGTTTTGGGTGCAAACGACGAATTGTTGACCGGGGCGATCGCTAGCATCACTACCGTGATATCGCTTGCGGGCGTTTGAATAGTCCCAAGAGTGGACAAAACTATTTTTGTAGGCTTGGGCAAGGTGCTCACATTGCCCAAAATCCTGATAGTATCCAATTCGTTCCTCGGTCAGTAGGGTGTGAATTTCATGGTGAAAATCATCACTCCACTGAGCATCCATTCCATGACCGCCTAACTCAGGCGGACGAATAACGCGAACGTCGTTGAGATCGCTTTCGGCAATTAAATGAAGCTTTCTACCTTTTTCTTCGGAAAGGGCGGCAACATCCTCTCCTAGTTCCTGCAAGAGGTGCTTTGCTCCTAGGTCGTAGATAGCATGGATAGCATCTAAGCGTAAGGCATCAAAGTGATAGTCTCGGAACCAATAAAGGGCATTTTCAATAAAGTAATTCCGCACCCCATAGCTGTAGGCATCGTCAAAATTGATTGCACTACCCCAAGGTGTGCGATAGGTATCTGTAAAGTATGGCCCGAATTGGCTGATGTAGTTGCCTTCTGGCCCGAAGTGGTTGTACACCACATCCAGAATCACTGCCATTCCCTGCTGGTGCGCCGCGTCAACCAGTTTTTTTAAGGCTTCTGGCCCGCCGTAGGAATCTTGCACGGCATAGGGATAGACGCCATCGTAGCCCCAGTTGCGGCTGCCGGGAAATTGTGCCACGGGCATAATCTCAATCGCATTCACCCCAAACTCATACAGCTCTTTTAAGCGGGGGATGATTGCCTCAAAGGTGCCTTCGGGAGTAAACGTCCCTACATGCAGCTCATAGATAATCATCTCCTCTAAGGGAACCCCCGACCACTGCTGGTCTGTCCATTGCATAGTGCTATGGTCAACTACGGCTGAGGCTTCATGTACACCATTGGGTTGAAATTGAGAGGCGGGATCGGGTCGATCCGTTTCTCCATTGAGTTTGTAGAAGTACGCTGTTCCTGGTTCGATGTCTTGGGCGATCGCTTTCCAGTACCCCCACTCCTGCTTCTCCATGGGGATCGCTCGTTGTTCGGGAGATACGACTTGCACCGCAACACTATCCAGCAGTGGTGCCCAGACGGTAAACTCACAACGACCGTCACCTAGATAATTTGCTCCGACTTGCATTTGGTAAATTCCTCTTTCTCAACTAATTTGATTTAATTGTTTTGACATGGCGACATGACACCAGCCTAGTTGCAACAGAACCTTCCGCCCTTGGCTGCTGTTTGCTGGTGATGTGTAGCTTCCTTCAGATGATGCGATATTGCCTAAACACTCGCTACAGCTTCCAGAATACAGATAGTTAATGGCTTGTCTGTTGGCAAAGCCACTAAACAAGCCGATTACAGGGGGCATGTGTCGTAGATCAGGAAGGCGCTTGTGCCGGAGAAGTACTGGTGGTTCAATACTTTGTCTGTACTACATCTGATTTTTTATAAAGATGAATGAAGTTGGTTTTGATTCTCTCTTCTTTGCCACAATGCAGCATCTTTCTATTGGTGGAGAGTTAATGAAGTGTGAAGCGATCGCTGGTTTTGTAGCACCACACTCACGCTGATCCCACCGCACCGCTTGTTTTTATCTATAGGTTCTAGTTAGCCGAATTTTCTGAACGAAATACTGTAGATACTAAATGATGCGATCGCAAATGATTAAAAATGAGCTGTCCCACCAGTATTCACAACCTGAAAACCCTGATCCTTTCATTTCACTCTGTGATTGTTATGGAAACCGTGGAGACTGCTCAAAGCGATGAGTGGGATGACGCTCAATCAGGCAAGACAAGCGATCGCTTACGCCGCTTTAGTGGATGGGAAGCTGTGGAGTGCGGATATTAAGCGGGTACTGGAACGCAAAGCCCAGATGATTCGCGAAGGAGGGCTGCTGGAATATTACCCGGAGGAGGATAATACCTACCAACTGGGAGGGTTTAGCCAGCTCAAAGCCTGGTTGGAACGGGCGCACGTTGGGTTTAGCAAAGAAGCGCGATCGCTTAATCTCACTCCTCCAAAAGGGGTTCTTTTAGTGGGGATTCAAGGCTGTGGGAAGTCGTTGGCAGCTAAAGCGATCGCTCGCGAATGGAAACTGCCGCTACTGAAGCTAGATGCGGGGAAACTTTCGTTCCCCTCTCTGTTTCGCGTCGTGAAGATGTTCAACGCCTGCGACAATTAGCCGCCTCGCGTTTTGTCAGCGTCAGTTGAGGCAAAGAAGCCATAAAACTATCTAGCTTCCTCCCTACGAACAGAGTGGGGTGCTTTCTCCTCAGCACTTAGGCATCTGGAACAAAGAATATTTTTTATCTTCAGAATAATAAGAACCCTTCTATCCTGGGAAGAGAAGGGTCAAGGAAGAGGTTTTATATTTAACCGTCGTTCTTTGTCCCATTGCTGAATTATGGAAGTTTTATTAGAAATTGGCTAACCAAATCCCTAAAAGTAAAAGAGCAATCTCAAGTCGTTTAACGGCATCACTACGTTTATTCTGTGGCTTTGCCGCCGGGGCCGGAATTTGGCTGGGTAACCTGAGTGCCGAAGCGGCTGACTCTGTGGTGCTGAGATACCGCTTTCTACGCGAAAGCGTATCAGTTCCTGAACTGACAACCTTTGCGGAAACGGGCGAACTTTCTAGCTCGCTACGCTCTTACCTGCGGCTAGCAGGACAAAATCCAGAGGAGTTTCGGAAAGCATTGACTAATGAGGTCAAAGCCGATCCGATATTTCTTTATCGGACGCTCAATAGCACTCCGGGAGAATTGCTTTTAGATCAAGTCAGTCAGGTCATTCATACTCCCACCAATAGTGCCAATCGCCAGTCTTTACGTGCGGCGTTAGTCGGCTCGGCATTGGAGGATAGAAATATTACCTTGATTGAAGTGCTACAGAACTACCCGACTCCCGAGGTGCATGTTGATGGCGATCGCATCGTTGAGGTCTACGGGCAAATTAGTAACGTATTGGGACGTTTACCCAACATCAACATCAGGTTGTAAATTAAGCAAATTGGGCAGTCCCTAGTAAGCCAGAGTTTCTAGTGTTTCCCGGAGATACCAACGAACTTGCTGATCTAGGGAGTGCCCCTGACGTTGATTGCCTAGAGACTGCTCTCGCTGCCAGTTTTGAAATCCGGAACTCGCCGCGATCGCCTGCTTGAGACTATCCCAGATGTGACGGTCTTCAGAGAAGTTGCTAGTATTGGTCGCTGAACTTGCCATATATGTCCTCAAACCTCAAAAACAGAGAATTTTGCCTTTGACCCTACACTATTTAGTTTAGTGACCTTCACTCGATAAGTCTGAATCCTGTGTTACCGCAACGGGCAAAATTTGGTTGACAGGTAAGCCCGGTAAAGTAAAGGCTTGTCGGATTTCTTCTACAGAATAAGGTTCCATGGCTAGGAATTCTGACTCGCTGGTCATGAGAACTTGGGCAACGCTCAAAGGCACCTGCAAAAACAAGTTACTTCCCAAAAACGCCAACCCGGCAAGTAAAAGCCCGACAATTCGCCAACTTGAACCCAAAGGAGCTACTGCTGCCACTATCGGGGCTGCCTTATAAATTTGCCAGAGGACCCACAGCATCACCACCGCAGCGGTAATGGTCAGCACTGGGTTAGTGCGGTTTTTAAATACCCGCAACAGTTTTCGCTGAGACGGTGTTAACTGTTCCGGCTTGAGAGCGACGAATAAGAGGCTGAAAATATCAAACGGACGGGTCAACTGCATCCACAGCACCGGAGCGATGCCAAGGGCAGCGACGAGTAGCACTTCCAGCCAGACGGGTAGGAGGGGGTTCCCTACTGCCAGTCCCAGCCAAACGACTTCCAACGCCAGGGGTAATGCTGCCAACCCTGTTAGATGAATCCACAAAAAAGGCTCAGACCAGAAAGAACGCATTTTTTTCAGTAAAAAGTAAAAAGGCAAAAGGTAAAAGCCAAAAGAATTCCTTTGACTTTTACCTTTTTAAGTTTTGCCTTAGGTAGCCGAGAGCGTCCGTCGCTTGCTGACCATCTTGAAGGTTTCAATGATGTCACCTTCTTGCCAGTCGTTAAACTTATCGACGCCGACACCGCACTCGAAGCCAGCATTGACTTCTTTAGCATCCTCTTTCATCCGTTTGAGGGAATCGAGAATACCTTGGTAGATTTGCTTACCATTACGCAGGACGCGGATGTTGCAGTTACGCACGGCTTTGCCTGAGAGTACGTAACAACCAGCCACCGCACCACGACCAACAGGGAAGACGGCTCGAACTTCCACTTGACCCAACGGTTCTTCAACTTGCTCTGGATCTAAGAGACCTTCCATCGCGCCTTGAATATCATCTAAGAGTTTATAGATGATGTTGTATTCGCGAATATCAACGCCTGCTCGATCGGCAGATTGGCGCGCACCTGTTGCCAGGGTTGTGTTGAAGCCGATGACCACGGCACCACTAGCTGCCGCTAAGTCAACGTCAGTTTCGCTGATTTCCCCCGGTGCAGAGAGCAGAACTCGAATTTGCACTTCATTTTGCGGCAACTGTTTGAGAGATCCTAGAATCGCTTCCAAGGAACCTTGAACATCTGCTTTTAAAACCAAGTTCAGTTCCTTGAGGTCCCCTTCTTGAGCCTGAGCGCTCAAGCTATTAAGGGTGACACGACGGGATGACATGACTTGTTGCAAACGAGACTGTCGTTGCTCATCGGAGCGATCGCTTGCCACCGAGCGGGCTTCTTTCTCGTTAGCGAAGACCTCAAATTCATCCCCAGCGGCGGGAACATCACTCAGTCCCAATAACTCCACCGCAAAGGACGGCGTTGCTGCTTCGACGCGGTTTCCTCTGTCGCCGCTCATTGCCCGTACTTTCCCTAAGACAGAGCCAGCAACGAGGGTATCTCCCACACGCAAGGTGCCATTTTGCACCAAGAGCGATGCTACAGGTCCCCGCGCTTTATCCAAGTGAGCTTCGATTACCGTGCCTTTAGCAAGACGGTCAGGGTTAGCGTAGAGGTCTTCAATGTCGGATACCAGTAGGATCATTTCCAGGAGAGTGTCTAAGTTCTCTCTTTGGATAGCACTGACTGGAACCATGATCGTATCGCCGCCCCACTCTTCCGGCACTAAGCCGTATTCTGTCAGCTCTTGCTTAACTCGGTCTGGCTGAGCTTCAGCTTTATCGGTTTTGTTAATGGCAACGACCATTGGGACGCCTGCGGCTTTGGCATGGCTGATGGCTTCGATGGTTTGTGGTCGCACCCCATCATCCGCTGCCACTACTAAGATGGCGATGTCAGTTACCCGGGTACCTCGCGCCCGCATAGCGGTGAAGGCTTCGTGACCTGGAGTGTCGAGGAAGACAACCTGCTGCATTCTGCCTTCATGCTCAACATCCACATGGTAGGCTCCGATGTGCTGGGTAATGCCCCCGGCTTCCCCTTGTGCCACTTTGGTTTCCCGAATAGCATCCAGCAAGGTAGTTTTACCATGGTCAACGTGACCCATGATAGTGACCACTGGCGGACGCCGCTGGAGGCTTTCGCTGTCTGACGCATCCACCATTTCGGTAACTTTGGTAGCGGCAGCAGCTTCTTCTCCTATCTCTACTTCCACTCCCAATTCTTCTGCCACCATCTTGGCGGTGGGAATATCCAGAGTTTGGGTAATGTTGACAGCCATCCCTTTGAAGAATAGCTTCTTGATGATTTCTGTTTCTGCGACTTCTAATGCCTCAGCGAGTTCGCGAATGCTTAGACTGGTCGTCAGAAGCAGTTTATCGGGACGTTCAGGTACAGCTTTTTTCTCACGACGCCGATCGCGGCTGTCGGATTTGCTCGCACTGCGATCTCCTCTAGTCGCTGGTGGCTTTTTCCCACGACTGATGTTGGGACCAGGACTAACTGGAGAAGCTCCCGATGCGCTTTTTGGCTTAGGCGGACGTGCCACCGATAAGCTCACCGCCACGGAGGAAACAGTCTCTGCGCTTGCATCTGGATCGAAGTCTTCGTCTTCTTCGTCCAAAAGTGATGTGCGCCGCTTCAGTTTGCCGCTTTTGTTCGGCTTTGCGGTTTCGCGTCCTTCTTCTTCTTCCTCTTCCCAGGACTTGCGCTTCACCAACCGAGGAGGCGTCGGGCGTCGGAGATTCAACTCCCCGCTATCTACCGTTTCTAGTTCCTCTTCTGAATCTTCATCTGTGCTTGCCCCAACCTCAAGTTCCTGATCGCGGGAAGGCTTGACTCTCCGTTGCGGACGCTGCAAGTCGGGTATCGACGGTGGTGCGGGACGACGGACTTCTGTAGACGAGCCTGAAGAGTCTGGCTGTTGCTTGCCCACCGCTGGTCTGACTCGCTGCGGTGCAGGTGCACTCCTAGCTTCCGGTACCGGGGCTTCTGGGCGATCGCGCTTGAGAAGGGGTCGCTCAACCTGACTTAGTTGAGCCGTCTCCCGTTTAGGTCGTGAAGGAGGTTCGACCAGTTGCAACTTTTCTTCTGACGTTTCCTCAGATGCTACTGAGGGTTCAGTCTCTTCCGGCTGCTGCGGTTCCAGCTCCGGCTCTTGCTCTTTGTCCAGTTTCGCTTCCGGCTTGCTGGCAATCGGCATCGGTCGGCTGATCGTGGGCTTGCTAGGAGACGCAGCAACCACTCGGCTAGGTGGTTGAGGGGACTGGGGAGGCGTAGCTACATTAGTACCTGATTGGGTATTTGCAACAGGACGAGCCTTTGGCTTCCGAATCTCCAAAATTTGTTGTTTCCGCTGACCATCAGGACGATTGAGTGACTTAGCAGAAGATGGTCCTTCAGCGGAGGCAGAATCACGGCTGGCTACCGCTGTTTGACGGTCAGAATACTTTTCTGCCGCCGAGCGTATGCGTTCAGCTTCCGATTCTGTAATCGTGCTACTGTGACTTTTGACGGAGATGTTGAGCTGGTCGCAGATACCCAAAATGTCCTTATTATCCAAATTTAATTCCCGTGATAACTCGTAAATTCTTACTTTGCCGTTGTTCATCCACTATCCCCCCTACTACCTATTGGGTTGTTAAACCATAAACCACCGCTCGCACAACCAATTGTTCATTTTCTTGATACCGAGTGTGTGGAACAAAGAATTGCTATTTAACGCTTTGCATTGTCGCTGACACTTAAACAAACCCGCTTAACAGGAAGCCAGCGAGCGACTTCTTAAAGAGTAGACTAATTTTCTTTCTTTTAACGGGCAAATATCTTTCCAAAAGCAGATTGGCTTTCCAACCTTAGGCGGCTGGCTTGGTCAATGTGCTAATAAATTTGCCTAAAACGCCTTTTCCTCCAAACATTCTTGATCAACTTGTCTCTCCTTAATCTATTTTAACGATTGCTACTCATTCAGCAAACGGATTATTTTTTGGGAGAGTGAGTTGCCACTTGGGCATTTTCTGCTACTGGCATGGCGGCTAAACGCTGCCATAGGGTTTTGTATATCTCTTCAGGCACTGATGCTCGTAGCGATCGCCCTAATCGGTTCTTCTTTTGAGCCGCTGCCAGACAGCTAGAGTTTTGGCATAAGTAAGCAGAACGTCCCATGCCCTCATCTAATTGTACTAAACCTGAGGGGTAGACTCTAACAATACGCCAAAAGGCTGCCTTAGGTGCCACTTGACGACAGCTTACACAACGTCGGTTGTTAGGTTCCATAGGCGTTGATGCGAGCATCCCAAATCATGAGTGTACTTCAAGGAGTGATGGGCAACCGTTACTTTGACGTTCTGAGTAATTAGGCCCTCAGTTGTGATTAGCTAGTGGCGAATAGCGCCAGCCCCCTTGATGAATTTATCCGGGGCTACGAGAGTCTACGTTGATTAGCGCACCCCCATCCCGCATATACACCCTTCACACTTCTGCTCCTTTGCCAACCTCAGCGTAACTCAAGTCGGAGAATCGACGGCTTCTTCCTCTTCCTCTTCCTCATCAAGCTGTGCTTCCGGGTCTATATTCTCCTGATCCCAATCGTTAGACTTGGTGATGATAGGAGATTCCATCACGTCATCTTCATACTCTTCGTCAAATTCCTGCTCATCTTCCGCATCAGCTGCGGCTTCTAAGGCAGCGGCTTGCAGCGCCTCCATCTTGCGGCCTTCTGCTTCGTAATCGTACTTAGCCACGTCTTTGATATCAATTTTCCAACCCGTCAGGCGTGCGGCTAGACGGACATTTTGTCCTTCTTTTCCGATTGCCAAACTCAATTGGTCTTCTGCCACCAGTACATGAGCTTGCCGTCCTTCGGGATTCACAAGCAGCACTTGCTCTACTCGTGCGGGACTCAGAGCATTGGCAATATAAGTTGAAGGGTCAGGAGACCAGCGAATAACATCAATTTTCTCCCCGCGCAATTCATTGACGACCACCTGAATGCGGGAACCCCGAGCACCAATACAAGCCCCCACCGGGTCAACATCTCGCTCCAAGGTATCTACAGCAATCTTGGTTCTTGGGCCCACATGACGTGATGGGGGATTGGCTTCCCTGGCAACGGCAACAATCCGCACCACTTCGTCTTCAATTTCTGGCACTTCATTGGCAAATAGATACACTACCAAGCCAGCAGCAGCACGGGAAACAACCAGTTGAGGCCCCCGGTGTGGGCCTTCGCGCACTTTCTTCAGAAAGACTTTAAAGGTGGCATTGATGCGGTAATTATCATTAGGCAGTTGCTCGCGCTTTGGCAGTTCGGCTTCAACTTCGGGGCGACCAAAGCCGCTGCTCAGTGCCATAATCACTGATTGTCGCTCAAAGCGTAGCGCTCTGGCTTGCAAAACGGTGCCTTCTAATTCTTCAAATTCTTCTTGAATTAATTTCCGTTGCTGGTCGCGGAGTTTTTGTGACAGCACTTGCTTGGTTTGGATCGCTGCCATCCGACCAAATTCCCGTTGATCTGGAGTGACGTCCAGCACCACTTCCGCTCCCGGTTGGGCTTCAGGGGCGACTTCCCGAACTTCTGTTAGATCGATTTGGTGATCGTTGCTGCTAACTTCTTCAACAATAGTTTTTGTGGCGAGGATGCGAAAGCCTTCTTCATCCACGTCGAGATCGACTTCAAAGTTATCAAAGTAATCTTCATCAAAATGGAAGCGATCCAAGCGTTGAGCACGGCGGTAGCGCTCGTATCCTTTGATCAGCGCTTCTCGGAGCGCTTGCTGGACAGCCGACCTCGGCAGGTTATGGCTTTGAGAGATCTCATCAATCATCTTTTTGAGTCCAGGCAGACTAACAATTGACATAAGCAAAACTCCAGTAATGTACTCAGTGGGCAGTAGTTAGCAGTTAGCCTCTGGAAAACAACCGGAGGCAACACATTCAAAACTACGACACGGAAAGCGGCAAAGCGAATCGCTCTGACGGTTTGGTGATTTACCGTTGCTCGTCTAGCTGTACCCGAGCAACCAATTCGCGGGGAATGGCAAACGATCGCCCCTTGCGGTTCAGGTAAATATTTGTTTCATCCCGGCTAATCAACTGACCTTGCCATTCTTTGTGTCCTTCAAATGGCGCAAAAGTCTTGACCAGGACAGGAAATCCTTTAAAGGCAATAAACTCTCGGTCAGTCATTAGCTGGCGTGAAGTCCCAGGGCTGGAAACTTCCAAAACATAAGCGTCTGGAAGTAAGTCACTGGCGTCCAATTCCTCTTCCAAAGCACGACTCATCCGTTCGCAGTCTTCTAGCCCTGTATCTGCAGTGCGGTTACGGATATCTACACGCAGCACTGGAGGGCGTTGATTGGTGTGAAAAACTGCCCCAACGATCTCCAATCCCAGTTGTTCTGCCACTGGTGTTGCCAAATCAATCAATTGAGGGATTACAGGATGAGTCATTGAAAAACTCCAACAAAAAAAGTGGGGCTAACCCACTTCAAGGCAAAACTTTTCCAAGAAGCCTAGAGACAAACAAACTAGCTGCCGTCTCTATTTCCGAGTGTAGCGCACAACGGAATGCTCTGGGGAGAGAAGTAGACTTTACTCTTGACTACTCTTGACTACCGTTGTGCAATTCGATGGATGGCCCTAGTTTGCTCTAATACAGCCTCTAAGTCTTCTTCAGACAAGCGTTCGACGTAGTTGATCTTCACCTCTTCTAAAAAGGCGATCAGTAGGTACTTGACTCGCTCTAGGGTGTGTTTGGCTTGCAGTTCTGCACCAAAGGCGACGCTGGCATTTTGAATCAATCTCTCAAGGAGTTGCCCTCCAACGGGGTCAGGTTGTAAAGCCCCGTTAACAGTGTCATATACGGCTTGGCAGATTTCTTTAACAAGTTTTTCCGTAAGCTGGTGTTGCCATTGTTCCATGCCAGGGACTTTCTGGAGTCCCTGAACCGCTGGCGTTTGATTCAGTACTTTGTCTATGTTGTGTTGCAATAAAGCTTCAATGTCCGGGCGAATTTTAGGGAAAACCTGATAAACTGCCATCTCCATCCCCAGTTTAACTAAGGCTTCCACCTCATTGGTGTCGTTGAGATCGATGTAGGTTTGGGCTTCGGCTCCCGCTAGCCAGCGGCTGAAATCTTCCTGACGAATTGAGTATTGAATTTGGCTGATGATGCGAACAACAATCACTTCTGTAAGGTCTTCGGCGAAGTTGGCAACAAATCCCTGGTTAATTTGCTTTTGGATAGGAAGGAGATCGAGTAAGTCGGCTTGGTTGAGGCGAATGACAATGGGGATAATCCGCAGCCAGCGCCACAGGGGTAAAAACAAGAAGATGTCGTACCAACGCCAGAGCATAGCATCGAGCCAGCGCAAACCTGCGTGACGCCGATGGATGTAGTAGGTGCGGAGAAGAAATTCGATGAAGAACAGGCTGGCAAACCAGATGTCGATTTTCCAGAAGTAATCAACAAGGTCGCCTGTTTCCCCAAAGGGGCGGAAGTAGTTGGTTTCAATGGGGGGCTGAATTTCTTGGTTGTAAAAGGCGATCGCTTGGGCAAACCCTTGCCCAGACAGGTACTCCTGACTCCAAAACTCCCGAAATGCTTGCTTGGAAGAATCGCCTTGATTAGGAACGTGCGATCGCATTCTATTTTTAATTTTCTCCAATGCCCCTGTCTTATTTGCTACCTCAAAGGGATTGGTGTCAATCATTTCTGCGCTGAGATTGCGTAACCTCGCCAGCAAGGGTTCAACTTCTGGTGACTGCAACCCTGTTTGTGCGACTTGGGCTTTCAGCGCATTGACAGCATCGATATAACGCTGGGTATCTCGATTTGGTTCAATTCCCTTGATGGGATCATAAATGTCTGTTAAAGAAGGAACCCGCACATCTAATCCACCGATGTCTGCTCTAAATGCCGGAAAGGCTCGCAGATAAAAATCTCGCCACGGAATGTAACTTAAGTCAAATAACACAATTCCATAGTTAGTGAGGGCTAAAATTGCCACCACTCGTTCAAACCAGAGATTGCGACGGCGATGGGAGGTTTTTGAACTCAGTCTTCGGAGGGATGACATAAATCAATAATTAATAATTATTCCGTCATTATTTACTTGTCAATGGTTAATTGTCAGTAACGAACAATCAGAAACTATTGCCCAAGCGAGATCGGAAAATAGCGCAAGTATAGTAGCAATTAATACACCCTTGACCGATGCAATGAATCATAAAACAAGTCAAGGGTAGGAGAACGTTTATTTTTTAGGGGATTATGATCATTAATCGGAAAAAAACATCAGAAATAAACAAAGGATTGGAAAATTAAATTTCCTATCTCTCCGATTATGCCTATATTGTATTTATTTCAATTACTTGCTATTTAACTCTAGTGATCAATGTGAGGAGCTTAGTAATAATATGTGGAATCGCTATGGAGCAGCACTGGCTATAGTCAGCTTTGGTTTGACTGCGAGTTTAGTAAGTTACGAAACTGTCCAAGCCGCTCGCAGTCAAGATTATAGCCCCAGAGAATTTCGCACCCTTTTGCGCGGTTTTGGCTATAACATCACTCCAGGAGACAGCCTGAGGGATCAGCCAACGCGAGCCGCCGTGCAGGAATTTCAGCGGGGCTACAGGTTGCAAGTTGATGGCATCGCTGGCCCAAACACTCAAGATTTCGCTGCCGATTTGGTAAGAATTCTCAAAGGCAACTTGAATCTTGTGGTTAAGCCAAATCCACCTTTGGAACGTACTCAGTTTTATGACGAACGAACAGAAGCGGTTATCAGGGAGTTCCAGAGACAAAACAACTTGCCAGTAACGGGTATTATCACCCTACGACAACGTCAGCTTCTTGACCGACAAGCTAGGGAAATACTGGGCAAACAACCAGCAGCACCTGCACCTAGACCAGGGGCATCTCCCTCGCCTTCGCCATCACCATCGCCATCACCCCAGCGATCTTCTTCTCCTTCTCCATCGCCATCGCCATCACCCCAGCGATCGCCTGTAGTACCATCGCCTTCTCCTTCGCCATCACCCCAGCGATCGCCTGTAGTACCATCACCATCGCCATCGCCATCGCCACAGCGATCGCCTGTAGTACCATCACCATCGCCATCGCCATCACCGTTGCCACAGCGATCGCCTGTAGTACCGTCGCCATCGCCATCGCCACAGGGATCACCTGTAGTACCGTCGCCATCGCCGTCACCACAGGGATCGCCTGTAGTACCATCGTCCTCACCATTACCACCGCGATCGCCCCTGGTGCCATCGCCATCACCCTCCCCTTCCCCGTAAGGTTTCAGGCAGGGTTGTTTCATTCTCCTGATTAGTTCAGGAGAGGGATGTAATCCTCCTTGACTGCTTCAAGGCTCTACCGGGAATTCAAGCTGATCAGGCGAAATTTCTCCCCCTGCCGAACCGTAAGAGTCCAAGGAGTGAAACAGTCCTGCTAAGTCAGTGCTGACAGCGCTCTTGCTTTACGGTCTGCTTTCCTCCATCGGTCTGCCTTTCGATGCGGGTAAAGCAGGGCGGGGTTCGTAGGGCATGGGGATGTACTGTACAGATGGGCGTCCTCCCTGAGGTTGAGGATATAGATCCATCAAGCCGTAAATGGACGGTGGCAGACCGACAGTAACAGGCAAACCCAGATCGGTTGCCTCTTCCACGGTAATCGGATAATCGTGAGTGACTCGCCCGGTGGTCAGGGCTTCGATGATTGACTCAACTTTTTCCGGCGCAATCTTCTGTGTCGGAAAGTCATCTTTGAGTAGCGTGCGGACAAAATTCTGAACCTGCTGTATGGCTTTGCGAGATAGATCCGCCATAATCAGAGTTTGGTCGTCGATTTTATCAATCGGCTTTTGTTCAACCACTTTGAGGACGCTAGCAGCGGCTGTTTGACCTAACTGAGGATCGACGGGCCCTAAAACAGCGTTGGCATCCATGACAATTTCATCAGCGGCAAGAGCAAGCATAGTGCCGCCACTCATCGCGTAGTGGGGGATAAAAACCGTGACTTTGCCTTGGTGACGAATTAGTGCTCTGGCAATTTGTTCTGTAGCGAGAACTAAACCACCTGGGGTGTGCAAAATTAGGTCAATGGGGACATTAGGCGGTGTCAAACGAATCGCCCGCAAGATTTGTTCAGAGTCTTCAATTGAGATGTAGCGAGAGAGGGGGATTCCTAGCAAGCTAATAGACTCTTGGCGATGAATGAGCAAGATGACGCGGCTTTTGCGTTGTTGCTCAAACCCCTGCAAGGCTTGCACTCGCTTCGCTTCCATTTGGCGTTTTTGCCACCAAGGTTGGAGCGAAGAGAATACAAGAAAAATCCAAAATAGGTCAAAAAAGTTAAAGTCCATGAAGGGATCGCCTGAAACACAATAGTTTCTTATTGTTTCAAGTTCACCCAATCTAAAGCTCTATCTGGAGAGTTGGTTTCCCCTACGTGAAAGCTTGGGTATAAAAATTCTTTTTAAAGGGGAATCAGTCTCAGCCTCTAAAGGGGAAAGGCGATCGCTAACTTAAGCCTTTTATCAGGTTGTCTTAAAAAAGAAACGGTCGAATCAACAAATGATAGCAAAATGTCACAACGCCCTCCCTCGCAACAACTCCACGCCTAGATTGCACAAACTAATCTAGGTTGCTGGCGATTGAGGCGGGAAATCTGATTTTGCGAAAACTACCCACTCTCAACATGAGTTTGCCCCACCGCACACTCCATAGCTGTTTGGGTGGCTTGAGCTTTAGCTGAGTCGGAACGCGCTCAAACAGAATGTCTAACTCACTTTGCCCGACTTCGTTCCACAATTGCTCAATTGGCTTAAATTCCTTTTGGTGTGGGAACTGGGGAGCAAACTGGATTAGTGCCTTGGCATGTCCAGTCAACGGCTGAAAGTGGATCGAATACTGCAATCCTGTTTGCGGGTTGTCCCTTAGCTCAAAACAGGGAAAAAATTCGGGAAAGCGCGCTCTGGCTTCTCGGAAACGGCTAGTAATATCCTGCTCCCAGCGCTGGCGGAAAGCTTCAGCAGTCGTAAGGTCTTGGATAGGAGATACAACGTAGTCACTTCCTGTCAGTTGCTCGTTAATGAAGCTCTTTGTTCTTGGGTCGTATTGTTCATTCATAACTCTTACCGCGAGGAGACTTACCTTACTCAGTAGCTTAGCGATTAGATTTGACAGGGCTGTGACAATCTTTTGACAGTGATTTTCATCTAGGTAATATTCCTGGCTTTTACTTGCGCCAGCCATTAGTTATTAGTCTGTTGGGGATGGGATGGAGTATTAGAACAGATAACAGTCATTCGACCTCTTGCACAAATCCTCTAGACCCCTCCCCAACCCTCCCCTTGCCAAGGGGAGGGAGATAGTTTCCTCCCTTACCAAGGGGGGATTAAGGGGGGTAATTCCAATTCATGCAAGAAGTCTATTAGACCTCTTCAAGAACTCAGTTAATTTAGGCGGCGACGTAGCTCGTACCCGCCAAGCAATAACAAGGCAACCATCAACGGTAAAAAGTAATAAATGCCTCGATAAGCTAGTAACGACCCCAGCGCCACATCAGCAGGGATAGTCGGCGCAAGCAACAGCACCACCACTGTCTCAAAAACTCCCAAGCCACCTGGAACGTGGCTGACAATCCCCGCAACTTGTGCCAGCAGGTAAATGCTAAAAAAAGCGGGGAAAGACAAAGTTGACTCGGTTGTTAACAAAACATAAAGTACCCCACCCGCGATCGCCCAGTCGATAGCTGAAAGAGCAATTTGAGCAATTGAGATCTCTAAAGAAGGAAGTACAAGTATGGTGTTGCCGATTTTGAGACTCTTGCGCTTACTCCAAGCACTCAACAAGAGATAACCCATCACCAAAGCCAGAAAAATTCCACCAATGTGATGGGCTGAAGTAATGGGTAAATTCAGCGTTTCAGGAATTGCCAGTGGCTCTACTAAAAACAATCCACCGCCAACGGCAAACATACCCAGCCAAAAGCTCAGGTTGCCAAAGGCAATGATCTTAGCAATCTCTACCTTAGATAGACCCCAGGCTGAATATAAACGGTAGCGAATCGCACTACTTGTGAAAAAAGAAAAGCCCACACTATTGCTAATGCAAAAGCTGGTAAATGCTGCCAGAGCCGTTTTGGGGAAAGGAAGCTGACGGCGGATGTAGCGCAACGCCAATACATCATACCCACTCGTTACTAGATAACCCAGAATTGTGAGTATTATCCCCATCAACAGGCGATCGTCCGGCAGTCTTGTCAGGCTATTCAATACATCGCGGTAATTGTACGCCTTCAGTTCGCGAGTAATTACCCAAATCGCCAGACTCAACAACAGTAAACTAATGAGAATACCAACTAGGTGAGAGAGTTTCTGTTTATTCATCCGATCTGGCAACTGTTGAGCATTAGCCTTTAAGCACCAAGCTTGAAATAATCTAGCAGGCGATCGCCTGAACTTGCCCAAATTATTGATACCAAAATGTCCGGCAACGTTCCTCTTTACAGGCTATTAGGCGAATACAAAGGAAAACTACATAAAAATGAAATCAATCGTCATCCCCTAGGGCTGATACTCTGGCACTACCTTAGCAAACGCACTAATTTTACCTCCGGAGCGTGAGCCGCCGCATTATACTCCTGTCGATAGTTGAGTTGAATCATATTTAGGAACAAAAAATAGGGCGTTTTGCGAAACGCCACCACTAGCTTACCTACAACTGAGTGGAAACTATTTTTTATTGATTCTCTGAACCTGTAGGTGGAGCCTCCGATTGTGCTGTTGGCTGACTCGGTTGACGCTTCAGTTGCTGCGCCTCTTTTGCCGAAAGCCCTTCCCCTTGACTGCCAAAGTACCAAAGGGCGGCGGCGGCTTCAGCACGAGTCACAGTTTTCTGGGGTTGAAATAGAGTTGTATAACCAAACACCCGACGGATGTTGGAAGACTCGCCATTCTGAAAATCTGCCAGCACCGCCCGTAGTGCTGTCGGGTTAACCTTGCCAGAATCTTGGAAGCCCCAGGTTTCCTGCACCGCCTCCACAGAAGCCTTGGGTAAGGTAGAGCGAGTATCAAGGGGTGTTTTCCACAACACTAGGTTTTCCCGCGTTAACGGAGCATCAGGACGAAACAGCACGTTAGTACTGTCACCACTGAGGGTACTAGGAATCAATCCCGCTTCCGCTAATCCCTGGATGGCTGCAAAATCTGGATCGCTACGGGGAACATCGGAAAACGCCGGTTGAGATGTTCCTGATGCCAAGCGAACTTGTTGCCCTGGGCGGTTGGCATGAACCTGATTATTGGCAGCAACTAACCACCGAGCGTACTGGCGGCGGGTGACGGCTTTGTTCGGTTCAAAGGCACCGCTAGCGGAGTTACTTTTGGAGGCAGAGTCGGGCTTCAATACCCCTAACACTGCTAAATCTTCAATGTACGGACGAAATTGGGGGACTTTTTCAATGTCAGTAAACTCTGAGGCAACGCTTGTTGTCTGGGGCGTATTGGTAGAATTATCAGCCGTTGATGAGCCTGGGGAATTTAACCCCAAACGCTGACCTATATTGCCTACCCTTAAGAGTGAATCTGGCTCAGATGTCGAATTTTCTGCGATCGCAACTTCACCCGCATTGCGGTTGTACTCGATAGTTAGTTCAGTTGCAGCGTCAGTGGAGGGCGATTCTGATGTAGCAGGCGTTTCTCTGCTGGTGGGTTGAACTGATAGGTTCACTTGCAGATCATCTCGACGTGCCACCAGGGTGCTACGGGTATCGTCACCATTTTGTGTGACAATTTCCCAGTTGTTGGACTGAAATTCTTTTTGGTAATAGCTTTGGATTAAGTTACTAGGGTCAGGAGATGTCCAACGCGCTAACCGAGGTTCGCTATTAGAAGCTGCTTGCAGTTGGACTTCTGGATAAATAGGGATTTCAGAGGGGAAGTCTTCTGGTAATTGGGCGATCGCATTCGGTTGTGTATTACCTTGCGGCGAAGACTGATCCAGCGTCAAACCATTATCCGGCAAATTGGGGTCAGCAGCAAAACTACTCTCCCACGATTTCCCGTTGGGAGCAGTTGCACAGGCAGTCGATACACTAAGCAAGCAAAGAGATAAACTAGCCAGTAAAATCGGACGTTTCTTAAACAGCACGGCGACCATCACAACAAAGCTCACTTCTTATTACGCTAGCGCAAAAATTTTAAAGCCATTTCCGGTCACATAAAACCCCCAACCCCTAAAAGAGGAGCGAGAGGGTGAATAAGCAGATTATTAAAAAGTTTTAAAGTCTAATTTGCACTCACCTTACGACGCCGACATCCGTAAGTTCCTGTAAAAGCTAATCCCAGCTAAAGCCTTCGTGCCAACGCCAGAAGGTTCGGGAATGTACTTAATGTTACCTACCTAGATAATTAAGCAAAAAGCCATTACTGCACTGCTATCAATATAGGAAGTTTCTTTAGCTACATAATCTTAATTTTTATTAGTGAATAGTTTGAATAGCAGCAAACTTGTAAAATCCTTATAAATTAGTAATTGCAGCTTAGGCTCTTGTCATAAAAAAGAATTTTGTTTTATAGTTTAGACCTTAAAAATAGTTGTTAATTAATAAACCTCCGTATTTACTCTGTTGAAACTCCCTCTAGAGTCAATTTATATTTGCAATGATTAATGTCCTCAGTAAAAATTAGCAACTTTCTATTTCAGCTTGTTTTCTGCTGTCAACAGTTGCACCGAGATTGAAGAGGAGAGTTTTTGACTCATACCAGAAATTACAAGCGCGATCGCTTCTAGCCAAGTTTCCCCACCTAGGTATTAAGACTTACTGACTCAATTTTTCGCCAAAGGGTTAGTTGTCATTCTGAAGGAAACACTGCGTAGCAAGTCGGGTGCATCTGCTTTCTTACAAGGGGTTGAGCAGAAAACTACATACCGCGTGCCAATCCTATTGTCTTTGCTGACACCTAAAGATTGCAGATTTGTAACATAGGCGTTGACGCTACCTTGGGGAAAAGACTATGTTAGTTTTTCAGATTGGCGGCAATGAAGCTCACAGAGATTTGCTCTCACTCACTCTGTTTTAAAAGTCCAGATTTGGGATTTCAGACTATTTTCAGATTTAGACAGACCTCATCCTGAGCCATATTCCCAACACGAGCACAGCCGCTTTAACCTGGAAGAATCATGTCAAATTTCTTGAGAAATTTCTCCCTTGGTAGTTTAGCAGTATTTAATTTGCTCTTCCTTACCTATGTCGTTAAGCAACCTGTTCTCTCCTCTAGCAACACACCAGAAAATCTCTCAACACCAATTTCTAATGAAGTACTGACGATTGAAGGTGAAATCATTACGGTGATGGGCATTTTTCCTCCCCAAATAGTAGTGCAAACAGAGTCTGGTCGATATTACGTGACTGTACCGCGAAGTACAACTATCATCGCTAAAGGTGGAAAAAAAGTGAGTTTGACTAGTGGTGACTTAGATAAAGCTCGGCGGGTGAAGATCTCAGGTCTAAGTACCAATTCTCATGGCTGGGCTATAACGGCTAAAAAGATTAAAGTCGTCTCACGTATAGAGAGAATAAGAATAGGGGATTGGCAACAGGGGGTTTGAGATGGAACTCAGGTTAGCAAGTTGTTCGGCGTAGCCGTAGCCGCAGGCTAGGTTAGAAGATTGTTAATCGTTCATGGCTAATTGCTAAGGATTTTTCACCCTTTTGTTAATTTCACCCGACTACGAGGGCGCTTCCCTAATCAGCGCCTTGGCTTTCCTACGCCCCGGCTCTAGATCCTGCCCATAACGGACAACTGTTTAGTTCATACGTGGTATCTTGGCTGAGAAACAATAAAGATAGTTATGTGCTGGTACGGTGCCGCTACCAGCTTTTTTTTGAAACCTCGTATGTCCCCAGAGAACCCAAATTTAGCATCAGATAAGGCTCCAAAATTGGCAACTTCTCAGCCAGAAGTCAAAGATGGAAAGTTAGGCTTTTGGCAGCAAGTCCAGGAAAATGTACAGATTATTGTAGTTGCCCTAGTCTTGGCATTGCTGATTCGGACATTTGTTGCCGAACCCCGCTACATTCCTTCCGATTCAATGCTACCGACACTGGAGATTGGCGATCGCATCGTGGTAGAAAAAATCTCCTACCATTTCCACCCTCCAGAAAGGCTAGATATTGTGGTGTTTGACCCACCTCAGCAGTTACAAATTCAAGGCTACTCAAAAGATCAAGCCTTCATCAAACGGGTCATTGGCACACCAGGAAGCACGGTGGTAGTGAAAGATGGCAAAGTGTATTTAAATAATATTCCTCAAAAAGAAGACTACATTGCTGAGGCTCCAGCCTATCAGTGGGAAGCAGAGGAAGTGCCATCAGGTCAACTTTTGGTGATGGGAGATAACCGCAACAACAGCAATGACTCCCACATTTGGGGCTTCCTTCCTCAGGAAAATGTCATTGGTCGTGCCTCTTTCCGCTTCTGGCCCCTCAGCCGAATTGGGTGGGTATGAGTTATTAAATCCTGAGTGCGGAAGAAAGGATGAAGTATATTCGGCGAAGCCGTTGCCGGAGGCTAGAGTAAGAGGTTATCGTTTCTCCTCATCTCCTCATCATCCCTCTCTTCTTTCCAACCTCTGCGCCCTCTGTGCCTCTGTGGTTTATTAAAACCCTCATCCCCCCAGCCCCCATCTCTCCCACTCAGGACTCAGCACTCAGGACTCAGCACTCACTTCATCCTTCAAAAGCGCAGGTAATGCATTAGCTGGGAGATTAATTTAGGAGCGAGGGAGAGGCGTCGCTGGAAATCAGCAAGGTGGCGATAAGGGCCAGCTTCTAGGCGATCGCGCATAATGGCTCTGGCTAGGGGCATATCGACTAGGGGAATTTGTGCTAGTTGCTCAACGGAGGCGGTGTTGGGGTTGATGAGGGTACAAGACAGCTCGCCATCGTAGTAACAAAAGCTCAAAATCGGTTTCAGCGGGCTTAGTCGCTGTGCGGGTACGCCCAAGGCGGCGGCAATGTCTTCCGTGCAGTAAAACTGGACGCCCAGGTTAGTCAGTTCAACTAGCGATCGCGCCTGATGAATCGATAGCCCTGGCAGGCGTAACCAATCATCAACGCTGGCTTGATTGACATCAATCTTAATACCTAAGGCAGCAGCGACAACAATTTCGTCCTGCGATCGCAGCCGATAGTAGGGGTCGCTTTGGATGCGTACCTGAATATGATGCCAGTTGGAGTTGAGCAATCGAGGCGATCGCTCCGTCGAAGATAACCAGTCAAAAAGTGCCATCTTTTGTACTCTTTACAGCATTCGATCGAGCAACTGACGGCGCTTCTGCTCAAATTCGTACTCTGACACTAACCCCTCCTGGCGTAAGCTATCCAACTGGCGCAAGGCATCAGCGATCGCTCCGATTTGCGCGGGGTCAAATGTCACTGCTGGCGTCTCCACAGGAGAACTAGCAGGTATCACCCCCAAATTAAAATTCCGGTTAAATTCATCTTGCTCTTGTGCCAGATACCACACCCCTTCAATCGCACTGGCAACTTTGGGAATGGGCGTCCAAGAGAGCAACAAATACATTACTCCCCACAACGGCTGTCCCAGATAGAACTTATGGAATCCGGCGATCGGAAATACCGCCCCACAAAAGGCCAAAAGGGCAGCAACTCTTCGATTTTTTGGCTTGCTCAACATCCTTGCACTCACCTGTGTAGACGGCTGAATTTTAGCCAAATCAGCTTGGCATTCTTCTATGATATTGACTCCCTCGACATTGTTTTGTGTCAAATAGTCTGTAACCCGCCGACATACGGAAAACCGAATTTTACGGGAGCCTTACCCTAAACTAAAATGTGATTAAAGGTAGCCGTACAACCCACTTCGGTTGAGTAGGAGAACAATGGGGTTTTTTGATTCAGAAATAGTCCAGCAAGAAGCAAAGCAGCTGTTTGAAGATTATCAATCCCTAATCCAGCTCGGAAGCAGCTACGGTAAATTTGACTTGGAAGGTAAAAAAATTTACATCCAGCAAATGGAAGACATGATGGAGCGCTATCAGGTCTTTATGAAGCGCTTCGAGTTGTCTGATGACTTCATGGCACAAATGACAATCCAGCAACTCAAGACCCAGCTTAATCAATTCGGTGTTACTCCGCAGCAAATGTTTGACCAGATGCAAATGACCTTGGAGCGAATGAAATCTGAACTGGAAAAAGAGGCTAAAGGCTAGAGTGTCAAGGAGACAAGAACTTGATAACGGAAGTTAAACACTTCTCTCTAGCCCCTAGTCTCTAGTTACGTGGTCGCTCGAAGTTAGAAGCTGGAGGGAAGTAGCGTACAGTCTCTCCCTGCAATGCCTGACTCATAAAACTTCGCCAGATGGGTGCAGCATAGCCCCCGCCTGTAACCCCACCGCCCATTGGACGGTTATTGTCATTACCAATCCAAACAGCAGTCGCTAGCTGCGGGACGTAACCCACAAACCAGACGTCCCGCTCAGACGAGGTTGTTCCTGTTTTTCCGGCTGCTGGACGCCCAATATTGGCGGCTGTCCCGGTACCGCCAGCAATTACCCCTTGCAGCACACTGTTGAGTGAGGCAGTTGCCCACGGATCGAGTACAAGTTTGGGTTTCGGGGTATTGTCTAGCAACACATTGCCGCTGGTATCTGTCACCCGCACAATCACAGTTGGTGTTGAGTGCCAACCATTACTCGCAAAGGTGGCATAAGCACCTGCCATTTCTAGCGGGGTCATACCAATTGCTCCCAAGGGCAACGAAGTCACCGGTTCCATCGGACTCTTAACGTCCAGAGTGCGTAGGACTTCAATGACTTTATCCAATCCCACAGCTCGTCCAATCTTCACCGCCGGAACGTTAGCAGATTGAATTAAAGCGGTGCGAATGCTCATCGGGCCAGAGTACCCACCACCGTAGTTTCTAGGAGAGTAATAGCCACTGCCATCGCGATAGCTGACGGGGGAATCGTACACCGTAGAACCGGGAGAGAATTTGCCCGTCGCAAAGGCTGTGTAGTAAACAAAAGGCTTAAAGGACGATCCAGGCTGACGTCGGGACTGAATTGCCCGGTTAAATTGGCTTTTATCGTAGCTGACACCACCAACCAGGGCTTTGACGAAATGGGTACGAGGGTCAACCGCCGCTAAGGCAACTTGATCGGCTCGTACACCACGGCGACGCAAGTTAGCATGCGCTCTGGTCACTGTTGATTCTGCCATGCGCTGGAATTTGGCGTCGATGGTTGTTTGAACGCGCATTCCCCCTTTTAAGACAGCCTCTTTCCCAAAGCGTTCGTTCAACTCGGCTACAACCGCTTCGGTGATATAGGGTAGTTCGCTGCTTTGCCAGGATGTTGGTTTTCCGACTTTTAGCGGCTCTTTGAAAGCGGCGTCTGCTTCACTGGCGGTGATCCATCCTAGATTGCTCATTCGAGTCAGGACTTGAAATTGCCGTCGTTTAGCTTCGTCGTAGTTAATAAAGGGACTATATTCTTCCGGGGCTTGAATCAGTCCTGCTAGCAACGCTGACTCTGACAGATTTAAATCTTTAGCAGATTTAGCAAAGTAGCTTTGGGAAGCGGTTTCGATGCCGTAGTTGTTGTGACCCCAATAGACTTGATTGAGGTACATCTCCAGAATTTGATTTTTGGAGAAGATTTGCTCTACGCGGATGGCTAAGACGGCTTCAGCGATTTTGCGGCTAAATTTGCGATCGCGTGAGAGGAAAAGATTCTTCACCAACTGCATCGTCAGAGTCGAGCCGCCTTCCACTACAGACCCTTGCTGCCAGTTTTTCACCAGCGCCCGACCGACACTATTGGGGTTAATGCCTTGGTGAATGTAGAAGTGGCTGTCTTCAATCGCCATCACTGCTCGCTTGAGGTTAGGCGAAATTTGATCGAGCTTGACTACCTCTCGGTTTGCTTCCCCATGCAGCCTAGCAAGGGGCTTGCCCTTGATATCGTAAATATAGGTCGTTTCCGAAGGAACATAACCCCGTAAAACTCTGACATCCGGGAGGTTGCGGAAACTGGCTGCCAGACCGACTAATCCGCCAGCGACGACGGAGCTGGTGAGCATAGTGACGCCAAGGACAGTTCCGCCTGTTGCCTTAGCGACTCCCTGCACAAACCGAATACCTGGTGTTAAACCGCTTTTGTGCTCTTTTTTCTGTTGAATAGTGCTAGATGACACGGCGATTTCACTTCCTCACTCAAAAAAGATTGCAGGCGTTCTGAACAAACGCAATCGGTCAGGGCTTTCTATAGATGATTACAGAAATTCGTAGCAACAGCCGGACTATTGGCAAGATTGTTCGCAGCAGTAGCTGGGTAAAAAACAGCAACGCTAGCCCTAACCTTACTCATATCCATTAATAGTGCATCCTGCGATAAGTTTGATGTAATAACAGCATGGCTATTCTGGCATTTTTTGCCAATAATAATAGTCTGGCTTTAAAGATTTGCACACTATTTTGACAAGTTTGACCCATCTGCCCCACATTAATGCCTCTTTTAGCATGAGTGCTAATAAATCTTCAAAACTTCTTGATTCTCTTGCTTGGCTTGAGCGGGGGGTCAATGAAATTTTTCCCCATCAACCGACCTCTCAAGACCCCAACGAGAACCTGGTACAACGCATTGCCCAAACGGATCGACCGTTGCGAGTCAAGTTAGGTATCGACCCGACAGGCACAGATATTCATCTTGGTCACAGCATCCCCTTCCGGAAACTCCGATCATTTCAAGATGCGGGTCATACTGCTGTTTTGATTGTTGGAGACTTTACCGCCCGGATTGGAGACCCGACCGGAAAATCAGAAGTACGTCGCCAACTCACCCCAGCGGAAGTAAAGCAAAATGCTCAAACTTACCTAGAGCAAGTCCGTCCCATTCTAGATTTTGAGACGCCCGGACGCCTGGAAATTCGCTACAACTCTGAGTGGTTGAGTTCTTTAGATTTAGCAAAAATCCTGGATTTGTTAGCAACAATGACCGTAGGGCAAATGCTAGCAAAAGAAGGCTTTGCCGAACGCTATAAACAAGGAAACGCAATTTTCCTACATGAATTTCTCTATCCCTTGATGCAGGGGTACGATTCGGTAGCGGTGCAAGCCGATGTTGAATTGGGAGGAACTGACCAAAAATTTAATATTGCCGTAGGGCGAGATCTACAACGCCATTTTAACCAAACGCCTCAGTTTGGCTTACTGATGCCAATTTTGATCGGGACAGATGGCGTGCAAAAAATGTCGAAGTCCTTGGGTAATTATGTCGGCTTATCGGAAGATGCGCTGACAATGTACTCAAAGCTGGAAAAGACGCCCGACGATTTGTTGGATCAGTATTTTGAACTGCTGACGGATTTGCCCTTAGAACAACTCCCCGAATCTCCACGAGAGCGCCAAAAACTCCTCGCCCTCACTATCGTTAGTCAATACCATGGTGAGGCAGAAGCGACATCTGCCCAACAAGCGGCAGAGGACATTGTAAAAAAAGGGTCTACGGCTACGGGAGATGCTGTACCGGAATTTTGCCTAACTGATGTAGAATTTCCCGCAAAGTTGTTTTACATCCTTAACGCCAGTGGTTTGTGTAAAAGCAGCGGGGAGGGGCGGCGACAAATTCAAGGCGGGGCGGTGAAGTTAGATGGCGATCGCGTTTCTGACATTGACCTGACCTTTGAAAACCCTGATGCTCTCAATGGTAAGGTTTTACAGGTTGGGAAAAAGAAGTTTGTCCGCCTAGTTCCTTAGTAAGGGAGCGGGGGAGCAGGGGAGCAGGGGAGCAGGGGAGCAGGGGAGCAGGGGAGCAGGGGAGCAGGGGTGCGGCGGAGAAGCAATAACCAACCCTATTCATACTTCATCCTTCATACTTCATACTTCACCAAGCGCCTCCGGCAACGGCTTCGCCGAACATACTTTCTCCCCCACTCTCCGACTCACCGACTCTCTTCTCTCCCCCAATCCTTACCCTTACAAAGCAAGCTCAATGGCTGTAGAAGACCGGATAATTGTGCCTTTAGATGTTTCGAGCGAGGAAGCAGCGATCGCTCTTGTGGAGCAGTTGCCCCAAGTCACCTGGTGGAAGGTGGGATTGGAGCTATTTGTTAGCTGTGGCCCTAGTATCCTGAGTCAGCTCAAAGAGCGGCAAAAACGAATATTTCTCGATCTAAAGCTGCACGACATCCCTAACACAATGGCGGGGGCTTGTCGGGCAGCCGCAGGCTACGGGGTTGATTTGCTCACGGTTCATGGAACGGCGGGTCGTGCTGCTCTCACAGCCTCCTTTAACGCCGTCCAAGAAGGCGCACAAGCTGCCGGATGCCCCCCAACCAAGCTAGTTGCTATTACCCTGCTAACCAGTTTGACCTCGCGCGATTTAGCGTTTGACCTAAAAATCCCCCTAGAACTGCCAGAGTATGCATTACATATGGCACTCTTAGCCAAAGATACTCAATTGAACGGGGCGGTTTGTTCCCCTCAAGAGGTTGAACAACTGCGTCAAACTTGTGGGGATGATTTTCTCTTAATTTGTCCGGGTGTGCGTCCTAAATGGGCAACAAGTGGAGATCAAAGGCGATCGCGTACTCCTTTTGAAGCGATTAAATCCGGTGCAGATTATTTGGTGATTGGGCGTCCAATTACTGCTGCGCCCGATCCTTCTGCCGCTTGGGAACGAATTTGCCAAGAGTTGGCAGATGCCTAGTCATGTATTAATTTGAGGGAACTAATTCACTCTCAACAGCCTCAGTATTTTGAAGTTAGCAATTAGTCATTGGAACTTTACTCCCTTGAATGACTGGCGGTTGTTTATAGCCAGATTGAGCGGGAGTGTTATGGGAGGAATGATTGCTATGCCGGGGGCGATCGCTTTTTCTTCCCCAGCAATCTCTCACACCCCACTCTCTCAAAACTTACAGATGCCCGATAGCGTGTCTGTACAATCCTCTTGCCCCACGGATGTAGAAACTCTCATCACGCTCCTGCTCCCGGATTTGCCCAGTTATGCTAATCGGGAAATTCAACGGGCCCGCCGCTTGAGTCGAAGTGTCGATTTGTTTAGTTACGTCCTGATTGCCGGAAAGCCTGAGTTTGAACCCCTCAGCCTTGGCCCCGGTGACTATACTGCTGTTATCCCCAGTTCTGAGGTGGAACCTCCTCAGCAAGTCTTCATCACCACCCTCGAACGGAAATACTCAGATGGAAGGGAGTTCAGGTTCCAGCAATACCACTGGGTGTTTCTTACCCAGACCCCTGAAGGTTGGCGTTTAGCCTTGATGTATTCTCGACTTGGTTCTACTGTACCTGGACGCCCTCCTACCCCCCCACGGGAAACCAGCAATAGTGCTTTCGGTCAAGCTATCAAACTCTGGTTGCGAGATTGCCGTGCCGGAAGCCTGAGAACCCCACAGCTTGCACCGATACAGGGTGAGTTCCTGAGTCGGTGAGTTGGTGAGTCCTGAGTAGGGGAGAGGAGGAGCGGGGGAGCAGGGGAGCAGGGGAGCAGGGGAGCAGGGGAGCAGGGGAGCAGGGGAGCAGGGGAGAGGAAGAGAACCAATAACCTCTTTCATACTTCATCCTTCATACTTCACCCTTCATACTTCACCCTATCCCTCTTTCGGGGCTTCGTCTTCTAACTTAATCGCCAAATCAATCAAGAAGCGTACATAGCGAATTGTCTCCGCTAAACCCTTTTCCATCACAGGATAGCTGTAGCGGGGAACCTGTTCTTTTGGGTGCTGCCAACGTAACCACAGTTGTTTGTTGATTACCTTAGTGCTGATCGTCCAGTCTCGGTACTTGACTGGGTGCATCTCCAAAAGAGAGTTGTCAGTGTCTATCACGGGAAGTTACCGAGAAGGTTAAGTCGTTGCTTACTACAAGTGCCACAGTCATGCCTCCGGAATTTGTAAAGACGGAAACGGCATCAGTAGTTCTACTAGTCGTAATAAATCACTTTATTAATATTGTTTCTAATTTGTTACTTCTTGTTAAGACTTTAAGGTCGTAGCTGAGATCGCCAAGCCCTAGGATGTTAATTCCTTTGGGAGCTAGAAGAGGCACAAGATTAATCTAATGACTAATTTCTAGTCCACTTGTTGAGTTATGTTATGATTCTGGGAATCTTAAAGACAAAGTCATTCTATGGATAGATGCCAAGTCTATGAAGCTGCCCCTATATCTTGAAGCCGAGTTTTTTTTCCAGTGGGGATTGCGTTTGAGCAACGCGAAAAACTACAAAGCGGCAGTTACCAATTTCAACCGAGCTTTGAAGTTCAAACCCGACGACTACAACACCTTGTCTCAGCTAGGCATTGCCTTGGGCAACTTAAGCCTTCATGAGCAAGCCCTCAAGAGCTTTGATGAAGCTTTGGTAATTCGTCCGGACTGTGGATGGATTTGGCACAATCGAGGTATTGCGCTAGGGAACTTAGGTCGTTACTGGGAAGCCCTCAACAGCTTTGACCGTTCGTTGGAGTTTAACCCCAATGCTGCTCAAGTGTGGCACAACCGAGGGATTACCCTAACTGACTGGGGTCGTTATGACAAGGCAGTTGACAGCTTTGAGCGATCGCTAAAACTACAACCTGATGCCTACTGGGCATGGTACAACCGGGGCAATGCTCTATTGCAGTTGCGACGCTACGAAGATGCGCTCAATAGCTTTGATCGAGCGCTAGAATTTAACCCGGATGGGGCGAAAGTGTGGCACAACCGAGGTACAACGTTGAGCGAACTAGGACGCTATGACAAGGCTGTTCTTAGCTTCGATCGCGCGATCGCCCTGCACCCTCAAAACGGTCAAGCTTGGTCTAACCGAGGTGCAGCATTAGGTAAATCTGGTCGTCATACGGAGGCTATTGCCTGTTTCAATGAGGCTCTGAAATTAAATGAGCGAGACGATTTTACTTGGTATAACCGAGGTGTCGCCCTAGAACAACTCGGTCGCTATGAAGAGGCACTGCTTAACTACGACAAATCTTTAGAAATCGCTCCCAACCAGGCGAATGCCTTTTACAACAAAGCTTGCTGTTATGCTTTCTTGGGGGCTTCTGAATTTGTCATGTGCCATTTGCAACGAGCGATCGCTCTTGCTCCTGAGCAATATCGCCAGTTAGCTAAAAACAACACCCTTTTTGATAATTTCCGGATTAACGACGGGTTTCAGGCGTTACTGCAAGATTAACTTGATCGCTAATGATTGCCAGAACTGAGCCAGAGTTACTTGAGATCAGTAAAGTCAGTAAGTGAGCGCTGTGACCTTACTGACCAAATTCAGTCCTGGCTTGTTCTACTATTTCCACCGTTATCACATCTAAATCTGAAGCACGAGCTATTTGCTCGATCCTGACTTTGGCTTGAGTTCGCACGAAAAAAGGAATATTTTTCAGCTTTTCTTTAGCTTCTGGTGTCCACTTTAGGGCATCCATCATTTCAAACTCTTTCATGGCACATCCAGCCTCCAACTAGTAGTAGTTAGTTTGATTCTCAAGCTAATTCTAATTAGATTTTACTGGAATTTTGAACAGATTTTTTAACTAGTGATCGCTCAAAATATAAATTACAACGAGCAATTATTTTCAAGCTTTAAATTTCGTGGCATCTGTACAAAGATTTGTATAGAGTCAGTGGCATCAAAGCTTGGTGTAAAGCAGCACGACGTTTTACTTGGCAAATTTGACTTCTTGAGTAAAATAAAAAATTATCTTTATAAAGGAACTTATATCAAGTTAGATGCGAGGAAGAGAATATTCTCTGCTCTAATATCAGAAAACCCTCATCGGTTAGGGGTGCTAGGGTTTTTATTTTAAGTGATAGTAATTAAGGCGGTTTATACTTCACTTAGCTAATATCAAGTGGTCTTACTGATAATTTCATCTTGCCCCAAGCATTATTGAAGGGGAAACTTTTGACGGCTGGCGGTGTTACTGAACCAAATTTAGCGTTAAAATCTCTCACCTCACCCAAATCGGGTTAAATGCACGCTGAGTGTACGACAGTGCGATCGCCTCTTACGTGATTTGAGCGATCGCCACCACTGCACCAAAATCCGACTACCTAGCCGCTAATCACAAGCTCACTATCCGCCATCCCCTTTCCCTTGCTAGGCTAATTAGGAAGGAGTCAAAACAGTTGCTTCCTTCCTAACTCCCCTGCTCCCATTCCCCCTACCCAAAGATGTCCGAGACGTTCGTACAAAGTGAAACCATTGCCGCGATCGCTACAGCGGTAGTCCCCCAACAGGGAAGTGTGGGGATTGTGCGGATGTCGGGAATGGAGGCGATCGCGATCGCCCGCACCCTCTTCGAGGCACCAGGGAGTCAGCCTTGGGAAAGCCACCGAATTCTCTACGGCTACGTGCGTCATCCCCAAACTAAAACCTTGGTGGATGAAGCTTTGTTGTTGATTATGAAAACGCCTCGTTCCTACACCCGTGAAGATGTGGTGGAGTTCCATTGTCACGGTGGGATTATGCCCGTTCAGCAGGTGTTGCAACTGTGCATCGAACAGGGGGCAAGGCTGGCGCAACCGGGAGAATTTACGCTGCGGGCATTTCTGAATGGACGATTGGATTTAACTCAGGCAGAAAGTATTGCGGATTTAGTCGGGGCGCGATCGCTCCAAGCGTCCCAAATGGCACTGGCGGGATTACAAGGCAAATTAGCTGCCCCCATCCGCCAATTACGCGCCACCTGTCTAGACATTTTGGCAGAAGTAGAAGCGCGCATCGATTTTGAAGAGGACTTGCCTCCTCTAGATGAAGCCGCCGTTGTCGCCCAAATAAATCATATAACTGCCGAATTGTCAAGAGTATTAGCGACTGCCGAGCAGGGAGAACTGCTGCGTACAGGCTTGAAAGTAGCAATTGTCGGGCGTCCGAATGTCGGCAAGTCGAGTTTGTTGAATGCCTGGAGTCGGAGCGATCGCGCTATTGTTACTGACCTTCCTGGCACCACCCGCGATGTGGTGGAGTCGCAGTTAGTGGTTGGTGGTATCCCGGTGCAAGTTCTAGATACGGCAGGGATTCGGGATACCGTGGATCGAGTGGAGAAAATTGGGGTGGAGCGATCGCGTTCTGCGGCGCAAGCGGCTGACTTGGTTCTCCTCACCATTGATGCTCAAGTGGGTTGGACAAGTGAGGATCAGGAGATTTACGACAACGTCTCTCACCGTCCCCTAATTCTTGTGAGCAATAAAACTGACCTTGCCCCAGAAAAATCGACAGAGTACCCTCAGGGAATTAAGCGCGTCGTCACTACAGCGGCTGCCTATAATCAAGGCATCGATAGCTTAGAGCAAGCCATCCTCGAAACCGTCAAGAGCGATAATGTGCAAGCCGCAAACCTGGATTTAGCAATTAACCAGCGACAAGCCGCCGCCTTAACGCGGGCGAAAACTGCCCTTGAGCAAGTGCAAGGGACAGTTGCTGACCAACTTCCCCTAGATTTCTGGTCAATTGACCTCCGAGGAGCGATTCAAGCATTGGGAGAAGTGACGGGCGAAGAAGTCACAGAGTCCGTCCTCGACCGGATTTTTAGTCGCTTTTGCATTGGGAAGTAGAGCGAGTGCCAAAGTATCTCTGGATATCAACTGTAAAATAAATTAGCCTGCCGACCTCGGTACTGGTATAGACGCGACTTCTAGTTGCCAGAAGGAATTGCTTTTTCTCCTTCCAGCACGGCATTAAAATGGTCTCTCCCGGCGTGATAATCTTTGCTTTCGTATCCCATTACGTGGCGAACAATCCATTTTTGAGATTTGCCGTCTTTTAGCAATAACGCGATCGCCTGACGCAAAATCTCATCACCATCCAAAAAGCGCTCCTCAAACCATGTAGAGGTGTTTTTAAAGGCTCGTTTTTCTTCTAAGGTGCTGTGTTCTAGGTAAACCATCGCCAACAATACCTCGAAGGATTTACCTAGATCCCCAATACTCCCCAGATTCAGGGCTGTCAAATCTCCGGAGTTGAGTTTACTGGTGTACCCAACTTGACGGTTTTTAGAAATCAGCTCCTTGTGCAACTCTTTGAGCCGTTCTGCACTCACACAAGGGAGGTGGCAATACAGATAACTAGCCGCGATCGCTTTGATCAGGCTATCACCGAGAAACTTGATTTGCTTATCCGGTGAGGAGCGCTCCTTGATGTCTTTGAGGTGACGCTCCAAGACGGGTGCAATTAAATGCTTCGTTAGCCAAGTCTGTACCTGCGAAAAACTTCGATCTAGATAAATTGCACCAGCTAAAGCAACAAGACCAGCCCCAAAGGGATTGTGCGATTGCTGGCGGAGGCGATGCCGTTCTTCTGTCAAGCCTAAAAATGGGTAAGCCTCCCCTAGCCCCAGTTGATACCACAACTGTGTGAGGCGTTCCCCTTCCATCAGCTTGCTCCGTAAAGCCTTGAGGTTGCTGATTTCTAGATACGGACAGTGATGATACAAGTAATCAGTCACAACCATATCCAAAATGGCAGTACCCAGGAACTCTAGCCGCTCGTTATTCGCCTCTGGTTCGTTGATGTGTTGCGCGTAAGAGCGATGGCTCAAGGCTAGGTAGAGGATGTCACTGTTTTTGAAATTGATGCCAATTTTTGTTTCTACTGGATTGGGGTTCCATTCCACGAGCGACCTCCAAAAGAGAACTATTGTGGATTTAGGATAACCCACGACCTATGCTAAAAAAATTGTTGCCGTGGTAAGACCAAGACAACAACTCTTTAGATGTCTGTAGGACAGGCATCTCGCCTGCCTACTATAGGCAATTTAGAGGCATATTAGCCAATTTTTGACGTTTTTTGTAACAAATGCTGACACATCACCGATTGCATCTGCTAGAGACGCGATCGCATGGCTCTCTTTTACGCTTAAACGTGAGGCGATCGCAACGATACCTCTGTAAGTCCATTCGAGCCAGACCGCGAGGCTTTTTGGATATGATCTCGAATTGAATCAAGATCAATGTAGTGGTCAGAAACATTGATCAGACTGTCGCTAGTCATAGAGCGCAAACTCACGACTTCAACCCGCACACCTCGGTAGCTTATGGCATTCACCGCATAAGCTAAATCTCCATCCCCACTGACTAAAACGGCTGTATCGTAGTAATCCACTAAAGTGATCATATCGACAGCGATTTCCACATCCAAGTCAGCTTTTTTCGAGCCATCAGGAAACTGCACTAAATCCTTTGCAATCACGCGATAGCCGTTGTGACGCATCCAATGCAGAAAATTTTGCTGCTTTTCATTGTTTGGGTCTACTCCGGTATAAAAGAATGCCCGTAAGAGTTGAGAACCCGCCGTCAATCGATAAAGCAGTTTGGTATAGTCAATTTCCATCCCCAGTTGTAGGGCGGCGTAAAATAAGTTTGCGCCATCAACAAAAATTGCCACTCTACCGCGATTTAAACGAGTTAGAGCCAGACTTTCGCTTTCATGAGCCTCTTGCGCCTCTTTGCTACTATTCCTCGATTCGTTGAAAATCTCTTTTTTGTTATAAATATTCATTAGTTCATTTCCTCGTTAATCTCTGCTTTATACAGCAGATTAGTTGTTTTGTTGCTGAATTTCCCGCTTAGGAGCGGTTTTAGTCCTATTTTAGCCCTGTGAACTTACCGTCCTGGCTCAATCTGAAGATTCCTCGCTGTGTCTGCAAAAGGCAGACCCTCTGACCATTACTTAATCAAGGTTTTGTTCTGAAGTTTATAGTTGTGAACCACAGTGTTTTTTAAACTCATATTTTAACAGCAGGCATTTTTACCCCACTCTACCTAGTGCCCTCCCAGGCATAAAACCTTTCCTTGTCTTCCCCTGTGTGTGGGGGATTGAGGGAAATCTTGTTAGGTCTTATATCAAGTTAGGTCAAATTCCCATTTAAAATACCTCCCCCCTAAGACCGACTTAAACCACAAACTCTATGTAATTACCTGAATTTAATATTAAACCTGACTTTTTACACAAAATTTTTCTAAATCTCTCCAAACATAACTCCCCCAAACTGATGACGTATTGTTTAGCAATTACTAATTTTTCACCTCTCTTTCTACTCTTGATAACCTATTAGACCTGAGTACTTGCTGTCAAAACTGCGGCTAAAAATATCTGATCAGGAGGAGAAGCACTACTCATTAGTGCCGTCTTTGCCTGTTCGTTAATCAATAATTTTCTTTTATAAATCACGCTAAAATCTTGACCAAGGATGAATCCTTTACGGGTTAATTTCTCTAAAGCAAATGTCATTGTGGCTTCTAATATATCGAGGCAAAAGTCTAGTTCATTGAAATTTTGCAAGATCCAATGGCAGGTACCTGGATCAGTTTTAGCTAATTTAAAAACGGCTGCCATCATCATATCTTGCGTGTAAGGAAACCCAAACAAGCCTGTAAAAGTACGGTTGTAAGATTCCACCATTGCTTTATCCTGACTTCGGAAAACCTTGGTGATTAATGTGACACCTAAGTCAAATCCTTCGCTTTGATTGATATTGGACATAGTTACAAGTATTAAACTTGAAAAAAATATTACTAAACAACTTAGATTTAATTGCCTTAGGTAGATGGATTTTTGACTGCTAGGTAAATAGGCGAGAGTAAATCAATTTTCTACTGCCTGTAATTTTTTGTTATTTTGTAGTCAGAGTTTTAGTCCTATTTCAAGAAATTTAACTTTCACTACAAACCTTTAATTATTTACTTCGTTCTACTTATTTGATTTGAGCTGAGAGTGGTAAGTGTCTTGGCTGTCGTTACTATTGAGCGGCTTTTAGGGTGACGAAAAATTTGATGTTAAGAATTTATGAAGTATTGGATGTCGTCGTTTTTTTTACTGGCTTTGGTTTCGTTAACTGCTATTTCTTTCTTTTAAAGCATCTTTTGCTACTTTTTACCTCCGAGAGAATACCGAGAGAGACAAATTTTATTTTCTATCTTGATAAATGAGGGGATGGGGAGTGGGGGAGAAAGGATGAAAGAACAAGTGCAATTAGCAACCGCCTGCTTGCCCATTCCCTATCACTTCCCTTCTGGTTGCTGGAGAGGGATTTCAATAGTAAATTCTGTACCTCGTCCAGGCTGGGAATCACACTTGAGGGTGCCGTGGTGGTATTTCACGACAACCTGATAGCTAACCGATAGTCCTAAACCTGTACCCTGTCCTACTGGTTTGGTCGTAAAGAAGGGGTCAAATAGGCGCTTTCTTACTTCTTCTGTGATTCCTGAGCCATTGTCACAGATGCGGATGACGGCGTGGGTGTTATCTCGGACGGCGGTATGAATCCAGATCGTCGGGGAAGAGAGTCCTGAGTCCTGAATTCTTTGCACCCCCGCTCCCCCGCTCCCCTGCACCCCTACTCCCTGTTCCAGGATGTCGATTGCATTGTTGATGATATTCATAAACACCTGATTAAGCTGCCCTGGGTAGCAGTCCACAGGAGGCAAGTCACTGTATTGTTTGATGACTTGAATCTCCGTTTTTTGATTTTTAAGCGATAAGCGGTGGTGCAAAATCAACAGCGTGCTGTCGATGCCTTCATGCAAGTCAACTCGCTTCATTTCGGCTTCGTCTAAGCGGGAGAAGTTGCGGAGGGACAGCACAATCTGGCGAATGCGCTCAGTTCCTAGCTTCATGGAAGACAGCAACTTCGGCAGATCCGCCGCGATAAAGTCTACATCAATTGCTTCGGCTTGGTCTTGAATGGCGGGGGTGGGTGGATCGTATTCCTGTTGGTACAGATGCAGTAGTGATAGCAAATCTTGGCTGTATTCGCTGGTGTGGGTAAGGTTACCGTGGATAAAGTTAACGGGATTGTTGATTTCATGGGCAACTCCGGCAACTAGGGAGCCTAAGCTCGACATTTTTTCGCTTTGGATCAGTTGCGTCTGGGTGGTTTGGAGTTGGTTGAGGGTGAGTTCGAGCTGTTTGGTTTGCGCTTGAGCGGTGAGGGCAGCTTCTTGGGCTTGGGCGTAAAGTTTTGCCTGGTTAATAGCGATCGCCAACTGGTTGGTTACAGCTTGGCACAGTTCCACTTCCGTCTCTTCCCAAGGTCGCGCACCGGAACAGTGACTAAAGCAAATTACCCCTATTTCCCCCTTATGGGTTTGCAGGGGTATGGCTAAAACGGAGGTGTAACCGAGAGACTGTAAAAACTGTTGCAGAATTGGGTGAGAACAGGTAGCGACTTCATCGACATGGATGATTTCTTGATTAAGAAATGCCTGGGTGAATGCCCCAACCTGCGTGTGGGGATAGCGACCGAGATGACTGGGAAGTTTGGGAGTTTTTGCTTCGGTGACGATTTCCCAGTAAGGCTCTTCTTGGGACTCTTTGGACGGTCGATACCAGATGAAATGGCAACGGTCGATTTGAAACAGTGCCCGCACTTCCTGGACGGCGGTTTCTAGGATGGTGTTGATATCGAGGGAATTGCGGATTTGGTTGGCTAGCCGGAATAGGAGAGATTCGCGGCGCGTTAGGAGGGCTTCTCGCGCCCAATGACGGTCAACAGCAACGGCGATCGCTCCTGCAATCCAGCTTAAGGTACTGCGGGCATCTTCGCTAAAGAATTGACACCCCAACAGGGCGATGACGCCCACAATCCGGTCTTCCACAATCAAGGGATAAGCGGCAAGATTTGGATGGAGAGGGCAGGGATTTGAGGTGACGGACGGTTCTTGCAACTCTTGCCAGTAGGGTTGGCGGGTTTGAGCGATCGCCGCCACCAACTCCGCCTTTAACGTCGAACCCATCTCAATGTCGGGGCGTTGATTGGCGATCGCGGCAAAGGTTTGTTGGGCAGGTTGCTCAGATGCGGGGTTAAATAGCCACGCCTCGGCTCTATTTACTTCTAGTTGTTCCACCATCGCCTCTAGGCAATGGGGCAAGATTTCCGCTAAACTCCCGCCTTGGGAGAGGGAAAAACCTACCTTTGCCGCTAGGGTCGAGAGACGCGATCGCTCCAATAAGGCAGCTTCTGCCTGTTTGCGTTGGGTAATGTCTTCTATAACGCTGATGAAATACTTCGGAGTACCAGACGCCTCACGTACCAGGGAGACGGTTAAGTTGATCCAAACTAGAGAACCATCGGCGGTAACATAGCGCCCCTCCCGGTTGAGGGTTTGCTGTTTGCCCGTGAAAAGTTGAGGGTTATAAATGCAATCGGTGGCTTGCTCGTCTGGGTGAGCAATATCTTGGACGGTTTTCTTGAGGAGTTCTTCGCGGGTGTAGCCTGTGAGTTCGCAGAGTTTTTGGTTAACCCGAAGAAACTCACCCGTTGTACTTACTTGCGCGATCGCCACGCCTGCTTGCTCGAAGGTGGCTCGAAAACGTTCTTCGCTCTCATATAAAGCCTCTTGAGCTTGCTTCTCCTCCGTAATATCCAGCAGCAAGCCATCCCAGAGAATATCGCCATTAGCTTGCTTTTCAGGACGGGAAGACCCCCGCAGCCATTTAGTTTTTCCCGAAGCAATAATAAAGCGTCCTTCCCAGCGCCATGGTTGTAGAGTTTGCGCGGAGATAGCGACAGATTCCTGAAAGTTTTTACAGTCGTCTGGATGAATTGTCCTTACAATCGCCATTGCATCTCTTTGCACTTCGCTTGGCTCTAATTCGCAGAGTTCGCGAACGCTAGAACTAGCAAATGGGAAAGATATCGAACCATCTGTCCGCAGTAAAAATTGATAGATCATTCCCGGAACATTGGCACTTAGTTGTTGAAACCGTGCCTCACTCTGGCGCAGGGCAAGTTCAGAGTGGTAGCGGTTTGTGACATCGCGGGACACACAGATGATTTCTTCCACCACACCTGTCTTTGGATGGTGAATGGCACGATTGGTCGTTTCAAACCAAATGTAATTCCCTTGTTTGTGGTGAACGCGGTAGCTGACAGTATGGGTGTCGGGCAACTCCAGAGTCGTTGAGTGAGATTGGGTAATGGTATCTAAATCTTCAGGATGAAAAAATTCGTAAGCAGAATGTCCTACCAGTTCCTCTGGCTCGTATCCTAAGAGAGAACGACAGGCTGGAGAGGCATACAAATAGATCCCCTCCGGTGTGTGCCGGGAAATCATATCTGTGGAGTATTCTGCCAGTAAGCGATAACGCTCCTCACTCTCCATCAGCACGTCAGAGGGAACAACTGTACCTTTTTTTATCGATTTGAGAGCTTTACTCATTAAATTGCCTTTGCCTGTTGCTGATCTAGGCTGTTTCTAGAGATGAAAACTTGAAAAGAAACTGATGAATTCTGAAGTTTGAATGTTGAGTAAAAATACTCTTAATTCAGATTTCGTACCTTTCTCAACAAGTCGTTAGCTCCTACTTTTTCTGCATTGAGGGATAATCTTAGGTCTTGGTGCAAGATGTCGATTTATGTCGTTTTTATATAATTCCCTTTTATAGAGTCATTGGCGGAGTCGGTAAGACACGCCTACATCCCTATAGAGAGAAGCATCTGCGATGCTTGGCACACTTCGCGAAGGCTAACGCCCCGACTGTGTGGCTAAATTTCAAAGCTGACAAGTTTTTGCCTAAATAGTATTAATTCAACACTCAAAATTTTCCTCGTTGCCACACAAAGCTAACTGTTTCTTTAAGACTAAGGGTAGTTGCAAAGAGAGTTGTCCGTAGATTTACGAGACTTTGGCTTACATCGATAAGCTCAGTTGGGAACCTTGCTGGGTTTTACGCACTTCGATGCGGGTTTGAAACGCTTCTTTAAATTGGGGCATATGCGTTACGGCAAGGATGCAAGAAAAGTCGGCGGCGATCGCATTAACCGCCGCAATTAGGCGATCGCATCCTTCCGCATCCTGAGTACCAAATCCTTCATCCACAATCAACAGTTGTAAAGATGTCCCCGCCCGTTGTGCCAAGAGTTTGGCTAAAGCAAGGCGAATGGAAAAATTAATCCGAAAGGCTTCGCCGCCTGAATAGGTTTCATAGGGTCGAGTCCCACTGGCATCGGCAATCAAAATATCCAGGGTATCAATAAGTTTGGTAGATTTTTTTGAAGCGCGTTTTCCAGCTTTTTGGGTAATAATCTGCACATGCAACTGGTTACCTGTTAATCGGGAAAGAATTTGATTAGTTTCTGCTTCCAATTGCGGCAAAATATTCTCAATCATCAGGGCTTGGATGCCATTTTTTCCAAACGCCTGAGTTAATTCGTGGTGAACGCGGTGTTGACGGCGTAAATCTTGCAGTTGTTGTTGCTGCTCGTCGTATTGAGTCTGCAAGGCTTCTAACTGAGTAAATCGCTGTTGCAATCGCCCTAACTGGCTTAACTGCTCATCTAACTGCTGTCGCCGCTGCTGAATCTGCGGCTGGAGTACTTCAATCTCCGCTGTAGTGTCGGGAGATTGCTCTAGTTGCTGAGTAATCATCTCCAATTGCGCTGCTGTAGCTTCCCGTTCTTTCTGGCGGATTTGTAAAGTTTCCTGGAGTTGTTGCTGTCGTGCTTCGACTTGCGGATATTGCTGTTGAGCCCAGAGGAGTTCCTGATATTGCAACTGCCAGGTTTGAGCTTTACGTAGAGCGGCTCGCAGGGTGTTGTGAGATTCTAAGTTATAGTCGATTTCGACAAGGTGCGCTTCTAGGGAGGCGATTTGCTGCTGCAATTGGGAGTTAGTTTGCAGTTGGTGCAACGCCGCTGTGAGGGAGTCGATTTGACTGGTGAGTTTGGGCTTTTGGGCGGCGAGTTGCGCTCGGCGTTTTGTGGCATCTTCAATTTTGGCTCTGGCAATTTCTGCCCAGCGCCAGCGTTCAACTTCCCCGCGAATTAGGGCGTGGGTTTGTTCGTTGTAGTCGAGTTCTTGAAGTTGCTCTTCTAATTGCTGAAGTTCTTGTTGTAAGTCGAGGGCGTAGTTTCCGGCAGTAAGCGATCGCTCAATTTCAGTTTTTTCTTCGCTAATCTCGTATAAGCGATCGTAGACTTCATCGGTGACATCTAAACGGGCGGCTAGTTGTCCTCGTTGTTCTAATAACTCCTCATAGGGAGCAAGTTCCTGAGTCAGCTGAGAGTACTCATGGCGCAACACCTGCAACTCCCGGTCGCAAACGGCAAGCTGTTCGCGCACCACCCAAATTTGCCCTTGAATTTCCTGCTGTTGGGTAAGGGTTTTCTCGATTACCCGTTTTCCATGATCGTCATCTAACGGATGTTCGCACAATGGGCAAATTGCATTTTGGGTTTGCAGTATCTCCAATTTTGACGTCAGTTCTTCAGTTTGTTTTTCATAACCCCGCTGATTTTCTTGCAGGCGTTCTTTGAAGTTGCGGCGTTCCAGTCCTTTTTCCTGCACCCGTTGTTGGTAAACGCGCTTTTTCTCTAGTTGCCCAATTTCTGCCTCCACTTGCAGCACCGTTTGTCGTAGCTGGGGGGTACTGGCAATCTGAGCGTTTAACTGCTTTTCTGAAGATTGCAGTTCTTCCAATTTGGCACTGAGTCGAGCTTGGGCGCGATCGAGTGCCGTTTGCACTATTGAGCGTCGTTGCAAGAGGGGGGAAACTTGCAGTTGCAGATTATCTAGCGCGTCTAGGCGTTGGCGGTGGTGCTGCAATTGTTCTATAGCGGCGGCAATTTCATCGGAACGACTGAGGGCGTCGAGAATTTCCTGCTCTTGGGGTTTGAGGGCGTCGAGTTGCGCTTGCGTCTGCCGAATTTGCAGATTGAGTTCGTTGATTTGTCGGGTAAGCTGTTGCTGCAACTGAGCCGAGTGTTGTTGAGCTTCCTGGTAATCCTGGAATTTGGCGGTGTAGGCTTCTTCCTCGGCTTGTAGGCGAGTAAAGTCTTGATATCCCGCGCTGATTGACTCCGCTTGGCTCAATCTCGCTTCTAGTTGCTGCTGTTGGGCGGCGGTGGCGGCGATATCTTGCTGGAGGCGATCGCAATCTTTGCTCAGGCTTTGATCTTGTTGCCGAACAAAGCTGAGTTGTTGTTGCCAACTACTGCGTTGGTTTTGCAGGATTTGGAGTTGGTCGAGTTTTTGGCGATCGCTTTGTTGGAGTTGTTGCAGTTGTTCTAATACTGCTTGTGTCGCCGTTTGTTCAGTAGCGATCGCAAGTCGCTGCTGCAACTGCTCCTCAATCGTCTGTAAACTTTGCTCTAACTGTTCTGCTTGCCCCTTAAACTGCCGCGATAAATCCTTCGCTTGCTCGGCTAAGTCTTCGTATTGATTCAGTTTCAGCAAGTCAGCCAGAATTTGCTTGCGATCGCTCGGACGCCGTAGCATAAACTCATCAGCACGTCCTTGGCGCAAATAAGCCGAATTAATGAAGGTGTCGTAATCTAGCTTCAGGTGTGCCGTGATCAACTGCTGCGTTGCCCGGACTCCTCGCCCCGTCAACGACCGAAACTTCTCGCCACTCTCTACTTGAAACTCTAGAGAACTGCTCTGTCCCCGGTTACGCGTGCGAATCAGCCGATAGGTTTGCTGGTTGTTCTGGAAGGTAAAATCCACCCGGACATCCTTTTCCCCCGCGTGAATCACATCATCTTCCGACGCCGCCCGACTTTGCCCCCAAATTACCCAGGTAATTGCTTCCAATAAAGAAGATTTTCCTGCCCCATTAGACCCGCAGATACAGGCAGTGTGCAATCCTCTAAAGTCCAGGACAGCATCGCGGTAACTAAAAAAGTTTTTCAGCCTCAGTTGCAACGGAATCATTCAGGCTTTAACGCCTCACACCTTTACTTTCAATACTTGTCAGTACATCTGCACTGTTGTTTAGTCTATCGACGCTAGAATGAGCTTTGTAGCCTTTAAGACATTAGTTTTACAATTATTAATAATTAACAAACATCCGGATTGAGGTGACTAAGCTATTTCTATGACAGCTAATCTCTCAAGTTGACTGCATTTATTTAAGAGGGTTGATCAATGGGAAGAAAATCAAAATTAAAGCAAATGAGGCAGCAGGCAAAGACGCAACGCCCCACCGAGCCAACACCACCCTCGACAGATTTCGCACCCACCGAATTCGTCCAGCAGCTAGAACAAATAGGCTATCAGCTTAATCAGGAAGGGCGCTCTCCCGATCTCCCTAACCGCAACGTCAGCCCGCAGTTGTAGCGCTTTGGTAGCAAAAATTAGTCCCCGTAAAAGGATTTAGGATACTAATTCCATCCCTCTACTGACAGAACTAAGCTTACCCCTTCCGGCTGACGAATGCCCTATCCAAACCCGAAACAATTAAGGAGCGGGTCACAGTACCCAAAGCTCTTGAGTTTGCCAAGGTGCAAATTCAATTGAGCGAAGAAAGCAAAAGGAGAAAAAAAATATGACTACAGATCAAATGAGACGCGCAGTCGGCATTTTTTCTCATCGTCAAGATGCAGAACAGGCACTTCAGGAGCTACGAGATGCTGGCTTCAATATGGATCGAGTGTCTGTAATTGCCAGAAACCCTGATAGCCCTCAGCAAATGTCTGGTGCAGATGTAGGTAAAAGCCCCGGTGAGCAAGCCCAAGGTGGTGCAGGCGCTGGAGCCGTTGCTGGTGGTGTAACAGGTGGTGTAATCGGCTTAGTTGGCAGCATAGGAGTCTTGGCGATTCCTGGGATTGGCCCCGCCGCTGCCATCGGCACTGTTCTGGCAGATACCCTTATAGGTGGTGGTATCGGTGCAGTCGGAGGCGGTTTGGTGGGCGCATTGGTTGGCTGGGGAATTCCTGAAGACCGTGCTAAATACTACGATGAGCGCGTCTCTCAGGGAGAGTACTTGATCGTTGTCGAAGGTGCCGCCGCCGATATTCGGCTGGCGGAGGCGATGCTCCACAAGCGAGGAATCCGTGACTGGGGGATTTATGACGCACCCGGCACCCATACTGCCACTCGCATGTAGTTCATTCGGCACTGTTTAGCGATTAGATAAGTCCGATCGCATAGATCTATAAAACAGCGTTTTAGTCTGTTGCTTCCTAGAAAGTGACAGGCTATTTCTTTTTTGCTGCTTTACAGGCGCGTTAATCTACAATCTGGCATTAGGTACAGGGCATTCCCGAAGAAATTGCGGAATCATTAAAGTGGGGGCATCGCAACAACTCAGTAATGATTCTGGTATTTAGAAACCTCAAATCTTATACTTTAACCTACGATTGATTAGCAGCTTCAAGATGACAAGCTATTCATCGAAGCAATCGGGGTGCTGCTGGAAGTTGTAACTGTTCTCCTGATAGCACAATCCAGAATAGGAAGCCTGTAATGAAAAAAGTCCTTTTTCTATTTAGCGAGTTAGATGATGATGACATTGACTGGATGATTGCTACAGGCTATAGAGCCGAAGTTCCCGCTGGTGCCATCCTGATTACAGAAAACCAACCCATTGACACGCTACATATTTTGCTGGACGGAACTTTAACGGTTTCTGTTTCCGCATTAGGCGGTCAAGTCATTGCCTATTTAAAGAGTGGTGCTGTGGTAGGGGAAATGTCTTTTGCTGATTCTCGACCCCCTTCGGCGACAGTGGAAGCGGTGGAAGATTCGCTTTTGCTGTCGATTCCCCGGCGTCAGTTACTTGAAAAGCTGGAAGAAGATCAGGGCTTTGCCGCACGTTTTTACCGCGCGATCGCGATCTTTCTTTCCACTCGCCTCCGAGGAACAGTCAAGTATCTCGGCTATGGTACTCCACCACTAATGAGTGAAGAAAGTAGTGTCGATGACTTAGCACCAGAGATTATTGATAATGTGCCCCTGGCAAAAGCGAGATTTGACTGGTTGTTGAGACGTTTAAAAGATTTTGATGCAGCGGTGATTAAAAACGACAAGCTGTCCCATATTCAATAAAGGGATTAGGTAGGGGAGAAAAAACTCACCGACTCTCCTCCCCCTCTCCACAGCCAAAAATTAGGAACATTCCCTTTTTTCCCAGGTCTAGGGGGGCATGGGCAGGCAACCTTCTTGCCCCTGCCAACCCTTACTATCTGGGGGATATTTGCATGTTTTCTTTTCACACACAGCGATCGCGAACGGCTGCACTCATGGCACTGGCAATCAGCACTAGTACCGCCATCCCCTTTTTGACCACCAGTGTAGTTCAGGCGCAGCGTCTACCCGATCCACCCACATTCCCATGGCTGGATGCCAAGGCTCCTTCCCCTAGCCCCAGCCCGGTTCCCAAGGATAATCAAGCGCAAATTCCTCGCCCGAACAATAACTCTAATAATTATGCAGTAGCGATCGCGGCGGGCACCTCTATATCAGTACAGTACAACGAAGCTGAGAAAATCATTGTGATGCCGCATGAAACCAAAGATTTAACACTTACGGTGGCGAAGAACATCACCTCCCGTCAGGGCACAATCTTGATCCCGGCTGGCAGTAAGATTGTCGGCAGATTGCAACCAGCACGGAATGGTTCTCAGTTTGTGGCGAGGGAGTTAGTTGTCAATCAAGGACGGAGCCGTCAAGAACAGCGGTATGACATCGTTGCCAATTCTCGCGTCGTTACCCGCACAGAGCGAGTCAGGCGGGGTAGCAATACCACTGCCATTGCCAGAAATGCTGCCATTGGTGCTGCTGCTGCTGCCACCTTAGCAGCGATTACTGGAGATAAAGCGATCGCTACAGAAGAAATCCTCGGCGGTGCAGGCTTAGGTGCATTGAGCGGGTTGCTGCTCAATCGCCAACGCTCAGTTGATGTGGTGGTGATTTACCCGAACCGAGACTTAACCGTCAGACTAGAGTCAGAGCTAGCGCTGCGTTAAGAGCCAAGAATTTGAGGGAGTCGATATTATAGCCGTCCTAAATGATTCCGCAAAAGCGAGATCTTCGACCGATTGGGGAAGCCGGGGATCAAGCGATCGCATCGCATCTCACCACCTAAATCGGATGGCGATCGTTGCTTAGAGACAAAAAATAACTGCCTCCTACTTTCAAAGAGGCAGAGAGATTCTTATGGAATCTGCAAAAACTTACAGACCAGGCTTTTCTTCCTTCTCTACTTTCGGCACAACATCAGGGCGCTCTTTATTTTCCCAACCAACAGGGCGCTTAGAGTTGTACCAAGCAATGGAGCCAATCGTTGCGGCGGCAATAAATCCCACTACATAGACAAGAGTAGCAGAAATAGGGAAATGAGGTTCTGCTGCCACGCCAGCTTGCAATATTAAATGCATATTTGTCTTAACTCCTTCCTAATCGTATTTAATCGTATTTAGGCTATCCTACCAGACGTTAAAACCCCCCCTATCACCCTTGAGTTTGATTTTTATGACCAAAGGGAGTAGCTAGGTACAAGTTTGTCTTATAGAAATCACCTATTTTTGAGCAGGAGGAATAGGGGGAGCAAAAAATTAGCGGGGAGCAATTGCTGGCGGCAATTCCAAAGGTAGTGAGCCTAGCAACCCTTTGCGAAAATCATTTAACAACTGCCGTGCCGTGCGCTCTACATCCCCTTGATGACGCTGCTGTGCTAGCTCGTGTAGGTATTCCTCACCAGTCAAGGATTCAGGCTCAAGTTTATAGCGAGACTCTAGAGGAGATGGAGGTAGCAAATGGGCATCATCTCGCTGGTACAGTTGCTTGATTAAATCCACAAAGACAGCCGCAACTAGCTGATTATCGTAAGCCGCCTCACCGATATCGTCACAAATTGCCAGCTTGAGAGCAACGGATTGATTGTTGATCCTGCCAGGAATCACCCCAGGTGCATCTAATAACTCAATTTGGTCAGAAATTCGTACCCAACGCAACTGGCGTGTCACCCCAGCACGTCTAGCACTCTCTACAACTCGCTGTCCCAGCAAACGGTTAATCAATGCGGATTTGCCGACATTAGGAAACCCAATGACAACAGCACGGACGGGACGAGGACGCATTCCTCGACTTACTCGCCGTTGATTCATTTGTTCCCCAGCCGCTTGTGCCGCCTTCTTGAGAGCCGTAATTCCCGTTCCCTGCTGGGCATTAGTAAAGATTGGCTCTTCTCCAACGGAGCGAAACCATTGTTCCCACCGATTTCGCAGGGCATCGGGGATCATATCCAGGCGGTTAAGCACCAACACCCGCGATTTGCCACCTGTCCATTCCAATGTCTGAGGATGGTGAGTGGCGATGGGAATTCTGGCGTCCCGCACCTCCAGCACTACATCCACGCGCTTGAGCTGTTCTTTGAGTTGCCGTTCTGCTTTGGCAATGTGACCGGGATACCAGTGAATTTCTGGGGTTGACATGGGTTTGGGGATAGGGATTAGAGGCTAGGGGCTAGGAATTAGGTAGAGCGTGCTGAACGCTGCGTTGGAAGTTAGGGAGGGTTGATTATTCTCCCCCACTTCCCCATCACCCTATCTCCCCCATCTCTCTAACCCCTACCCTAAAGCCTACGGAACAATCAAAACGGGGCAGGGAGATAGATTGATGACGCGATAGGTGACGCTTTCGGTTGGGCCATCTTCGGTTAAACCTAGCCCTCGGCAGCCCATGATGATTAGGTCTGCCCCGACTTCGTCAGCGACATCACAGATGGTGAAAGCGGGCTTGCCAGCACGCTCTATGAGTTCGGCTTCAATCCCTTGTTGGGAAAATAGCACTTGGGCATTTTGCAGTAGTTCAGCTACTGCGTCTGGAGACTGCATGGTCTCCGGGTTCGGTGTCTCTGCTGTGGTTTCGACTTCTTCAAGTACTGACAGCAGGATTAAGCGGCTACCGTACTTTTGCACAATATTGGCAACAGTATCAGCCGCTTCACGGGCTTCTCGGCTTTGATCGATGGGAAACAAAACTGTCTTAAACATCGCACGCATCTCCAGGACGCGGACTCCGGTAAAATGTGGACGGCAACAGCACTAGTACTATATTCGCCCTGAGAAGAAATTTCTATCTATTGACTTCATCAGGGCAAAGAGCAAACACCAGTGACATGCTGATTAGAGCAAATTAACTCAACAAACGCAATTTTAGGAGAATTTTTCTGTGTCCAAGAAAACTGTAGCAAATTTATCGGCGTCCGATTTATCCGGCAAACGGGTACTGGTGCGGGCAGACTTTAATGTGCCAGTGGATAACGGCAGCATCACCGACGATACCCGTATCCGTGCGGCTCTGCCGACCATTCAGGATTTGACCTCTAAGGGAGCCAAGGTGATCTTGTGCAGCCACTTTGGGCGTCCTAAGGGTCAAGTAAATGAAGATATGCGCCTTACCCCGGTGGCGAAGCGGCTTTCGGAGTTGCTGGGTAAGGAGGTTGTCAAGTGTGACGACTGCATCGGCGATCAGGTCGCGGCTAAGGTGGGCGCGATGCAAGATGGCGATGTGGTGCTACTAGAGAACGTCCGCTTCCACGCTGGGGAAGAAAAGAATGACCCAGAATTTGCCAAGCAACTGGCATCCGTTGCTGATTTGTATGTCAATGATGCTTTTGGCACGGCTCACCGCGCCCATGCTTCTACTGAAGGGGTGACTCACTATCTCAGTCCTTCTGTGGCGGGATATTTGATCGAGAAGGAATTGCAGTACTTGCAAGCCACGATTGAAAACCCGCAGCGTCCCTTAGCCGCCATTATTGGGGGTTCTAAGGTTTCCAGCAAAATCGGCGTGATTGAAACGTTGCTGGAGAAGTGCGACAAGCTGCTGATTGGTGGTGGAATGATTTTCACCTTCTACAAAGCCCGTGGATTGAATGTCGGTAAGTCTTTGGTGGAAGAAGACAAGCTGGAGTTGGCAAAGTCTTTGGAAGCGAAGGCAAAAGAGCGGGGGGTTGACTTGCTGTTACCGACGGATGTTGTCGTGGCGGATAAGTTTGCGGCTGATGCCAATGCCGAAACCGTCAGTATCGAAAACATTCCCGATGATGGTATGGGTTTGGATATTGGCCCGGACTCGGTGAAGCTGTTTCAGGATGCTCTGAAGAATTGTAAGGCAGTGATCTGGAATGGCCCGATGGGTGTGTTCGAGTTTGAAAAGTTTGCCGTGGGTACGGAAGCGATCGCTCACTCTCTTGCCGATCTGACTAAGCAAGGCGCAACCACAATCATCGGTGGTGGCGACTCTGTCGCAGCGGTAGAAAAAGTCGGCGTGGCTGAGCAAATGAGTCACATCTCCACTGGTGGCGGTGCTAGCTTGGAGTTGCTAGAAGGCAAGGAACTCCCTGGTATTACCGCTCTAGACGACGCTTAGACCTAGATTAGTAGACCTCTTGCAAAAATGTACCAGACCCCTCCCCAACCCTCCCCTTACTAAGGGGAGGGGGCAAGATTTCAAGTCTCCCCCCTTACTAAGGTGGGATTAAGGGGGGTCTATTCGACTTATGCAAGAGGTCTAGTGCAAATACATCAAGTTAGCTACGCAGATAGAGGCGTTAACGAAGCTAGGCGCAATTCTTGCTATAAGGTCAGTAGGTTGTTATAGCTCAAGAGAGATTTGTGCCTACAAAAGTCGCCACTGAAGAAATTGTGGCTAAATTAGAGGAACAGCGGCAAAGAACATGTTCGGAGTATGGTGCAAACCTCACAGATCCTACAAGGTCATTACCAACTTCAGCAGAAGCTGGGACATAACGCGGGGCGTCAAACCTGGTTAGCCTCGGATATTGCTACCTCACCCGCAGAACCTGTCGTTGTCAAACTGCTTGCTTTTAGTCCTCAGATGCAGTGGGATGATTTCAAGTTGTTTGAGCGGGAGGCGCAAGTCCTCAAACAGCTAAACCATCCCCAGATTCCCCGGTATCGGGATTACTTTTCCTTGGAGCCAGAAGCCAGCGATCGCTTACGCTGGTTTGCCTTAGTCCAAGACTACATTCCCGGTCAGTCTTTGCAACAACTCTTACAGCAGGGTAAGCGTTTTACAGAAGCACAAGTCCGAAAAATTGCCAGCGATGTTTTGGAAATTTTGACGGAGTTGCACAGTCTCAATCCCCCGGTTCTCCACCGCGATATCAAGCCGAGTAATCTCATCTTGGGAAAAGATCATCGGGTTTACCTGGTTGATTTTGGAGCAGTACAAAACAGTACCGCAGCAGAAGGCGTGACGTTTACTGTCGTTGGTACGACGGGCTATGCACCGCTAGAACAGTTTTGGGGAAAGGCTGTCCCCGCGTCTGATTTGTACGCTTTGGGGGCAACGCTGATTCACCTGCTCACGGGGACAACGCCAGCTGATTTACCGCAGAAGAACATGCGGATTCAATTTAGCGATCGCGTCAGCACCAATCCTACTCTGGTTCGCTGGATTGAAGCGATTACGGAACCCGATTTAGAACAACGCTGTAGCACGGCGGCAGAGGCATTGGAGGCACTACAGACAGGGCGATCGCTCCACACACCACTGCTCCCCATCTCCCAGCCACCCAGCAGCCGCGTGCAACTCAAAAAATCACCCGACTCCCTCAGCATCAGACTTCCCAGACACAAACTTTCCTTTCAGAACGTCATCACCTTAGTATTGAAGGTAGTGCTGACAGTTGGTTCCCTTCCCTTCCTATTAGTAATTGCCATCCTCCTTTTATTAGGACTAGCAATTAATTTGGCAATGATATCTTTTGGTTCATCTCCTTTACTAATTGCTCTGCCGATATTTCTTTTGAGTGGTTTTTTATGGTTTGCAACCACTCAAGAATTTAATAATTTGCAGGATGAATTAAATCAAAATTTTGTTGATTATTTTAGACAAAAAATTATCTACTTATCCAACGATAAATTAGTCGTTAAAAATCAACAGTTCACTTACAAACAGATAAAGCAATTTGGTCGGATTTTAAGCGTTGAAGCGACTCTTTTCGAGAACGTGGCAATTCAGACAAAGTTAAACAGATATACTTTTGGGCAGGAACTTACGGAACTAGAACGACAGTGGCTGGTTCAAGAAATTAAAGATTGGCTTGCCGAAGAAGAGACCTAGAGTGAGAATTTGAAAAAGCTTACCTTAGTTAAACGGTGTGCTTAAATAAGCCCAACGAATTATAGAATGGGCATTTTGCCCTCGATAAAGTTTAATTAAAGTCTGCTAATTTACTAAATAAAAAACTTACGGAAATTGATAACACATAATGCTACAAATTGAACAAGTTTTACAAAAGCGTTATCAACTTAAGAAAAAATTGGGGCAAAACGCAGGACGTCAAACCTGGCTAGCTCAGGATTTACATTCCTCACCGACTGAACCTGTAGTCGTCAAACTTCTTACCTTAAATCCCCAAATTCACTGGGATGAACTGAAGCTGTTTGAGCGGGAGGCACAAATCCTCAAACATCTTGAACATCCCCAAATCCCTCGGTATAGAGATTATTTTGCATGGGACGAAGGAACGGAGGAAAATTTACCTCAGTTTTGCTTAGTTCAAGACTATATTCCCGGAAATTCTTTGAAGCAATTGTTAATACGAGGTAAGTACTTTAGCGAAAAGCAGGTGCGAGACTACGCTACTCAACTGTTGGAAATTTTGATTGATCTACACGAGTTGAGTCCTCCTGTTTTGCACCGCGATATCAAGCCCAGCAATTTGATTTTGGGTAAAGATAGGCAAATTTACTTGGTAGATTTTGGCTCAGTTCAAGACCGAGCCAAGGCAGAGGGAGCAACCTTTACAGTAGTAGGAACTAGTGGGTATACTCCTCCCGAACAGCTTTGGGGACGGACAGTTCCTGCCTCTGATTTATATGCGTTGGGGGCAACACTCATTCATTTATTAACAGGTATTGCTCCGGCTGATTTACCCATTCGGCAAATGCGAATTCAATTTAGTAGTGCAGTGAGTCTCTCCTCCGGTTTTGCTAGTTGGCTTGAAAGGCTCACTTCCCCTGCTCCCGAACAGCGATTTGATTCAGCCCGGAGAGCGCTAAAGGCACTGCAAACTGGCATATCTCAGACAAGTTCTCAACTAAGCACACCTAAAGTTCATTATTGGCGTTTGGCATTTTTAATTTCTCTCCAGTTGGCTATTGTCTGCGTGGGTTTTACTATAATTCCGCAACTGCTACATAAGATTTCTGGTTAATTCAGGAGCTACAAGAGGCGAGAAGCAACAGGTATACCATTGGTAGCGCTTTCTGTGATTCCAGCTACATTAGAAAGATGACGCGGTAAGAAAAGCGATCGCTATGCTGCAAGTAGAAAAGGTTCTTAATGGGCGCTATCACCTCAAGCGTAAGCTAGGACACAATGCAGGGCGACAAACCTGGTTAGCGGAAGATCTAGGGGTGTCACCGAGCGAATTAGTAGTAGTGAAACTGCTGGCATTTGGGGGTGAGGTGCAATGGGACGACTTGAAGTTGTTTGAACGGGAAGCACAAGTCCTCAAACAACTCAATCATGACCGGATTCCGACCTATCGCGATTACTTTCACATTGATGATCGCGCCCTGTGGTTCGGCTTAGTCCAAGAATACATTCCTGGCACATCCCTCAAAGAGCAACTGGCTCAGGGTAAACGCTTCCCTGAAAAAGTAGTCCGTAAAATTGCCGCTGATATTCTCAAAATTCTCCATTTTCTCCACGAACTCCAGCCAACGGTACTGCACCGCGACATTAAACCCAGTAACTTAATCTGGGGTGAGGATGAGCAAATTTACTTGGTAGATTTTGGAGCAGTACAAGATCGAGCAACACAGGAGGGCGTAACTTTTACGGTTGTAGGTACCTACGGTTATGCACCGATGGAGCAATTTGGCGGAAGAGCAATTCCAGCCTCAGATCTTTATGCTTTGGGTGCAACGTTGATTCATTTGCTCACAGGTGTTTCCCCCGGCGACTTGCCACAGCGGAATCTACGAATTGGCTTTCAAGACAAAGTAAGTCTTAGTCCCACAATGGTGAGCTGGCTTGAGAAATTGACAGAACCTGCCCCAGAGGAACGGTTTAAAAGTGCTCAGGAGGCGATGCAGGGATTGAAATGGGGGATGAAGCCCAAGCACCTAATTAGCACCTTGGAAGTTAAACCCGCACCGTTGAACAATTCCGGGCTAGGCATTCATTCATCAGCGCCCGTACCAGAGGAAATCATCGGTTGGAATTGGGGGGCATTTTTGATGCCGTGGTTTTGGCCACTGAGCAATAATGTCTGGTTTGGGTTGTTATCCTGGATGCCCCAACTCGGTTGGATAATGGCAATTTTTTTAGGGGCGAGAGGAAATGAGTGGGCTTGGAAAAGCCGCAGGTGGAGAAGTATCGAACATTTTAAAGCCCATCAACGCGGTTGGGCGATCACAGGCATTCTTTTAGGTGTCCCCATCTCTGCCATACTGTGGTGGGTTGCCTTATCGCTCATTGCTTCGTGGCTTTAACTCGGTGAGTTTTGATCAGCGAATGGTTACTCGCCCATTGGTTCACCCTTTCTATAGAGGTTAGAGAGCAGAGGTGCGGGGGAGCAGGGGAGCAGGGGAGCAGGGGAGCAGGGGAGCAGGGGAGCAGGGGAGCGGCGGAGCAGGGGAGCGGCGGAGCAGGGGAGCAGGGGAGCGGCGGAGAAAATAACCAACCCTATTCATACTTCACCCTTCATACTTCATCCTTCATACTTCACCCGTTCGGACTTCGGCGTGAGCGCTCAGTCGAACGCTGAGCTCACGGCCGAAGCCTTCATACTTCATCCTTCATACTTTCTTCCCACTCAGGACTCACCGACTCAGGACTCACCGACTCAGAACAGCAAGTACCCAGTTTTGCGCTCAATGTAGTCTACGAGGGTTTGATAGCAATCTGGATCGTTTTGCTTATTGATGATGATGGGGATCGAGCTATCCGGTAGCCAAAAGGTGAGCTTCCCACTGGAACCACAGCAGAAACTACTAATGCGGTTGAGGTCGATTAGGTATTCATTGCGCTCATAATTGATTTTGATCCAGTCACCGGATAAGGGTTGAGTCGATACCCGATGGACATAATTGAGAATTTGCTCATACTCTTCCGGGTTGCTTTGCCGATTGATCACCAGGGGAATCGAGCTATCAGGCAGCCAAAAGGTTATCTTACCGTTCGGGGCGCAGGAGAAGGCACTGAGGCGGTCAAGATCGATGACATATTCATTTCGCTCATATTGAACCTTTATCCAGTACGCCACATAACCTCCTCACGCACGTAGTTAGTGTTTAGTTTTCAGTTTTTAAGGTTCTATTCGGCAAAAACTAACAACTAACAACCAGCTTTAAGATACCTCAGCCGGGGATGGTAAGGGTGAGGAAGTGGTAGACGCAAATTCTTCAGTTTCCACTGCTTCCCCCTTAGCCATTGCGGCGTGAATAAATCCTAAGAATAGGGGATGGGGAGCATTCGGACGCGATCGCAATTCGGGATGGAACTGCGTAGCAATGAAGAAGGGATGATTGGGAAGCTCGATCATTTCCACCAAACGACCATCGGGAGACGTGCCACTGATTGCATAGCCTGTATTCAAGAACGAGTTGCGGTAGGCATTATTAAACTCATACCGATGGCGATGGCGTTCGTAAATCACCTCGTCTTGGTAGAGAGAAAATGCCAGGGTATTGGGAGCAATGCGACAAGGATACAAGCCTAATCGCATTGTGCCACCTAAATCCACCACATCTTGCTGTTCTGGCAATAAACTAATCACCGGATTTTGCGTCTCCGGGGCAAACTCAGAACTATTGGCATCCTCCAACCCAGCAACGTGCTGTGCCCAGTCAATTACAGAGCACTGCATTCCTAAGCACAACCCTAAAAACGGGATTTTTTGCTCGCGGGCGTATTGAACAGCGGCAACCTTGCCATCAATACCCCGAACACCAAAACCACCGGGAACCAGGATGGCTTTAACACCCTTTAAAAAGCGTTCTGCTCCGTAGGATTCGATGTCTTCTGAGCTTACCCAACGCAGGTTAAGTTCGGTTTCTAACGCGATCGCCGCATGGCGCAATGCTTCCACCACCGACAAATAGGCGTCATTTAACTGTATATATTTACCAACGATCGCTACCTCCATCTGGCTAGTTGGGCAATAAAGCCGTTCTACCAGGGTTTGCCACTGACTCAAGTTAGGTTCGCGCTGCTCTAGGTTTAACAACTCTAAGGTTTGCTGGGCTAGTCCTTCTCGCTCCAAAATTAGCGGAACTTCGTAGATACTCTTGGCATCCGGACAAGTAATCGTTGCTTCGACGGAAATATCGCAAAATTCGGAAAGTTTTTCCTTCAACCCTGGTTGCAAGGGGCGATCGCAACGACAAACCAACACATCGGGCTGAATCCCAATCGAGCGCAACTCCTTCACCGAATGCTGTGTCGGCTTCGTTTTCATCTCTCCTGCTGCTGGAATCCAGGGAAGTAGGGTGACGTGCATATACAGCACGTTATTGCGCCCTACATCCTTACGAAACTGGCGAATCGCCTCCAAAAACGGCAACGATTCAATGTCTCCTACTGTACCGCCAATTTCCGTAATTACCACATCAGGGTTGGTATTTTTTGCTACTCGGTGGATGCGCTCTTTAATTTCGTTGGTGATGTGGGGAATCACCTGCACCGTTCCCCCCTGATAATCACCGCGACGCTCTTTATTGATTACCGCCTGATAAATTGAACCTGTAGTAACGCTATTAAGGCGCGACATTGAGGTATCGGTAAAGCGCTCATAGTGCCCCAAATCCAAGTCCGTCTCCGCCCCATCCGCCGTCACGAACACCTCTCCGTGCTGGAACGGACTCATCGTCCCTGGATCGACATTAATATACGGGTCAAGTTTCAAAATTGAGACGGAGTATTCTCGCGACTTGAGCAGTCGCCCCAAACTCGCAGCGACAATTCCCTTGCCGATACTAGAGACAACACCACCTGTTACAAACACAAACTTAGTCATAAAATTTCTACGGTCTTTAGAGGCTTTAGATTAATTACAGGCTTCATTGTGCCACAGTCCTTCCAGCGCCGTTCGTTGCCAATAAGACACCCTGGCGGCATGGAGTCCGCTCCTATAATCTCCTGCTTCGCAACTGAGGTAGCAGGGGGATTGACCCTCATTTTTTGAGAGAGTAGAGTGACATGTGCCTGCCTACTTCAATGCTAGTATTTTCTCTTCCCTCTTAGCGGCGCTTTGATGTAGCAAAGCTCACCTTCAAAGGTCGCGATCGCACGCACAAAATAACTATCTTACTCTCAGGTAGGCTTTGTTTAGGTGACTAATTGCGTTGTAGCGCTCAAAAAGTCACAAATTATTGCTCGTTGAGACAGCAAAAAGATTCTTTTTCCGGCAATACCCCCAGCAGAAACTGAAATAAAACTTTCTACTTTTACTCAGAACTTTTAAAAGAGGTTTAACGATGGCTAAATTTTACGCAGAAATTACAGAAGAACTACAAAAGTTTATTCAAGAACAAAAAATATTTTTTACTGCCACCGCTCCTAAATCCGGTCGAATTAATTTGTCTCCCAAAGGCATAGACACTTTTCGGTGTATCGATCGCCAAACCGTCGCCTATCTGGATTTGACAGGGAGTGGTAACGAGACGTCTGCCCATCTAAATGAAGAAGACAGAATGACGATGATGTTTTGCAGCTTCTCAGAAAATCCTTTGATTTTGCGGCTGTATGGACACGGAAGAGTGATTCGTCCTCGGGATGGGGAGTGGGAAACATTTTATTCCTTGTTTAATTCATTACCAGGTGAACGACAGATCGTTGTATTAAAGGTGGATTCTGTTCAGACCTCCTGCGGCTTTGGGGTTCCCCTTTATGAATTCCAAGGAGAGCGATCAACCTTGATTGAGTGGGCAAAAAAGAAAGGAGAACAGGGAATTCAGGCGTATTGGAAAGCTAAAAACGTCAAGAGTATTGATGGGCTACCCACCAAAATTTTATCTGACTAAATCCGTAGGAATATTCCCCTAGCCCCTAAAAACAGGTGCAAGTGGGGACTTTGAACATCAGCGATCGCCTCTAAGTTACAAATCACATAAACCCTTAAAGACAGAATGAAAAATATCCTGGGATTAGCAGTTTTAGGAACCTTGATCACCACCCCAGCTTTGGCAGAACAATCGCTATCGGTTGTCTATCCTCCTGCTAATCACCAGACAACTGCCGAACAAATTTTCTTGATTGGTACCGCTGCTCCCAATGCAGCCGTGACGGTAAATAATCGGACGATTGAACGCAGTCCGGCGGGACATTTTGCTCCCAGTTTCCCCTTGCAGGTGGGAGAGAACGTCTTTATTTTGCGTCAGAACAATCAGCAGCTTGAGATTAAAGTAACGCGACTCTCCACTACGCCAGAAATACCAAGCGGGTTAAACTTTGGCAAAGATTCCCTCACCCCGGCTGTTGATATCGCTAAACTCCCCGGAGAGTTGATTTGTTTTGGGGCAGTGGCACCACCTAATGCCACGGTTGCTGTCAAGCTGGGGAATCAAACTATTCCCCTGTTTCCCCAAACCCAGGATATCCAGCTACCGCCCAATTCCGCTGCCTTAACCGCCCAAAATCAGCCCGTTTCTCAATCGGCGTCTGGGCAATATCAAGGATGTGCTACTGCTGAGACAACAGGGGACTTGGGGCAACCGCAATTTCAGTTATCGCTAAATGGCAAAACTATTAGTCAAGCTAGCCCCGCTAACCTGTCGGTTCTCTCTCCCGCCCAGCTAGAGGTGGCAGAAGTGACTGCCGACGCGGGTACTGCCAGAACCGGGCCGAGTACCGATTACTCCCGCCTCACCCCTTTACCAAAAGGGACAAGGGCAACGGTGACAGGACGGGAGGGCGAGTGGGTACGTTTGGATTATGGTGCCTGGATTAAAGCCTCAGAAGTGCGGATTTTGCCCGGTGCGGTACCGCCGCGATCGCTAATTCGTAGTATCCGTGCCCGTCAGGTGGAGGGGGCGACAGAAGTTGTGTTTCCCCTACAAGTACCCGTTCCTGTCAGCGTGCAGCAAGGTGAGGGCACCTTCACCCTGAATCTCTACAACACTACCGCCCAAACCGATACCATTTTTCTGAATGATGACCCGTTGATTGATCGCCTCGACTGGCAGCAAATTGTGCCGGGACAGGTGCAATACACCTTTAACCTTAAAAGTCCCCAACAATGGGGTTACGACTTGAGATATGAAGGAACTAGCTTGATTCTCTCCTTACGGCATCCCCCCAGAGTTTCTGCAACGCCAAACTCTACCCAACCCTTAGCCGGAGTCAAAATCTTGCTTGATCCCGGACATGGCGGCGAGGAATTGGGATCGAGGGGGCCGACAGGTTATCCCGAAAAAGATGTGAATTTGATTGTCTCTAAGTTGCTGAAAAAAGAACTTTTAGCACGGGGGGCAACTGTATATATGACGCGAGAGGAAGATATAGAGGTACCGCTGGGCGATCGCGTCACTATGATTAATGAAATTGAACCCGCGATCGCCCTTTCGATTCACTACAACGCCTTACCCGATAGTGGCGATGCGATTAATACTCAGGGGATTGGTGCCTTTTGGTACAACACTCAATCCCATAGTCTCGCCGTTTCTCTGCACAATTCCTTGGTGCAAAAACTTAACCGTCCATCCTACGGTGTCTTTTGGAACAACCTCGCCTTAACCCGTCCCCACACCGTACCCTCCGTCCTGCTGGAATTAGGTTTTATGATTAATCCAACGGAATTTGAGTGGGTGGTGAATCCTGCTGAACAGCAAAAATTAGCGGATGCGATCGCAGAAGGTGTGACGCAGTGGTTTGCCTCTGTCAGATAATCCCTATCCTGGCAAAGCCTGAAGGGGTAGTCTGCGAGGATTCGCCTTGTATAACCGATCAGTGCCGCACGTCAAGCCAAAAAAGATCCATGCTAAAAATCACCCGACTAACCAGCATTCCCCCCAACGAAATCGATATTAGTGCAATTCGCTCTCAAGGGGCGGGCGGTCAAAATGTGAATAAAGTCGCCACAGCGATTCATCTACGCTTTGACATCAATGCATCTTCCTTATCTCCCCTCTATAAAGAACGCCTCCTCAATCTCGGTGATCGGCGCATAACTAAAGACGGCATCATCGTCATCAAAGCTCAACAACACCGCACCCAAGAACAAAATAAAGAAGACGCCCTCAATCGACTCCAAGAGTTGCTCAAAAGCGTCACCGTCACCCCCCCAAAACGTAAACCCACCAAACCTTCTCGCCGCGCCAAAAGCAAGCGGATGGACGGCAAAACGAAACGAGGACAGCTCAAAGCCCTAAGAGGCAACATTAAAGAGTAATGAGTAATAAATAGGTACATTACTAGGGAAATAAAATTTAGTAATACCCAAAAATATTTATACACAATTTCTGATTTCTTTTCTAAATACTTTGACTACTTTTATAATCGCTGTGATACTTAGCGGTATAGCGGTGATTAGAAATTCGGCAATACATTTTTCGGTTATAAGCAGCAAAGCCGCAACTATCAGGCAGGCAGATATTAGTTTTACAATTAAAACCCTATTACAATAATCAACGGTTTATAGTAAAGGTTGAATTCTTAAAATAGGGCTAAAGTATTTAATGCAAATAGTCCTAGAAACTCTTGCATTCTGATTACTTATTTAGCGACGTTCATCAATAGCATTAGAGGTCAGTTATGGTGATATCTCCTTCTAATCGTCGTCTCCAGCTAACTTACTACATCATTTTGGTTGTCTTAGGAGTTAGCGGAGGAATACTTTACTATATTCAGAATTATTCCCACGGCTTAGGTGGTGGTATTGCTTTACCGAAGGTGTTGTGGTTGGCTCTAGCTTTGTGGTTTTGGTATTTTTTACCGCCCTTAATCGGCACAGATGCACGCATCAATCCTCAGTTGCGGCAAGGGTACTGGATACTGTGGCTGAATATGGTAGTCAGAGCAGTCCTTGAGTTGTGGATGATGTACGGTTCTCAAACTTGGCACCCCTACTATGGCATTGGTCATGATTTAGTTAGTGCCTTGCTGATCTTTAGCTGGCTGTTCAAGCTAGATCTTGATCAAGATTCTCCTGTACCAGAAAACACATTTCCTTCAGCAAAAGTTAATGTAGAGAAACATCCGATTAACAGCTTAGATAAGGCTGTGAGGTTCAACTTCCGAGTGATGGGAGTGATGTTCTGGATTGAAAGCTACTTTGCCTGGTACATGTTAAAAAATGTTCATTTAGGTGATGAACCTGTTTATTTTGTCCCGGCGAGTAGCCAGCACCAGGGAATTATGCTAATAACCTGGGCTGTTGTAATCGGATTGATGATTCAACAGTTGATCTTTGCTCGCAAATGGCTTTATGAACCGATTGAACGCGGAAGTGGTGCCGAGACAGCGACTCCAGGATGACCTGAGTCGGTTAATGTACGACTTGTATAGTAAGTATTATGCTGGCACGAGTTGGGAAATTTTTCGGGCGGATTTAGGGAAGAAAGATTATGTAATTCTGCTGTGGGATGAGCAGAATCAACTTCAGGGATTTTCTACCTTGGCAGTCTTGAAGTTTGAGTTTGAAGGTCAAGTTAGCCAAGCTATTTTCTCTGGCGATACGATTATTAATCATCAGTATTGGGGAGAACAAACCCTGACGCTGGCGTGGTGTCGCTTGGCGGGAAAAATTAAAGCCGAAGCCGCACAATTACCGCTGTATTGGTTTTTGATTGTGAAGGGTTATCGGACGTATCGCTATCTGCCCATTTTTGCCAAAACTTTTTATCCCAATTGGCGTTATCCCACGCCGCCTCGCTATCAGGTATTGATGGACTATCTAGCCAGGGCGAAATTTGGGGAAAATTACGATCCGGAAGCAGGATTAGTGCGCTTTGCTATTTCCCAAGGACATTTACGGGATAGTTGGGCGGAGATTAAGGACGGATTTGCCAACAAACCGGATATTCGCTACTTTTTAGAACGGAATCCGGAATACTACAAAGGCGATGAATTGGTGTGCTTGATGGAGTTAAGTGAGGATAATATGCGATCGCACGCCCGACGTGGTTTCCTGGAAGGTATGCCGCAATCAGAAGACACCTCTAAAAATATCAGAGCATGACTCTAGAATCTTCGGCAATTCGGACAACTAATGAGGCGAGAAAGGCGATATCGGCGGGAATTGAGGCAGAGATACGCGCTTTACACCAAATTAAACCCCAGCAGCAACTAATTTACGTCCTCTATCCTCTCCTCGCTGTGATGGGTGTCGTGGTGGAACTTGATGCTTATGGGCGAGGGCTGGGGTGGAATCTAGCCTCTGTGCAATATGGCGTTGGGGTGGTGGTAGTGGCGTTGGCGATGAATGCCATGTTTTTGTTGATCCACGAAGCTGTTCACGGGGTTTTGTCTGGTAGGAGTTGGATAAATCACTCCGTAGCGGTGGTTTTGGGAATCGCTGGTGGTGTTTCCTTTTATGCCTATCGGGTGATGCACTTGCGGCATCATGAGTATTTAGGGGATGAAAATGACCCTGATGACTATCACAATTACACTCAAAATCCGACGCTGGTGTGGCTGCTGCACTACAACCGCTTATTGTGGGCAACCCTGCTGTATTTAATTTTTGTGCCAAAGTTGGCATGGCGTTATGGGAACAGAGGCGATCGCATTAATATCATCACTGAGTATTTCTTACTAGGACTTTTCTATACTGTCCTCTTCCTGTTTGTTCCGATAAAAGTCTTCGCGATCGTTTGGCTAGTGCCATTTCTGCTGGCTAACTTTATGATTAACCTGCGCGGGTTAACGCAGCACGGAATTACAGATGCAACCGATCCCTTTATCGCCAGTCGCACCGTTGAGGCTAACTCAGTAACGCGGTTTCTGTTGTTGAATGAAAACTTCCATTTTGAGCATCACCTGTTTCCTGGAGTTCCTAGCTCTAACCTCTTAAGGTTGCATCAATTGATTAATCAGCGATTACCTCGTCGCGTTAGTTGCCCCTCTTACTCCTCATTTCTCTTTCAATTTATACGTGCAAGCCTGCGTCAAGATGAGTCACCGATTGGATTTAAAGAACTACATTCGCCGCAAAAAACGTAAAAACTCTGCGTTACTTTGGGTTAAAAAAAGCCAACAGCTGATTAAAAATGGTGTAAAAACTAATGGACAACTGGCAACAGTTGCAAGCTGTCGTCAAACCTTCCCTAAAAGGATTTTTGCACGCCTTAAAAAATCCGATAGAGGTGCAGCAACGACAACTACAAGGGATTCTTAATGCCAACCAAGAGAGTGTGTTTGGTAAAGCATACGGATTTAGGGCGATTCGCTGTTATGAGGATTATTGCGATCGCGTCCCGATTCAGACTTACGATAATTTAGCCCCCTACATCCAACGCATCGCCGCCGGGGAAACTGGGGTACTGTCTTCTGAACCCGTTGTGGCGTTTGAAGTCACGGGCGGTAGCACTCAAGGAGGAAAGCTGATTCCCTACACTGCTTCTGGATTGCAGGCATTTCAGCGGGCAATTTTTCCTTGGTTGGGGGACTTACTATCACAACATCCTGAGATTAAAGCCGGACGTACCTATTGGGCAATTAGTCCAGTTCGCCCTTTGACGAAAACAAAGGGGGGAATTCCGATTGGGATGGTTAGCGATGCTGCTTATTTTGGTGAGGAGTTGGGGGCTAGTATTGCCCAACTTTTAGCCGTACCTGGGGAGTTTGCGGGGATTGCGGATATTGAGGAGTGGCGGTATCTGACGGCGTTGTTTTTATTGGCGGCGGCAGATTTAAGTTTGATTTCGGTGTGGAGTCCGACGTTTTTGTTGGAGTTGGTGCGGGAGATTTGGGAGAATCGCGATCGCCTAATTGCAGACATTGCTAGTGGTAAAGTTACCCCTCATGCTACCTTAGCGCCGAATCCTGAACGAGCGGCAGCGATCGCTTCTGCATTTTCTGAAGCTAGGTTGCGTAAGGGGAGGGAAATTAACCACAGAGGCGCAGAGAACGCGGAGGAAGAAGGGGAGAGGGAGGAGCGATTGTGTGGGGATGGGTATGATCAGGAGGTTGATACGGCAGCTATCTGGACGCAATTGGCGGTTATTAGCTGTTGGACTGATGCGGCGGCGAAGGCGTTTGTTGATCAGTTGCAAGCCCTGTTTCCTCAGGTTGCAATTCAAGGGAAAGGGTTGCTAGCTACTGAGGGCGTTGTGACGTTACCGTTGGTAGGGTGCGACTTTCCTGTACTGGCAATTGAAAGTGGGTTTTTTGAGTTTCTCGACGCCCAAGAGCAACCTTGGTTATGTCATCAACTGGTAGAGGGGGAAACCTATCGGGTGGTGATGACAACTCATTCTGGATTGTACCGCTATGATTTAGGCGATCGCGTCCGGGTGCGAGGCTGGAAGGAACAAACACCACTTTTGGAATTTGTCGGACGTGCGGGAGTTGTTAGCGATTTATGTGGGGAAAAGCTAACAGAGGAGTTTGTGCTGACACAGTTAGGGAAACAACGAGGCTTTGCGATGCTAGCCCCCTCGTTACGGGGAAAGCCGCATTATGTCTTGTTTCTCGATGCGTCTGAGTACAATGACGCCGACGCTACAACCTTAGCTTGTCAACTCGATCGCGCTTTAGCTACCAATCCCCAGTATCAGTATGCGCGACAGTTAGGTCAACTGAGCGAACTGGTAGCTTGCCGGGTAAAAAATCCTCTCAGTATCTACCTCAACTCAGGGCTAGAACGAGGACAACGATTGGGGGATATTAAGCCGCCAGTACTCAGCAAAGAGACAGATTGGGAATTCCGGTTTGCTGCTTGCGAGTAGCCTATCCTAGGTTATATAGATCCCCGACTTCTTCAAGAAGTCGGGGATATGAGCCGCAATTGCTTAAGTCAGTGCCATTCATTTTAGGTGTATTACGCTACTACGGAGAGAAAGGCGATCGCTCTTTTTCCTCTCTCTACTATTCAGGAAAAAATAGCCGGATAGAACAACTAAATCCCAGTAAAAGTGGCGACGTGATTTCATCATCGCCCAATAAAGTTTCTACTAAAACCAATCGCGCTTTTTCTCGTCGATAAACCTCAACTTTTTTAGTAAAGCGATCGACAATCCAATATTCCTCTACCCCTTGAACTGAATAGAGTTTAAGTTTTGCTTCTTTATCTCGGCGTTCGTTTTGTTTACCAGGAGATAAAACCTCTATTACTAACTCTGGTGCGCCTGTTAGATGCCCCGCCTCATCTTCAATTTGAGTCAATCGTTCTCGACTTACCCAAACTACATCCGGTATGACGCTATCCTCAAAAGCAAAAATCACACCCGGAGCAATAATTGTTTCCCCTAAACCACTCGACTCTGACCAAGCATCAAGTTGTCCAAATATTTTGCCGCAAACCTGTTGATGTCGGCGATGAGGAGAGCGCGTCACAAATAATTCTCCATCAATAATTTCATAGCGCGTCCATTCATTTTGAGGCAAAACCTCTAAATCGTAAACCGTCCACCTAACTCCATCAACAGTTTGGCTCATAATAGTTCCAGCCTGCTTTGTTGCTTTCTTTAGTTCGATTTTATCTAAATATTAAAAGCCAACCACTAATTCCCTCTCTTCTCTTTCCTCCGCGCTCTCTATGTCTGGTGTGGTTCGTTTCTCTTTCATAAAATATATGAACCGCTTTGACTTTGCCCTTGCTACTCCTGACGATGACGCCCAGTTACGTGCTCGGATGGCAGAAGATTGGATGCAGGGGGATATTTCTGTCAGCTTTCGGCGAGAACCAAGTTACTTTGTAGGCTGCCACGTTCAGGGTAAATCCGTACAAATCATCAAATGCACTGAACGGAAAACGGGACGAATTATTGGCTTAGGCAGTCGGTTAATTAATACAGTATTTCTCAATGGCGAACCAAAGCAACTGGGGTATCTTGCAGATTTACGCTGTCATCCCGATTACCGCCAGGGAATGCTTTTAGCGCGGGGCTACAAATTCTTGCGACAGTTGCACGAAGAAAACCCCGTGCCGTTGTACTATTCAGTGATTTTAGAAGGAAACGAGACAGCAAAGCAAAATTTGATTGGTGGACGTGCGGGTTTACCCCAATATCGGGATATCGGGCAGATTCTTACTCCCGCGATTCATCTAGATTTACCAAAGCCAGAAATAAAGGTTCCCGGAGTGCGGTTTGAGCGTAATGGTGTAACACGAAATATTCTCTTTCCAGAAATCTTAAGTTTCGTTCAAACCTGGCAGTCTAAAAAGCAATTTGCCCCTTGCTATCAACTTGAAGACTTCAACAGCCCTCGTTTATTAGGATTGAAACCAGAGGATTTTTATCTAGCATTTCGAGGAAATCAGCTTGTTGGAACCGTCGCGGCTTGGGATCAGCGGGCGTTTCGGCAAACCCATATTGAGCGATACAGCCCACAACTCACCCTCGCTCGTCCCTTTTATAATCTCTTAGCTCAGATGACACCCTTGAAGCCACTTCCCGCACCGGGAAAAATGGTTCCTTATTTTTATCTAGCGTTTGTTGCGATTGAAGAGAATAACCCAGAGATATTTCGAGGATTGCTGCGGGCATTGTATCGCGATCGCCTCTCCGGTTCCTGGCACTACTTCATTGCTGGGTTGCACGAAAACGATCCCCTTGTGACAGTACTGAAAGAATACCGCCGGATTGAAGCAGCCGGAAGACTATTTGTTATCTATTACCCAGATGGAGAAGCACCGTTCCATCAACTCGATGGGCGCGTACCTTATATGGAGATGGCAACCGTATGACGATAGGAGAAAGTTGGATTGGGAATTGGGATCGTAATTTGAAACCTAAACTCCCAAATCCAAACTCATGGCAGTGGGATAGAACACCCAGTTTGTCTGACCCACGTTTGCCAGTATTAGGCGTTTTGGCGCTATATGTTGTACTAGGTATTACAGTTCTGGGATTTAATCGCTCTCCCGCCCAAATTCTGCTGATTGTCAGTGCAGCCTGTCTATTGGATATGCTGTTTCACTGGCTGTTTCGCAGAAGCGGGGGAGCGGGGGAGAAGATTTTTGGGCAAGTTAATGGCTCTACCTCCTCAACTCCCCAAATCCCCATCACATCATCAAAAAAAACAGTACTATTTCCCCTCAGTTCGGCGATTACGGGTTGCTCGTTGAGCATTTTGACCAACTTTGCTCACGGGTTGTGGTTGCCGTTGGTGCCTGTATTTTTTGCGATTTCCTCGAAATACCTGTTCACGGTTAAAGGACGTCACGTCTTTAACCCGGCTCTGTTTGGCATCACGATCAGTTTGCTGGTGGGGCGGGGGATGATTAGTGCGTCTCCGGCTTACCAGTGGGGCAGTTCGGTGGCGATGGTGGCGTTTATTGTCACCGCTGCTTTGGTATTGTTTGCCTTTCGGATTCAGCGCACGGCGTTGATTGTCTCTTTCCTGGGATTCTACGCCCTGCAATTAGGCGTAAGAGCCTATTTAATGCACCATTTGATACCACCGCAAACCCTACTCATGGGGGCGCTGACTTCCCCGGCGTTTTACCTGTTTACTTTCTTTATGATTACTGACCCCGCGACATCGCCCCGCACTCGCAAAGGGCAAATTGGGATGTCGTTGAGTATTGTTTTGATTGATTTGTATCTGCACAAATTTGAGAGTCTCTCGACGTTATTTTTTGCGGGGTTTATTTACTTTGCAGGGCGTTTTGTCTGGTTGCAGGTGCAGGCGTGGCGGGAAAGCTATGGGGGGCGACGTTTACCCCCCCAACCAGGGTTAGAAAGGGGGGATCTAACTCCCCCCCAACCCCCCTTAGAAAGGGGGGAGAATAAACTATTTCAGGACGTTTCTGCTTTCCTTTATCGCTGGGTGGTAATTGGTGTAATTGGGACGGTGGGATTTATTGGGTATCAGCAGTTTGTGGCGGCGCAGGATGTGGTTCAGCCGGATTTTCAGTTTGTGGAGATAGCGGCGGCTGAGGCAGGGATTTCGGCGCACAAGAGCGACATTTTAGAGCGGGTTGACCCCCGCGTGCAGCATGTGGCGAAGTGGCTGCTATCGGTTGGCGATGCTGTAGCAGTGGCGGATGTGGATCAGGATGGGTTGCAGGATATCTTTTTAACTTACCCGTTGAAGGATAAAGGCGATCGCGCCGCACTTTATCTCAACAAAGGCAATTTCCAGTTTGAGCGTTTCCCTATCCCCGCACTGGATGAGTTAGCCGCGAATCCGGAAACTCAAGGTTTACCCTCTGGGGCGTTGTGGTGGGATTACGACAATGACACGGATGCGGATTTGCTGCTGCTGGTGGGCTATGGCAAGTCGCGCTTACTACAAAACCGCTTGGTTGAGGATTGTCGGGGTACAAAGCCTTGCGCCCCTAAATTTGCTGATATTTCCCAGGAAATGGGAATTGATGAATACACCATCAGCCTCACTGCCAATGCCTTTGATATGAATCGGGATGGGCAGTTGGATGTGATGATTGGCAATGCGATGAATCCGCTTTTGCCTAACTATGACCAGCCCCATCACTTTAATATCTTCAATCTTCCCCCAGCGGAGTATCCCGGCGATAGACGGATGTTGGATGTGATGCATCGGAGTTGGCACGATGCCGATAATGGTGGGGAGAATTTGTTTTATCTCAACAACGGGAAAAGCTTTGAGAAGCAGGATGTTGAAGGGTTTGGGTTAGGGGGGAATCGCTGGACATTGGATATTGGGACGGGAGATTTAAATGGCGATCGCTGGACAGATTTATACTTAGCGAATGACTTTGGCCCGGATCAGCTCTACCTTAACCAACAGGGCAAAACCTTCCTCAGTCTGCGCGGTTCCTTAGTGGGAGATGTCGGTCACGACCCCTACAAAGGCATGAACTCCTCGCTAGGGGATGTAGACAACAACGGTCAACTGGATATCTACGTCTCCAATGTCCACGAGAAGTTGCAAGCGGAAGGGAGTTTGCTGTGGATGAATGCGGGAAGTGCCAACACATTAGGATCGAAGGCATTTACAGACCAGGCAATGAAGCGTAACGCCCTCAATGAAAACCGCTTTGGCTGGGGTGGGGCGATGGGGGATTTAGACCGCGATGGGCGTTTGGAAATCCTCCAGGCAAACGGCATGGTGGATGCTAGTTACGACAAAGGCGACAGTGTAACAGCGCAGCCAGTAGAAGGCAAACTGCTTCAGCCTTTTTACTTCAAACTTCATCCTTCCGACAAGGGTTGTCCCGACTACTGGTACTGGAACTCCCAAATTGCCCTGACGGGGCCTGATATTCACGGCTATGCTGACCGTTGGGCAGATTTACGCGATCGCTGCATCTTCCCCTACGAACATAACCGAGTTTACCTAAATCAGGGCGATCGCTTTGTCGATGTTGCCCAGCAAGTCGGCTGGACAGAACCCGGAAATTCGCGGGGAATTGCCCTGGCAGATTTGGATAACGATGGCGATTTAGACGCCCTAGTAACGCATCAATTTGCCCCCGTGTCAATTTACCGCAACGATGCTGCGCCCAATTCCTGGATTGGTTTACAGCTAGAAGGGAATGGCAAGTGCAACCGGGATGCTATTGGCACTCAAGTCACAATTGCTACTCGTTCTGGCACCCAACTCCGGGAGGTGCAGGAATCCAACGGCTTCTCTGCACAAGGAGACAGGCGGTTGTTATTTGGTCTAGGTAGTGAAATGGCTGGTGAGGTTCCCGTTGAAATCCACTGGTGCGGCGAGGAGACACCCCAGCTAGTGCAACTGCAACCTAACCAGTATCACCACCTTGTTCAAGGAATGCTCAAGGGTGATCCGCTTGGATGAATTGGAATTACCTCCCTTAATCCCCCTTGGTAAGGGCAGGGTTGGGGTTGTGGATGCTCGCGATCGCGATCGTTGCGTGACAGTAGGCTGATAACTATATTGTCCCAAGCTCATCTAAGGCGATCGCCGCCCTGTATTTGCCTCTAGTTGTGGATGGATATCCATAACACCAATCTAAAAATCCACCCCTCGCTTCAAATCAACGCCCTTCTCGCAGTAGTGTTTGTGACAAATCATCTCGGAATGGACGCTTGCCAAATCGAAGTAGGGGGGTGGATTCAAGCAGCGACCAGTGATGATCACTTCAGTATCGCGGGGTTTGCGAAGCAGTGCTTCGACGATTGGTTCCGGCGGTAGTAGTTCCAGATCGACGGTGGGGTTGAGTTCATCCATGATGATTGTCTTGTACAACCCTGACGCCAGCGCTACTTTCGCAATTTCCCAGCCACGTTCGGCTTCAACGTAGTCGGCTATTTGCTGTTGTCCTCGCCAGACGATCGCATCTCGTCCGCAGCGATGGTGATCGACTAAGTCAGGGTAGGATTGTCGCAAGGCAGCGATCGCGGCATCTTCTGTATAGCCTGTCCCCCCTTTGAGCCACTGCATAATCAGCACGCGATGGGACTTGTCGATGCTAATCCCGCGACCAATCGCCTGCAAAGCTTTACCCAAGGCATTGGTGGATTTTCCTTTGCCTGCACCCGTGTAGATTTCAATGCCCTCAATGCCCTGTTCCCTAGAAGCTGGATGGTCATGGGGCTTCGATTCGGTGTGCAAGTCAGCAATGTCCAATAGGGCTTGGGGAGTGCCGCGACCTGTAACAATAATTTCCAGATGTTCTGGCTTATTTTGCAATGTTTTTATGACTTCATCGACGGGTAATAAGTCTAAATCTAGGACTGGGTTCAGTTCATCAAGGACAACCACCGAATAAAGATCGGAGGCGATCGCACCTTTTGCCACATCCCAACCCCGCTGCGCCTCTGCTGCATCAAAGCGGATTACTTCATCTTTGACAAAAAATGTCTCCCGTCCCGTGCGAACCTGATCGATTAAGTGAGGGAAACCACGCTGCAAGGCTTCAATGGCGGCGTCCTCATCGTAGGTGCGTCCTGGCCCTTTTAAAAAGCGCAACAACAAAACTCGGCTTAATTCCTGGGAATTAATTCCCAGTCCAATCGAGCGCAATACTACGCCCAGCGCCGCTTGAGACTTACCCTTGCCCGCACCGTCGTAAACATGAATTTGTCCGACGAGTCGTTCTGAACGCTCAACCGCTGTCCGAATCCCAATTCCAGTTCTCACCATGCCAATTTTTGCGACCCAGTACAACACATGCGCTTGACTCAAGCAGTTTACCAAAAGAACAGTGAGGGTGTGATGGGCGATCGCGCTCTCGTTGAGTTAGCACATTTAGCTATTAGCCATCAAACCTCAGCCAAGTCGTCTAAACCAGAGGACAATAGTGACAGAGGGAATACAGGAGTTGAACGGATGTCAGAAGCCGTGCCAATACCGATGATTTTGTTTCATACCCTATTTTTGTTGGTAACGATCGCCATTGAAGGTAGTGTCTTTCATCGAAAATTCAAACTGACTCGTAAAACTAGTATTGAATATGCAATTTCTCTTAATTTGTATATCACTGTCATCGGTTGGTTAAGCTTCTTTTACATGCAAGGAGTGATTCCTCAATCTTTAAAAGTACAATTGTTCAGCTACATTTTTTTCGATAATACTCTTAGACCTACCCCTCAAAATTTTGATATAACTATTATCTTGATGGGACTCGGTATTTTTTTTGCTACCTTCTTTTTCAAGCTTAAAATGTTAGATTTACTTCAAGCTTTTTTACTAAGTTCAGAAGAAAATGTGGAAATTAGCACTACCCAAAGCTCACAAAAGCATAGACCAAGGCTATCTGATCGGCTGAATGACGCCCTTAAAGAGGCAGCACCCAGTGAAGCAACCGTTATTTTGTTATCCACTGCGGTGAGTTACAGCGCCATATCAATCTTGCTCCTAATTCGTCTATCACAAATTAATTCTCCTCTGTTTTAACGTGGAACTTTTTCTCCGTATTTATCGGCTTATTCAGAATGATATCCAATCTGCGACTGCTTTTTCCTGGCCGACTTTTATATTACTCAGCGTATTTTCTTGCTATATGTCCTTATTGGCAACGGGCTTTACCCAAGAACTTATTGCTTTTTTTGGATGGATTTTTTTTATCCTTGGTGTGAATTGGGGAACAACAGAAAATGCCATCAAAATTGGTGATATTTATTTAAGCCCCTGGATTACTGGGGCGTTGGTTAGTCTCTTCATTTTTGGGCAACCGACTGGAGAATTTTCCTCAGAAGCGTTAGTATTTTGGCCGCCAATTTCTGCGGTCATTGCTGCGGTGCCTCTGTCTTTTGGCTCCCCTGAGGGCAAGACAAAGTTTAAAATGCCGAAGTCAGACATTCGTCAGAAGCTAGTTATTTTATTTGGAACTCAGTTTTTATTTAGCTGCTGGTTTCAGTTTTACTTTGTGATTCAAAACTGGTTAAATCAGTATCCCACTATGCTGCTTGACGATTTTACTCGCAGTGCGTTCGTAGTGCGAGTCGGCGATCGCGACGAGAAAGAACTCCCTAGAGGAGCCTTGATGTTGAATTTGATGGCACCGCAGCTAGAACAAGCGCTGGAGGATAAACCTTGGTCGCAGGTAGAACGCTGGCTATTGCGGGAGGAACGACCTGCACGAATTGAGGCGATCGCGCAGGAAGTTAAACAGGTAGTTGCTCCCCTAGAGGAAGATAGTCTGTGGCAGCTAACCTCTGATATCTCTTCTAGTGATTCGGGTTATATCTTAGAATTGCAAGCGGTCTGGAATGGCCCACGTTCCCAAGCTAACCCCTATGTGATCAGCAAACCTTGTGAGATTAATCAGGTTTTAGTACAACCTGATGCAGCAATTGACCCCGTTGACGCCCAGCTATCACCCCCGCCAGAGGCGATCGGTGAAGTAGAATGCGGTGCAGTTACAGGCTGGGGAATTGGGGATGATAGAGAGTCCTGAGTAGGGGTGCAGGGGTGCAGGGGAGCGGGGGTGCAGGGGTGCAGGGGTGCAGGGGTGCAGGGG
>NZ_JCACLG010000009.1:70033-101762 GCF_059505785.1 Kastovskya adunca | reverse complement strand
GCAAGTTGGGTCTATGAATGAAGAATCCCCTCGCCTTTAGGCAGGGGAGTGTCAAATCACAATTACAATTTGTAAAGAAGGAAGCACCCTGAAGAATTACTTCCCCACGCTAGCTATCATCGTTTAGTGAATTCGGATATATCCTTATGGCAGTTGCTAAAGATACAATCTGGGAACGTTTTTTATCTCCCATTGTCCGACTCTTCATTGATGAGGATAAGTTACGGCAATTTCATGAGAGCGTTGATTGGGAAAAAGAGAGCGATCGCTTCCGGCAACCCGGTCTGATTTATCCTCATTACTACAGTAGTCAAAACTTCCACGGCGTTGAAGGGGGCTACCTAAATGGTGGGGCAGCAACATCCTACGATCCCATTACCCAGCGCGTTTTACCGCCTAACGAAGCTTCGGTGCGTCAAACCCTAGTAGATGCTGTCAAAGGACAACCCTGGCGGATTTTAGATTTAGGCTGCGGTACGGGTTCAACAACGTTGATGTTGAAACAAGCCTTTCCGCAAGCAGAGGTAGTTGGGATGGATCTGTCACCCTACATGCTATTCATGGCGGATTATAAAGCCAAACAAGCAGGACTCGATCTCCAGTGGCGGCATGGCAAAGCGGAAGAAACAGGTTTTCCGGATGCCTCGTTTGACGTAGTGACAGCCTCTTTGCTGTTCCATGAGACTCCTCCTGCTGTCTCTCAATCTATTCTGCGCGAAGCTTTTCGGCTGCTCGTCCCCGGCGGACAAGTGTTGATTCTCGATGGTTCCCAGAAAACCCTGCACCAGGTCAGTTGGTTGACTGAAATTTTTGAAGAGCCATATATCAAGGATTTTGCAGCTGGCAACCTAGATGCGTGGATGGGTAAGGCAGGTTTTGAAGCGGTGCAAAGTGAACAGTTCTGGTGGATACATGAGGTGACACGAGGTATCAAACCTATTCCTGTAGAAAATGCCGCCGCCCAACGAGTATCCACTAGCAGTGCATTTGATGATTTTGGTTCCGAGGGTATTCCCGCCCCAGCGTTTTAGCACAGCAGCATGACACTAAAGGTAGTTCTGTTTGATTTCAATGGCGTCATTATTAATGATGAAAAAATTCACCAGCAGCTAGTTGAGGAAATCCTGATCGCAGAAAATCTGCGCTTTAATCCGAGGGACTATAGAGAGGTGTGTTTGGGTAGGAGCGATCGCGCCTGTCTCACAGAACTGCTAGAACGTCGGGGACGAATACTAAGCGAAAGCTCCATCACCCAGCTCATGCGGCGTAAAGCCCAAGCCTATCAGCAGCAGCTAGAAAGCTTGAAAAAACTGCCCATCTACTCAGGATTGGAAGACCTCATTTATCAACTGCGCGTTGTCCAGGTGCCGATGGCAATTGTGAGTGGGGCGTTACGCTCTGAGGTCGAGCTAGTCTTGGAACGCAGCAACTTGGGGCAGCATTTTTCCACCATTGTTAGCGGCGATGACATTAAAGTCAGCAAACCGGAACCAGATGGCTACCTGCTGGCGGTGGAAAAGCTCAACCAACAGTTTCCTGAGCTGCGGGCGCAGGCATCAGACTGTCTAGCGATTGAAGATACTCCAGCCGGAATTGAAGCTGCCAAGCGTGCCGGAATGCAAGTTGTGGGTGTCGCTAATACCTACCCATTTCAAATGATGCAGCGGCAAGCAAACTGGGCGGTGGATTATCTTTCTCAGTTGGATGTTGAATGGGTGCAGCAGGTTTATGCTCAACCTACTCGGCAATCTCTCAAAGAGTGTTAGAATGTCAAGTTGTGATTAGTCTAAGGGTGGAGCCGTTGAGATGGCTCCGGAAACCTATCGATCGTCAAAAGGGGAATTAGCTCAGTTGGTAGAGTGCTGCGATCGCACCGCAGAGGTCAGGGGTTCGAATCCCCTATTCTCCATTAATATCAGCAAGCCCTACTCTATTCTCGCCCTTTGGATGAGCATGCTTTTAGTAATAGCGTTATCAGGAGAACCTTATAGGGGTAACTAGCGATCGCTTACACGGAAGCAATAGCCTATAAAGACTTGAGGATCAAGAACAGGGTGAAGAATCATTGTTTACTCAAGTCTATCAATAACGCATCTGGGTATCAGTAAATCAACAATCTCCATCTTCTTAAAGCGGGGAATATTAACTCTCTTGGCTTCCTTTGTTCAACGATGATAGATTCATCCGACGACTCTCGCGGGAAATGGGGACTAAGGCTGGGGCTTGACTTTGACCCTTGCTGTCTTGCAAGCTTTCAACTAATAAAGATAATTGTGCGATCGCGGGAGCCTCAAACACATTACGCAAAGGCAACTCTACCCCAAATGCATCGCGAACCCTAGAGACAAGCTGAGTCGCTAGTAAAGAATGCCCCCCCAATTCAAAGAAATTGTCATAGATACCCACCCGCTTCAGTCCCAAAACAGAGGCAAAAATTTTCACCAGCACGTCCTCAACAGCCGTTCGAGGCGCAACATAACCTCCCGCCAACTCTAACTGGGATGGTTCAAATGCTCTTAAGGCGCGACGATTGACCTTGCCATTCACAGTCAAAGGTAAAGACTCCAACACCACAAAAGCCGAAGGAACCATGTACTCAGGTAGCTTCTGAGCCAGATAAATCTGCAATTGAGGTACCAACTTACGAGCCGCCTTTGCTTGCAGGGGATTATTGGCATAAGATTGCCACGGACGCACTCGTTTCTCTGGCTGTACTAAAGCAGATGGAGGGCTAAAGTGAGAATTCTCACCCTCTTCTTGGTTAATCAATTGAACTTGCACAAACAAAACGTCATAGCATCCTTCATTAGCGGCATCCGACCAGCTAATATCAACGCTATAGGATAAATCTTCACCCATTGCCCACCAATCCTCTGGTTCCACTCCCAAGGGGAGTTCCTGCAAAGCTTTTTGAAACTGACCTACCGTTTGAATTTCTCCTGCACCCGACAGCCATTGTGCGGTCTTAACTGCTGTCATCACTCGCGCATTAGGTACATGAGTAATGCTTAGTATTTCTGGCTGGTTCTCAACCAATAACTGACGTACCTTTGCCACCGTCAAGTTATCCCCGCACCAGTCTAGCCATTGCGATCCCCCCTGCCCCACTTGATAAGGGGGGTTGGGGGGGTCTATTTCAGCCTCGATATAAAGAATCGCATTGTAACGAAACTGAGTTAACTCATTGTGATGGCGACCCCGCATTAGCTGAATCTGTACGTGACTAATCTGGGGAAGGCGCTGCTTTAATGCCCTGAAGAAAGCGGGGTCAATCACTAACTCCGTTTCCTGGAACATTTGCATTTGTACCCGTTGCCGTAGTTGTTCGCAAGTCAGCGAGGGTTCGGCTTGATACAGTAGCACCGAGGCGTGAAACGCTTGTAACAGCAGCAAGTTACGCACATCTCCAATGAAGATAAAGCCACCGGGAGCTAATGCCTTTACTGCCCCCTCCAGTACCTGCACAAGATAGTCAACACTGGGAAAATATTGCACAACAGAGTTGAGAATCACCGCATCAAAAGCTTCTGTTTCCATTCCCTCAAAATCAGTTGCCATCCTCTGGAGTAGCTGCACCTGGGGTAACTCTTGCTTTGCCAATTGCTGCCGAATGTAGTCTAGTGATGCCTGGGAGAAGTCCGTTCCCTGGTATTTCGTGCAGTGGGGCGCAATCCTCAACAGCAATAGACCTGTCCCACAGCCAATTTCTAGCACTCGATGCGGTTGTAAAGCCAAAACCTGCCCGACTTGGTTATTCACCCACTCGCGCATCTGTTCTGCTGGGATAGCATCACCCGTGTAACTGCTATTCCAGCCGACAATATTGAATGTTGGATCAAAATCAGTAGCGGGTTGGGTATAAGTCTCGTCGTAGAGCATCTGCCATTGCAACACCTGTTCGTCCTGGAATTGCCTTTCTTGCCCCTGCTCTTGAATACCCTTATCTTCAACATTCAGTGCGACATAAGCGACCAAACGTTTCTCACCCGGTACATCTTCACGAGCCATCACCACCGTTTGCAGCACTGCCGGATGCTGCTTCAATACTGACTCAATTTCACCCAATTCAATGCGGTAACCGCGAATTTTTACTTGCTCGTCGAGGCGACCTAAAAATTCGATATTGCCATCTAGTTGATAACGAACTAAATCGCCTGTTTTATAAAGACGTGCTTCTGGATTATTGCTAAAAGGATTAGAAATAAAGCGTTCAGCCGTTAAATCGGGGCGGTTTAGATAACCTCGCGCTAGTCCATCCCCACTGATGTACAACTCACCAGCAACGCCAATCGATACAGGTTGTAAATACCTATCCAGAATATAAACTTGATTGTTGGCAATGGGACGACCAATTGTAGGGGCTACATCAGCTTGCTTTTTGGCAGGAACAGTGCCGGATGTTGTAACTACTGTATTTTCAGTTGGCCCATAATTATTCACTACCTGGAAAGGTAGGGAGGCTGAAGGATACTGATGTAGTTTATCTCCCCCTGTGAGTAATAATCGCAAGGCTACGTTGTTAGACCAATCTAATAACAAAAACTTTTCGGCTAAAGGTGTAGGTAAAAAGCTAATAGTTATCGCTTTTGATCCTAACCAGCTTTGCAAATTTTCAGGTGATCGCCTAATTTCTTCATTAGGAAAATAAATACTAGCTCCTGCACTCAAATAAGGCCAAATTTCCCACCCACAAGCATCAAAAGCAACTCCTGCAACCTGCGTTACGCGGTCAAGGGGTGAAACGGTAAAGGCTTGTTGATGCCAAAAAACCAGATTTGATAATCCCCGATGTTCAATTTCAACCCCTTTCGGTTTTCCTGTTGTACCAGAGGTGTAGATAACATAAGCCAGGTTGTCTGCTGTAATGTTACTGGTAGGATTCTCTGCAAGTTCTTGGGCAATAGTTTCCCAATCTTTGTCTAGACAAACAACAATTGGGTTATATATTTGGCAATCTGCCTGTATTTCCCCATCTTGCACCACCCTCTCACCAGCAGGGGAATTAATTCCCCCATTAGTAACTAAATTCGGATCAAGGTGACTATCAATCTCTACGGGTTTAGTTCTATTTAGAGAACTTTCGCTATTAGTCAGCGATTTAAATTGCTGGTGAGTGAGCAACACCGACACCTGAGCATCTTCAATTATGGAATTCAAACGATCAGAGGGATAGCTAGGGTCTAAGGGTACGTAGGCTCCTCCTGCTTTGAGAATGCCCAACATCCCGACGATCATATCGGGAGAGCGCTCGACACAAAGCCCTACTAAAACTTCCGCACTCACACCTTGTTTTTGTAAGTAATGGGCAAGCTGATTACTGCGGCTATTCAACTCTCGATAAGTGAGTTGCTTGTCTTCAAAAACTACCGCTACAGCGTCAGGAGTCTTTTCTACTTGAGCTTCAAATAACTGATGAATACATGGGTCTTTGGGGTAATCTACCTGAGTATTATTCCATTCCACTAAGAGTTGATGATGTTCTGATCCACTTAATATCGGTAAACCTGCAATTCGTTGTTCTGGATTGGCAACAATACCCTCTAACAAAGTTTGAAAATGTCCCAACATTCGGGTAATAGTGGTTTCATCAAATAAATCGGTACTGTACACAACAAAACCGCTAATTCCTGCTGAAGAATCTGCACCTAATCCATTATTTTGCGGCTGCTCCCACAGATGGAACTCCAAATCAAACCGCGTTGTCCCCGTATCAACAAATTGCAGGGGACTGAGTGTTAGTTTTGGTAGCTCTAGCGCCTGCATTGGCGCGTTTTGCAAAGCAAACACGACCTGAAATAGGGGATTTTGGCTTAAATTCCGCTCTGGATGCAGTTCCTCCACCAGCTTCTCAAAGGGCAAATCTTGATGAGCATAGGCTCCCAGCGCTACTTCTCGGACTCGATGTAATAATTCCAAAAATGTGGGATTGCCCGATAGGTCGGTACGCAACACTAAACTATTAACAAAAAAGCCAATTAACCCCTCGATTTCACTCCGGTTACGATTGGCAATTGGCGAACCGACTGTGATGTCCTCTTGCTGTGTGTAGCGGTAGAGCAAGGTTTGGAATGCTGCCAGCAAAGTCATGAACAAAGTGACTCCTTCTCTCTGGCTCAAGGCTTCTAGTGCCTCACTGAGGTTTTTTGGGAGTTGCAAAAACTGGGTTGCACCCCGGTAGGTTTGAACAGCGGGTCTGGCTCGGTCAGTAGGCAGATTCAGTATAGAAATGTCTCGCAGGTGCTGTCGCCAGTAAGCTAGTTGTGCCGCTAGCACTTTCCCTTGCAACCACTGGCGTTGCCAATAGGCAAAGTCGGCGTACTGGATGGATAATGGAGGGAGTAGTACAGGCTGCTCGTTGCCGATCGCGCTGTAGAGTGCTGCTATCTCTCGAATCAGTATCCCTATAGACCAGCCATCGGAAACAATGTGATGCAGAATCAGCAATAGCACATACTCTGTCTCATCCAGCCGCAGTAATGTTACTCGCAGCAAGGGAGCTTTAGATAAATCGAAAGGACGCTGAGCCTCCTGGGTTGTGAGTTGTCGCGCTTGTGTTTCTCGTTCGGCTACTGGAAAGTCTCGCAGGTCTATTACGGGTAGGGATAGAGTTAAGGTGGGAGCAATGACTTGAACAGGTTGCCCTTCCACCGTTACAAAAGTGGTGCGTAAAGCTTCGTGACGACGCACGATTTGATTAAATGTCTGTTCCAGCGCGGCTAAGTTGAGTGACCCGGTCAGACGTACTGCTGCTGGGGTGTTATAGAAGGCATCATTAGGTACTAACTGGTCGAGGAACCACAGCCGTTGTTGAGCAAAGGAGACGGGGAGGGTTTTGTCCCGCGAGATGGGGAGAAGGGGGGTGGAAGTGTTGCTGGTAGTACGATTAGCGGCTTTTAGAAAGGAAATAATTTCTGCTTTGCGTTCTTGTATTTCTGTACGCAGTTCTGGTGTCAGAGTTCCTTCGGGAGCATTACAACAAAGGCGACTTGGCTCTATAAGCGTGTGGCGATCGCCTTCTACAAAAACCTGAATATCTAAGCTCCGAAGGTAAGACAAAAATTCAACTATTTCCACTCATTCAACCCCTTTTACGAGACTAGCCGAAGATAGGAGTTTACTTGCTAGGTAAGGGAACTGTGGTCTAACCCTGGTATGACACTGGAAGACAACGTAGCAAATATTTACCCGAAGGGCGCGTAACTTTGACGTTTCCTGTTAAATTCAACGAGCCAGACTCCTGTGACCTCAGCACGCTCAGGAAAAAGCTTTAGCCGCTTGCTAGACAGCAGTTTTAAGAAACTTCTCCATTGCGTAATTAATAAAAATCTCTCCCCCACGTTCCACCTGTTGTTCCCTAACAACGGAGAAGCCTTTATCCAAGAAAAATGGCTTAGCGGTAATACTTGCTTCGGTATACAAGCGATTAAGCCCTAATTCATCAGCTTTTGCCTCAATTGCCCCATAAATCTTACTGCCAATACCCCGGCGCTGATAATCTTTGTGGCAGTAGAAGCAGTCTATATGTCCGCTAGATTCTAACTCGCCGAAACCCGCGATCGCGCCTTCATCATCAGCAACGTAAGTAAATCGCTGAGAACAGACCTTTGCCCAGTCTCTAAAATAAATATCCTCTGGTGCCCATGCCTTAACCTGATTGAGCGAGTAATCACGAATGTTAATTTCACGCACTGTGTCGTAGAACAACTGCGCTAGTTGAACACCATCTTGCTCCTGAAACAATCGTATTTTCATCAAACGCTCCACTGGCTAACTATTTATTTGGGGTGGGTAGTCGCAGGGGTGTAAAACTCATGTAGTGTTATACAAATTTCATAAAATAGCGCTACAAATCACCCCCCTAACCCCCCTTATCAAAGGGAAAAATCATATAGTATCTGTAGCAAACATTCAGGGAATTGGTGTTACGCTTTTCTCAAAATTCTACCTCTTCCCGCTCATTTCCCTGAGAATTTTTGGTATCCAAACCTTTCGCTGCCCAACAAATTGTCTCAATGTGTTTAGCTAGAGTCGCCACAGTCGGAGCATCAAACAAGTGACGTACAGGCAACTCCACTTGGAAGGCATCACGTATACGGGAAGTTAGCTGAGTCGCTAACAGAGAATGTCCTCCCAATTCAAAGAAGTTATCGTGGATACCTATCTGCTGTTTCCCTAAAACTCTAGCCCAAATTCTTGCTAACTCCTCCTCGACAGTAGTCCGAGGTGCCACATAATCTTCTTTCGGATCAAGACTAAGAGTATCTACCGCAGGTAAGGCACGGCGGTTTACTTTACCATTAGGTGTCAGCGGTAGAGAGTCTAGCACTACATAAGCAGAAGGCACCATATACCCCGGCAACTTTTCTTTCAGGAATTGGCGCAGTCGGAGCGCGAAGTTTTGTGTCCCTGTTGTCGGTGCTTGCTCTTGGTTAGGAACAATATAAGCCACCAATTGTTTATCACCAGGTATGTCCTCCTGAACAATAACCACTGTCTGAAAAACTTGCGGATGTTGACTTAAAACGGCTTCAACCTCTCCCAACTCAATACGGAAGCCACGGATTTTTACCTGATTGTCAATACGACCCAAAAACTTAATATTGCCGTCTGGTTGATAGCAAGCTAAGTCACCTGTTTTATAAAGTCGTGTCTCTCGTTTGTTGTTAAAAGGATTAGGAATAAAGCGTTCAGCCGTTAACTCAGGACGGTTGAGGTAGCCCCGTGCCAATCCATCACCACCAATGTACAACTCACCTGGAATACCAATGGGTACAGGCTGCATCTGCTCATCTAGTAGATAAATTTGTGTGTTTGTAATCGGGCGACCAATGGGAATAGATGTTGCTGATTCTGGTACGTCCTGCACCCAATAAAAAGCAGAGAATGTTGTTCCTTCTGTAGGGCCATAAACATGAATTAATCGCTCTGGTGCTGCTTTTTTGATAACCTTCTTTACCCATCTAGGATCGACTGTTTCACCTCCAAACAGTAAATATTTCAATGAGTTGAAAGCTTGCGGCGTATCTCTGGCGATTTGTTGAAATAGAGCAGTAGTTAAGAACAGAATGCTAATGCATTTTTGACGCAATTGTAAGGCAAATTCTGGGGGTGAAAGGGTGACATCTCTGCTAATTCCAACAAGTTGAGCGCCGTGAAGGAGCGCTCCCCAAATCTCGAATGTTGCTGCATCGAAGGAAGTATTGGAGACTTGGGCTATTTTATCAGAAGAGCCTATATTTATATAATTTGTATTAAACAGGAGACGATTTACAGCTTTGTGAGCAACCGCAACTCCCTTAGGTTTTCCTGTAGAACCGGAGGTATAGCTTACATAAGCTAGATTGTCACCACTTAAGCTATTAATAGGATTTTTTCTGCTTTGTTGAGCAATAGTTTCCCAGTTTTTATCTAAGCAAATAACCAAATTTGAGAAGTCTTCAAACAGCTTAACTAGCTTCTTCTCTGTTAGCAATAATGTTATTTGAGCATCCTCAATCATGAAGTTGAGACGTTCCTGGGGATAGCTGGAGTCTAGAGGGACATAGGCTCCTCCTGCCTTAAGGATGCCCAACATCCCCACTATCATCTCTACAGAACGTTCTATACAAAGTCCGACTAATACTTCTGAATTTACTCCTAGTTTTTGCAAGTAGTGCGCTAGTTGGTTGCTGCGGTTATTCAACTCGCGGTAGGTGAGTTGTTTGTCTTCAAAGATTACTGCTATTGCATCAGGTGTCCGCTCTACTTGCGCTTCAAATAACTGATGGATGCACTGGTGGGGATAGTCAGCCTGAGTATCATTCCATTCCACTAATAATTGATGTTGTTCAGATGGGCTTAGGAGTGGTAAGTCTGCAATCCTTGCTTGTGGATTGGCAACAATGCCCTCTAGTAAGGTTTTAAAATGTCCTACCATGCGGGTAATGGTAGCGGCATCGAATAAATCTGTGTTGTATACCACCACACCTCTAATCCCGTCTGCGTAGTTCCATTGCTCTCCCCATAAGCTTCTGAAACCTTCTGATCCTTCCCACAGGTGAAACTCTAAGTCAAAGCGCGTTGTTTTAAAGTCAATAGTCATCGGGTTTAGTGTCAACCCTGGTAGTTCTAGTGCTTCCATTGGCGCATTCTCAAAACCGAATACCACTTGGAACAGGGGATGGCGGCTCAAGGAGCGTTCCGGATGCAATTCTTCTACTAGCTTCTCAAAGGGCAAATCTTGGTGAGCGTAGGCTCCGAGTGTTACCTCTCGTACTCTACCTAGCAGTTCTTGGAAGGTTGGGTTACCAGATAAGTCGGTACGTAGCACTAAGGTATTGACAAAAAAACCAATTAACCCTTCAATCTCACTGCGGTTACGGTTGGCAATGGGTGAACCGACGGCAATATCTTCTTGGTGGGTGTAGCGGTAGAGCAAGGTTTGGAAGGCTGTCAGCAGGGTCATAAACAGAGTGGCTCCTTCTTGCTGCGATCGCGTTTTTAGCGCCTTACTCAAACTTGGTGATAGCTCTAGAAATTGAGTGGTTCCCTGGTAATTCTGTACAGCAGGTTTTGGGCGATCGCTCGGTAAATTTAGGACAGAAATACTGTCTAACTGTTGCCGCCAGTAAGCCAGTTGTGTCTGTAGGGGCGACGCATGGGTTGTTCCTCCCTCTTGTAGCCACTCGCGTTGCCAGTGGGCAAAGTCGGCATATTGCAGAGGTAGTTCGGGTAAAGGTGGAGAGGTGTGGTGTGCCACGTCTTTATCAGCTAAGGCTGTGTAGATTGCCGTCAGTTCCCGAATTAACACCCCAATAGACCAATCGTCGCAAATGATATGGTGCAGGTTTAACAGCAATATGTATTCTGTCTCGTCCAGTTGCACGAGCAACAATTTCAGCAAGGGCCCAGTAGCGAGATTAAAAGGACGCTGAGATTCCTCGGTAACTAACTGCTTTGCTTGCAGTTCCCTTTGCTGAATTGGCAACTCCCGCAAGTCTATGACGGGCAGATCTACGGTGAAAGTGGGAGCGTTAGCGTCGCTTTCGGCAGGAATCGCCTGAACGAGTTGCCCCTCCACTATCCCAAATCGGGTGCGTAAAACTTCGTGGCGACGCACGATTTCGTTGAAGGTCTGCTCTAAGGCGGTCAAGTTAAGTGAACCCGTTAAGCGCAGTGCTGTGGGCACATTATAGAAAGTGTTGCCAGGTACTAACTGCTCAATAAACCAGAGTCGCTGTTGAGCAAAGGATGCCGGAAAGACAAAAATCTCTTCTTCCTGAGAGATATCGAGTCTTTCTTGAGCATCTGTTAGGGAATTGTTAGAACGCTCTGATGTCATTTATATTTAGTTCTCACTTCACAATGTTTTGGCAACACGACTGTACCGCCGATCGCGGCTCAAGTCATGGCTTCAGATGTTAAGCCCCCTCTTTGTTTGGGATTGAAAGACATTGAGGCGACTATCTTTTATCCATCATTGAAGATTTAAGGAGGGACTTCTACGTCTAAAGGTAGAAATTCTTTATATCCGAGATGTAAATTGATGACGCCAGAGATTTCACAACGGTTGGAAATGGGGAGGAAAACAGCAGGCGATCGCTGATCCTACAATTGGCAGTCTTCTACCGTTGTGTAGTTGTCTGACTTCTAAGGAATGAATTATCTTACGCGGACAGCCTCCCAGGAAATACCGCCAGCTCTTTGTCCTTAAGTGAGTGGTAGTAGATAAAGCGCTGTGGGAACCGCTTCAGTAGTAAGAGAAATAAATGGATCGATTTAACCTGAATTTGTTCAAGCGGTTTTTGGCGATCGCTAAATCCTACTGGTTTGGGGATGAAAAATGGCGAGCTAGAGGGCTGCTGCTGCTCTTAGTCTTATTGTTGCTCGCTTACACAGGTCTGAGCGTCCTCCTCAACCATCAGCGAGGAGTATTAATCTCAGCCCTCTCAGCCAGAGATGAATCGAGATTTTGGCATACGGTATGGATCTTCGTTGGGGTGCTGGTCGTCTACGCCCCACTGCTAGCTGGTTACACCTACTTAGAAGACCGCCTGGGTCTTTCCTGGAGACGCTGGCTAACCAACAGCTTTCTCGGAAAATACTTCAACAATCGAGCGTATTACAACCTAGTCTCACACCCTGAAATTGACAACCCCGACCAGCGGATTGCTGAAGATGTCAGAAGCTTTACCCAAGAGTCTCTGAAATTTTTGCTCCTTATTCTTAAGTCAGTTTTGACAGTGATTGCCTTTAGCAGCGTCCTTTGGGGAATCTCTCGGTCATTGGTGATTTTTCTAGTAGGTTATGCCCTAATTGGCACGCTGGTCACGACGCTGGTTTTTGGTCAACCGCTGGTGCGGCTCAATTTTGAGCAACTCAAAAAAGAAGCAGACTTTCGCTTTAGCTTAATCCGCATCCGAGAAAACGCCGAATCCATCGCCTTTTACCGAGGAGAAGAGCAGGAATCTCACCAGGTATTCAGCCGCTTTATGCAGGCGTTTGAGAATTTCAAGCGGCTGATCTTATGGGAACTAAATCTCAATGTTTTAACGAATGCTTATGAATTTATTCCTTTTGTAATCCCTGCCATTGTTGTTGCTCCCAGTGTGTTTTCTGGAGAGTTGGAAGTGGGGAAAGTCACCGAAGCACAAGGCGCATTTGTCCGGGTCTTTTTCTCGTTAAATGTCGTCGTCGCTCGGTTTCAATCTCTGGCGAGCTTTGGAGCGGGGATTGACCGCCTGTACACCTTCGCTGAGTATTTAGAGCCGCCTCAAGCCACACCCACCGAGGAGCAAAAGGAAACTCCCACAATCGAGACAGTCGAAGAGAAACACTTAGCCTTCCAACACCTGACATTGCAAACCCCCAACTATCAGAGAACCTTGCTGAAGGACTTGTCCCTGGAGTTACCAACCCAGAAAGGGATGCTGATTACCGGGCCAAGTGGCTGTGGGAAGAGTTCGCTGCTGCGGGCGATCGCGGGATTGTGGAATTCCGGTACGGGAACGATTGCGCGACCCGCCCTAGACGAAATCCTGTTTTTGCCCCAGCGCCCTTACATGGTGTTAGGGACGTTACGCGACCAACTCCTCTATCCCAATACCCAAGCGGAGGTGACAGAGGAGGAACTGAAGCAAGTTCTCAAACAGGTAAATCTTTCTGATTTGGATGAACGCTTTGGGGGTTTTGAGGTGGAAAAAGACTGGGGATCAGTGCTTTCTCTGGGGGAGCAGCAGCGTGTCACCTTTGCTCGCCTCCTCCTCAACAAACCTGCCTACGCTATTTTAGATGAGGCGACAAGCGCTTTAGATATCAACAACGAAGCGGGTCTATATGGGCATCTCAAGGAAACAGAAACAACCTTTATCAGCGTTGGTCATCGCCCTACCCTGACGGACTATCACCAATTGGTTTTGGAACTCTCAGAAGACCAAAAATGGCACCTCAAGCAACTGGAAAGCTTAGAGATCAAGATCAACGATGTTGAAAGCCTACCTACGTTCGGCTAAACGCTAACGCCAGAGTCTCACGTCAAAGCTTTTAGAGGTGGGATGAAAGCAAGGCGTTTAGTTAAGGGTCTGAAAGTCCCGTGAAAAAGATGTTTCAGCTTTCTTAAAAGGCTGGATAAAAAGTAGTGATGCGCCCCTGGTACGATTTACGGTGGAATAGCAGCGCGATCGCTGAAGCCAAGTTGTCAAAGTTTGGCTTGGATTTTGTCGAAAATAGCGCCGTCATCAAAGAATTTCCTCTGAATTTCATCCCATCCCCCTAAATCTTTGGCGGTGAAGAGGGTTTTTACTGGGGGAAATTGCTTTTCTACTTCTTTCTCAACTGTTGCATCAACAGGACGGAACCCCACTTTGGCAAATTCGCGTTGCGCTTCTGGGGTATAGAGAAATTGCACGAAGGCTTCAGCGACTTCGCGGGTGCCGTGTTTATCGACGTTTTTATCGACAACTGCAACCGGATTATCGATGGAGATATTGACATCCGGCACCACGTAGGGAAGTTTTTGCCCTTTTTGTGACGCCAAAATCATTTCATTTTCGTAGTTGATTAAGGCATCGCCCTGACCTTGTTTAAAAAAGACATCGGTGGCTTCGCGGGCATCTCTGGGCAGTATGGGGACGTTTTTGTAAACGCGGGTAGTTAATTCCTCAGCTTTTGCCTCATCTTTGCCTGTTTCCGTCATCGCACCCCACAAAGCGAGGAAGTTCCAACGGGCACCGCCAGAGGTTTTGGGGTTAGCGGTAATTACCTTTACGCCATCTTTGGCTAAGTCTGCCCAAGTTTTGATGTTTTTGGGATTTCCCTCACGGGTAACAATTGCCGCAACCGATCGAGTCACAATCCCCTCATTGGGGGCTTCTTTTTCCCAACCGGGTTCGATTAACCCTGCCTCTTCAATTTTCTTGGTATCGAGGGGAAGCGCTAGCGCCACAACATCGGCTTCGAGTCCGTCAATTACGGCGCGAGTTTGAGAACCCGATCCGCCGTAACTTTGGCTAAAGCTTACGGTTTGGTTGTGTTCGGCTTGCCATTTTTCAACAAATTTGGGAATAATCTGGTCGTGAGCGGCTTTTGTGACCGCAAAGGAGACTAAGGTTAGCTCTACATTGGATTTACGGGCTGTTGGGTTGTTCGCATTCCCCGGTGATGCTGTGTTGGTTTCGGTGGGAGAGCAAGCAGCGATCGCTACAATCAAACTGACTCCGACAAAAAATAAGGACGCGAAACCTTGCAAAGAATGAGCGTTTAACCGATACCCTCTAAAGAGCGATCGCCAAACTTTAACCACATCGCTCACAACGCGCACAGTCGAGTTCCTCCCCGCTTTGGAAAGGCGTTGCCACTTGCTCATGTAAAACTTCCTTTTAATCTACGGTAATCTGATCGGGTTACCGGGTTTTAAGATGGTTACAATACTGGCACCTTTTTTTAGATTTGGGAAGTACTTTGCTCAATCAAATCTTCATAAACCCGCTCGACTTACTGGGGATTATCAGAGAGACGGCTATGAGAGTCGGTGAGTCCTGATGAGGAGAAGGGTGAAGTATGTTATTGCTTCTCCCCATCACCTCATCCCCCCGCTCCTCCAGTTCCTGAGTGCTAACCTGCTTTATTAGGGACGTTGCACAATTTCGGGCGGGATGGTTGATTAAGCCTGTTTCTTCAGGACATGTTTGTAGGGGTACAAGCCTTGCTCTCTTTTGACAAAATCATCCTCCGGGAAGTGCAATACCTTATTAGGTAGGGGTTTATAGGGCTGAAAAACTGCATGAGTATCTTCACGCTGCAATCGGTTGAAAAAGACTTTGGGATTAAAGAAATTCTCAAAGATGCCAGCTTTAGTCTGGATATCACAGATAAGGTCGGTTTAATTGGCACCAATGGTTCTGGCAAATCCACACTGCTGAAAATGATTGCTGGAATCGAGCCAATTGACGGGGGTCAACTCTTAGTCAATTCTGGCGTGAGAGTTGTTTACTTACCGCAGCAACCTGATATGGACGAGGAAAACACCGTTCTGGAGCAGGTTTTTGCCGCTAGTAATGAGCAGATGGCGTTGGTGCGGGAATATGAAGAGCTTTCCCACAAACTGGCTCACAATCCAGAAGATAGCCAACTGATGGCGCGTTTTTCTGCTGTAACCCAAGGGATGGAGACAACAGGCGCTTGGGAACTAGAAACTAATGCCAAGATTATCCTCACGAAGCTAGGAATTGAAGACTTTGAGGCGCGTATTGGCGATTTATCAGGCGGCTATCGTAAGCGCATCGCCTTAGCCGCCGCCTTGCTTTCCGAGCCGGATGTGTTGCTGATGGATGAACCAACAAACCATCTTGATGCGATGTCAGTGGAGTGGTTACAGAGTTACCTAAACGGTTATCGCGGCGCAATTTTGCTGATTACGCACGATCGCTACTTTTTAGATCGTGTCACCAATCGCATCATTGAAATCGACCGAGGCGATCTTTACACCTACTCTGGCAACTATTCTTACTACCTAGAAAAAAAAGCTCTAGCAGAAGAATCCGCCGCCAGTAGTCAACGCAAACATCAAGGCGTATTGCGTCGCGAGTTGGAATGGCTAAAACGAGGGCCAAAAGCTCGCAGTACCAAGCAAAAAGCCCGCATCGATCGCATCGGTGAGATGCAGGACAAAGAGTTTAAACAAGCTCAAGGTAAGGTAGATATTTCTACTCCCGGTCGTCGGATTGGGAAGAAAGTGATTGAACTGACAAATATCTCCAAAGCTTACAACGAGCGCACTTTAATCAAAGACTTTACCTACAAATTTAGTGCAAGCGATCGCATCGGTATTATTGGCGGTAACGGTGCAGGCAAAACTACCTTAGTTGATATCATCACCGGACGCATCGAGCCAGATTCTGGTAGCGTTGAGATCGGTACAACCATCCACATCGGCTATTTCGATCAGCATTCTGACGAACTACTAGAAGCCCTCAACGATTCGCAGCGCGTTATCGATTATCTCAAAGAAGTTGGAGAACTCGTTAAAACCGCCGATGGTACCGTTATTACTGCCTCTCAAATGTTAGAGCGTTTCCTCTTTCCAGGAAATCAGCAGTATGCACCGATAAATAAACTCTCAGGGGGTGAAAAACGCCGCCTATTTCTCCTGCGGGTGCTGATGAGTGCGCCGAATGTCTTGATTCTCGACGAACCAACAAACGATCTGGACGTGCAAACTCTGGCAGTACTAGAAGAATATCTCGAAGAATTTAACGGCTGTGTCATTGCCGTTTCTCACGACCGATACTTCTTAGATCGCACTGTAGGTACAATCTTTGCCCTAGAACCAGGGGGCAATTTGCGTCAGTATCCGGGCAATTATTCCGTCTATCTTGACTACAAAGAAGCTGAAGAAACCGAAGCCGCTCAACAAAGCGCTATTCAGGAAAAAGCCGAACTCCCCACATCAGAAAAATCAGCAAAACAATCATCAAATCAAGGTAAATCGCGCCGAATTTCTAACCGGGAGCTGAAGGAATTTGAACAATTAGAGAAAAAAATTGCCCAGCTAGAAGCTGAAAAAGCCGAGGCAGAAAAAGCCTTATATAATGCTGCTCCTGGTAAAGTTACCCAAGTCCAGGAACTTTACACGCAGTTAGAAACTTTAGCTCAGGCAATTGAGACAGCAACTGAACGCTGGATGGAATTAGCCGAGATGGAGTCTTAAGGCTGAAGTCGGAGGAATCTTGCACGTCACCACACCCGATAAATGCTGCGATTTCTCATAAAGTCCCGTAGGTTCAACCTGGATTAGTTAGTTTCCCCTCATTGGTTCATAACGGTCGCGATCGCCATATTGGATAATAAACTCATCAACAGTTAGGAGGTGTAGTTTTGATTAAACCATTGTGATTTTCACTCATGCCCCCAGTTCAGCCTAATTAAAGCATTCCGACGAGCAATAATATGACTTCTATCTGTCAAAAATTCCTCCAAAACCATCCCAAAATTTGGCATCAAGCAACAGTACATCCTTTTCTTCAGCAGTGTCAACTAGGAACAATTAAGCCGGAGCAATTTAATACCTGGTTAGTGCAAGATTACCAGTTTGTTATTGAATTCACACGGATGGCAGGACGATTTTTAGCCGTTGCTCCTCCCCAGCATTTCAATGTAATTTTGGGCGGCATTAGTGCGCTAAAAGACGAACTGAATTGGTTTGAAGAAAAAGCCGCAGAACGACAGCTTAATCTGGACACAAAAAAGCAACCAGCTTGTGCAGACTACTGTCAGTTTATGCATAGTTTAGGGGAGATGCCCTATCCTGTACAAGCCACTGCATTTTGGGCAATTGAGCTGGCTTACAATCAAGGCTGGCAACTCCCCGGTAAGATGAACGAACCTTATGCTGAATTTGCTGATAGATGGGGAAATCCTGGCTTTACGGAATATGTAAAACTTCTAGAATCACAAGCGGAGCAGGTACTACAAACAGCACCCGAAGCTATCCAGCAGCAGGCAGAATCTGTATTTGTACAAGTTGCCAACTTAGAAAAAGACTTTTGGCAGATGGCTTTTAATGCGGCTTAAAAGTAACCAATCCCCAACTAGTCAACATAGTCGTCAGTGATATCCAAATTGTCAGGATTGTTGGAAGCGATGGGGCGATCGCCTGCAATCGAGATTTTTTCATGCTCTAAGATTTCACTCTTAGTGATCGGACGATGTCCATCCACATCAAGAGTTTCTTCTACCTCAAATTTATCAGCAACAATGGGACGCTTCCCAGCAATGTCGAACGTATCTTCAACCTCTATGTCACTAGGATCAATAGGACGATGTCCATCTATATCGAGAGTATGTTCAGTAGAAATATTGCTCTTGGTGATTGGACGATGCCCATCCACATCAAGAGTTTCTTTTACTTCAAATTTATCAGCAGCAATGGGACGCTTCCCATCAATGTCGAACGTCTCTTTAACCTCTATGTCACTAGAATCAATAGGACGATGTCCATCTACATCGAGAGTATGTTCAGTAGAAATATTGCCTTTGGTGATTGGACGATGCCCATCCACATCAAGAGTTTCTTCTACTTCAAATTTATCAGCAACAACGGGACGTTTTCCATCAATATCCAGTGTTTCTACAACCTCTTTCTTTTTTTTATTTTTCTTATCCATGTTTTTTATAGCTCCTTCTTTTACGGCAATATGCCTGCTTTAACAGTAGGGTGAGGAAGATCTCCTCCTGCCCATAAACACAGGCAGTTCAGGGAGAATCTTTATAGTAGTTGGGGTATGTAGTGTTTTTAAACTACCCAATGGTGTATAAACGGTGAACCTTTCTAAAAAGCAGGTAAAAAATGATCAGGGTGACACTGAATTTACATCCAGCTTTAGAGCTAACCGATCAGCTATTTTATGAATTGTGTCAAGAAAATCGCCAGTTGAGACTAGAGCGTACTGCTAAGGGAGAATTAATCATCATGCCGACAACAGATGGGGAAACAGGGCATCGTCATATTGAAATCGCCTTTCAGCTACAAGCGTGGAGCCGACAAACGCAGTTGGGAATTGCCTTTGACTCTTCTACGGCGTTCAAGTTGCCTAATGGTGCGGAGCGATCGCCAAGTGTGGCTTGGATACGACGCGATCGCTGGGAAGCCTTAACAACTGAGCAAAAACGCCGATTTCCTCCTCTGTGTCCTGATTTCGTGGTGGAATTATGCTCCAACGCTGATGCTCTTTCCACTCTCAAAGAGAAGATGCAAGAGTACATCAAAAACGGGACTCACTTGGGTTGGCTGATCGATCCGCAGACGCAACAAGTAGAAGTCTACCGTTCGGGACGAGAATCTGTAACGCTACAAAACCCGGAAACGCTACTAGGAGAATACGTGTTACCAAATTTCGTACTGGATCTCAAACCAATTTGGCTGGACGTTGCATCCTAAAGTTAATCTTGGCAAGTTCTTCTCAAATCCTCAGGGAATTTTCAGATAGTGACCTTAAGATCTGTGCAGTAAAGCTCAGAAATTGCTGCAAATCGATACTTTTAAAAGCAATTTAAAGATATTCATTAGTATCGCTGGACTGGAACCTAAAGAAGCTAATAAATAGGTGAAATATTTGTTTTTTTCCCCGCATTCCTAGAAAAGCAAGAAATTGTCTACCTGCTTAAATGCTGCCTAAAACAGCGATCGCCAAAACTTTAATACAACTAAGGCAAAATGGCACTGACTTAAAAAAGCATCATCACAACCGATCAATCCTTGTGCAGGGGGATTGGGGAAAAGCCCCCCAAGCTGGGTTTTTCTCAAGAACAACTATTTTCCGCTCAAGTCAGTGACATTCAACTAAAGCATAGTCATGAAAGACAAAATTGCCAGCCGTCGATGCCGTTCAACCCCGCAATCACTACTCGACTGGATAGCCAAGTGCCTGCAAATGCTAAAAGTGGCGATAACTGCAAAAGCTCTGCGACAGGTTTTTCTATTTCTTTTTCCCTTTGCCTTCGTACTTTTAATTTATAAAATAGCTCCCGCCTTCGCACAAGATGCAACCACAACCACAGGATTTAATCCACAACAGCTATTACGAGACGCTTTGCAGCGGATTGATCAACTAGGAGCAGTCGGTGCGATCGCCTTTATTGCCCTCTACATCATTGCCACAGTTGCCTTCTTACCGGGTTCCATTCTCACCCTCGGTGCAGGTGTCGTCTTTGGCATCATTGAAGGTTCAATCTATGTCTTCATTGGGGCAATGATCGGACTGACTGCCGCTTTCTTAGTCGGGCGTTACTTAGCACGAGGTTGGGTAGCCAAGAAGATTGCTGGAAACGCCAAGTTTGAAGCAGTGGATCAAGCGATCGCCCAAGAAGGACTAAAAATAGTCTTCCTCCTGCGACTTTCCCCCGTCTTCCCCTTCAACCTCCTCAACTACGCCCTAGGACTCACCCAAGTTTCCCTCCGAGACTACATTATTGCCTCGGTAGGCATTCTTCCCGGCACCATTATGTACGTCTACATCGGTTCCCTAGCTAGCAGTATCGCCATGGTTGGTGCCGCAGATCAGCCAACTAACCCCACTATCCAATGGGCAATTCGGATTATCGGCTTCATCGCCACCGTTGCTGTCACCCTCTACGTCACCCGCATTGCTAAAAGAGCCTTGGCAGCAAAAGTGTGATGATTTTGTCCGTAGTTTGTCGGGTGGGAATTGTATTCCTTACAACTATTAGCCATTAGCCAATCACCATGTCTACTCAAAACGTCACCGTTCCCCCGATGGATGAACATAACCAAATCTTGGTTTCCTACGTTCATCCCCATGATTGGATTAACCCTACCCCAGTTGCCTTGTATGACTTAGTCGTCATTGGTGCAGGGACAGCAGGGTTGGTGGTTGCGGCGGGGGCGGCAGGTTTAGATATCGGTTTGAAAGTTGCCCTGGTTGAAAAACACCTTATGGGTGGTGATTGCTTAAATTTCGGTTGCGTACCGTCCAAGTGCGTGATCCGTTCATCCCGTATTGTTGCTCAGATGCGTGAGGCGGGGGCGTATGGCATTCATCCCCCAGACAAAATTGAGATTGATTTTCCTGCTGTAATGGCACGGATGCGGAAGTTACGGGCAGGAATTTCTGATCACGATTCTGTCGAGCGGTTTCAGAAACTGGGTATTGATGTGTTTTTAGGAGGTGGGCGCTTCCAGAACGGAAACACGATTGAAGTAGCGGGTAAGAGGCTGCGATTTAAGAAAGCCGTAATTGCCACAGGTGCGAGGGCGGCGCGATTGCCAATTGAGGGAATTGAGGAAGCTGGCTACCTTACCAATGAAACGGTCTTTTCTCTCACCGAACGCCCGCAACGACTGGCAATAATTGGTGGAGGGCCGATTGGTTCAGAATTAGCGCAAGCCTTCCACCGTTTAGGTTGTGAAGTGGTGCTGTTTCATCGCGGTAGTCACCTTCTCAATAAAGAGGACACTGACGCCGCAGAAATTGTCCAGCAAAGCTTTATCCGCGAAGGAATTCGCCTGATACTCAATAGCAAGATTCAGCGTGTAGAGAAGTCTAGTGGAGGGAAGACAATCTTCTTCAGCAGTAATGGCAAAGAAGAAGCAATTACCGTTGATGAAATTCTCGTTGGTGCGGGACGCGCCCCTAATGTGGAAGGATTGAATTTAGCAGCGGTGGGGGTGGAGTATGGCAAAGAAGGGGTAAAGGTAAACGATTACCTCCAGACAACGAATCCTAAAATTTACGCGGCGGGGGATATCTGTCTGAGTCAGAAGTTTACTCACATGGCGGATGCAGCGGCGCGGATTGTGATCAAAAATACTTTATTTTCCCCCTTTGGTCTAGCCCGCTCGAAGTTTAGCGATTTAGTAACTCCTTGGGTGACTTATACTGACCCGGAGATTGCTCATGTGGGGATGTACGAACATGAGGCGCAGGCGAAAGGACTTGATATCAGTACGATCAAAATTCCTTTTAGTACTGTAGACCGAGCGATCGTTGATGGGGAAGAGGGGGGCTTTGTTAAAATCCACCACAAACGAGGCTCAGATGAAATTCTTGGTGCAACCATTGTTGCTCCTCACGCGGGGGAAATGATTAGCGAAGTAACAACCGCGATCGTCAATAAGATTGGTTTGAGCAAGCTTTCAGGAGTAATTCATCCCTACCCTACCCAAGCAGAAGGCATTAAAAAAGCCGCCGACGCTTATCGCCGCACTCTATTGACCTCTAGGACAAAGACATTTTTAGGTTTGCTGAGAAAGTTATCTTAGTCTTCCGGGTTGTTGGACTGACGAATCAGTGTTTTTTTAAGAAAAAGGCGATCACGTCTCTTTTCTGACAACTCTCTTGTTCCTCGGTGTTGCCATAATTAATGTCCATGAAGTCATGGGGAGATGAAGACATAATGAAGCGCTGAATCTTCTGTTGATTTTCCGGTAATCGTTGGGAACGATAAGATCGAACAAATAAGTCCCACTATCCGAGAACTAGCCATGCGCTCTAATGCTTTGACCCCTATATTAGTCATCCTGGTGTTAGTTTTTATCGGTTTTGGCGATCGCTTCCTTCCCGAACCGGTAGGTACAGCCAGTACTCAAACCCGAACCTCCATCAATCAATTCATTGCCGGAATGTTTCCCGATTGGAGACCTAACAAACTCAAACCCAATGAGCGCACTGAACGTGCTATTCAGCAACAAGAAGAAGGCTCCCAGTGAGGCAACGAAGCGCAGTTCTCGCCTCCTACGCCCCACTGTTAACCACTCAAATCTTCCCCGGTTGATGACTGCTGTGATTAGTCCAACGACTAAAAGCGATCGCGTCTCCCCACTCAGCAAACAATCAAACCGGACAAAAACTACTTTTTCTTCAGCCAGCTAAACATTGCCCGTAAATCCTTGCCAACTTCCTCAATCGGGTGTTCGGCTTCTTGGCGACGCATCGCCGTGAATCCGGGCTTACCAGATTGGTTTTCCAAGACAAACTCACGGGCAAATTGTCCGCTTTGGATTTCCTTGAGGACTTGGCGCATCTCGGCGCGGGTTTCGTCAGTGACGATGCGAGGGCCGCGAGTATAGTCACCATACTCAGCCGTATTGGAGATGCTGTCGCGCATAGTAGCGAGTCCGCCTTCCACAATCAAGTCTACGATTAACTTGACTTCGTGGAGGCATTCAAAATATGCCAACTCCGGCTGATATCCGGCATTAACCAAGGTTTCAAATCCCCCTTTAATCAGCGCACTCAATCCACCACACAACACAACTTGCTCACCAAACAAATCAGTTTCCGTTTCTTCGCGGAAGGTGGTTTCTAGAATGCCAGCACGAGTTCCACCGACTCCTTTGGCATAAGCCATGGCGCGATCGCGTGCCTGACCTGTAGCATCCTGATATACCGCAAATAAGCAAGGCACACCTTCGCCTTGTTCATAGGTGCGTCTTACCAAATGTCCCGGCCCTTTGGGAGCAACCATCACCACATCCACAGACTCAGGTGGGACGACTTGACCATAGTGAATATTAAAGCCGTGGGCAAATGCCAATGCCTTGCCCTCAGTCAGGTGCGGCTCGATTTCCTGTTTGTAAACTGCCTTTTGCACTTCATCAGGCAGCAAAATCATAATCAAGTCAGCCGCCTTGGAAGCATCCGCCACAGAGTGAACTTTCAAACCAGCAGACTCTGCTTTTGCCGCCGATTTGCTGCCGGGATACAGTCCGACAATGACATTGACGCCACTATCTTTAAGATTGAGGGCGTGGGCGTGACCTTGAGAACCGTAACCGATGATGGCGACGGTTTTTCCGTTTAGTAAGTCTAAATTGGCATCAGCGTCGTAATACATCCGCGCCATAGCGACATCTCCTTGCTGCAAGCGTAGGGAATTGAGGTGCAAACTCTTGATTTTAACCCAAAACTTGTAGCAACCCGCTCAGGGCGAGAAGGAGAGATGGTATTGGCGATCGCTCCCGTTATCCCTAAGCTTATTGACAGGACAACAGAGAGCGATCGCTTGATGTAGGTTTAGCATCGATTGAAAACATCTACTGGCTTTCGTCAATTGGCACCTTTGACTCAGGAATACCCAGGTTGCTAATCTAGTAACCAGCTCCAATCCCTAGGGGAAAGCCGACAACAGGCAAAAGTTAAGAAATCTATACTGGATGTAGTAGGGAATTAATCATAAAAGGAATCCCATGCCTCCCAATCCAACAATCATGCGTTCCGTTGAGCAGCTTGGCTACCGCGTCACGGTTGGGGATGTTGCCGCTCAGGCGGGATTGAATGTTAACCAAGCTCAACAAGGTTTACTAGCACTAGCATCTGAAGCTGGGGGACATTTGCAGGTCTCCGAGGCAGGTGAGATTGCTTACGAGTTTCCCAAACACTTTCGCACTGTTCTCCGTAACAAGTACCTACGGTTAAAGTTGCAGGAATGGTGGGACAAAATTTGGCGTGTTTTGTTCTATCTGATTCGGATTTCTTTTGGGATTGTCCTGGTCGCTTCAATTCTCCTGATTTTTGTAACGATCGCCGTTATCATCATCGGCATTAGTGCCAGTGGTGGCGATAACAACAACTCTAGCGGTCGCAGTGGTCGTTCTGACGGTGGCGGATTTTTCTTCTTCCCGCGTTTGTTTGTTTTCCCCGATCTCTTCTGGGTTTTCGATCCTAGCTACGATCGGCGTCATCGACGCCAACGAGCCAACGCTCCCGCCGCTAAAGAAAACGGGCTGAACTTTTTTGAGGCTATTTTTTCTTTCTTATTTGGTGATGGCAATCCTAACGCCGACTTAGAAGAACGTCGCTGGCAAGAAATTGGCACCGCAATTCGCAACTCTAAGGGTGCTGTCGCCGCCGAGCAAGTGGCACCTTACCTCGATGACTTAGGAGCCGCGTACAAGCGCGAGGACGAAGACTATATGTTACCCGTCCTAACGCGCTTCAACGGGCGTCCAGAAGTCAGCCCTGATGGGGAGATTGTCTATCACTTCCCAGAACTGCAAACAACAGCGCGATCGCGATCGCCGCAACCCGTACCCGCCTATCTCCGAGAATATCCCTGGCGCTTTAGCCAAGCAAGTAGCGGACAAATCATGCTGGCTATTGGACTAGGGGCGCTGAACTTTGTCGGAGCGCTGGCTCTCGGTTCCCTATTGAGAGGGGGTGTAGTGGCGGCAGAGTTGGGTGGACTGGTTGCCCTCGTCCAATCGATTTACTGGGTCTTGCTAGGGTATGGCATCGCTTTCTTGGCAGTCCCGCTGATTCGCTACTTCTGGATTCAGATGCAGAATCCCCGAATCGAGGCGCGCAACCAAAAACGCCAAGCGCAAGCAGAGGTACTGAATCAATCCGATACGGCGTTGCGGAAGAAAATTACCTACGCGCGTCAATTCGCTGCTCAGAATATCATCGACGAGGCGGATTTGACCTATACCACCGAAACCGACTTAATCGATCAGGAAGTCGAACGCTCCGCCCAAATCGATGCCGAATGGCAACGCCGTTTAAGAGAAGAGAAGTAAGTTTCGAGGATTTCTGTAATCCTAGACCCGACGTGGTGGGTTACGCGTCGCTAACCCACCGGGAAGGAGAGAAGTTCTTTAATCAAGCACAAGCATCACTGAGACTGAAATGTCGTTCAGCGATGCTTAATAGAACAGTGCTTGTCTTACCCTTAGCCATTAGCCAAACAGTTAGTTGGTTTGGGAGATCGTGGCACCTTGGTAATAGTGAGTCAAAATTTGCTGGTAGTCAGTGCCTTGGGCAGCTAAATTATGCGCCCCCCACTGACTCAAGCCTAATCCGTGACCGTAACCCCGTCCACTAATTAGAAAACTGCTGCCAGTTGGAGCAACGGTAAAGAGAGTGCTTCTCAGTCCGAGGGCGCTGCGTAACTCATTACCAGTAAGACGCTTAGATCCGCGATCGCCTGTGACTTTCATCGTGACAACGCGTCCGTGAGGGGTTGTGCGCTCTGGTGTCATTGACCGCACCGTGCCAACTCCACCAATTTTGCCAGTCAACTCACCGACAGAAAAGCTTTTTGTCCACTCATACACAGGTGAACCTATATCATAATCGGCGACACCCCGCAAGTAGGGAAGCGGTTGAACCCAAACATCTTCGACATTTTCCGTATGTCCTCCAGATGAGGAGTGGAAGGCTGCTAAAATAACTTGCCCCCCGTAGGTCATCACCTGTCCAGCGGTAGCATTGACAGCCATATGGGTGCCTTGAGCTTCCGTGTCCAGACCTTTGTAAACCTGGGAGTTAACTGTGTTTACTACGTCATAGAGGGCATTGGCTGAGGTGGCTCGCTTGTTGAGGGCAAAAGAACGAGCAGCAACAGCTTGTGCTTTCAGCGCTTCTTGGGGCCAAGTGGGACTCATTTCCGCCCCCAGCACGCTATAGAGATATTGTTCTAAATCAACGTAATTGACCGCCGTGATTCCTTGACCTTTAGGAATGATTTTGGTGCGTCCCCGATACCAGCGATCGCCAATCCACACATAACCATTATCCCTCGGCTCAATCCAAAGCTGGTTAGAGCGCCAATTCCCCACAGCGACGCTACTACCGCCTCCTTGAGCAGTAAAGGCATTCAGAGCCTCTAGTTCTCCCACTTGTTGACCCGCGCTATTGCGAACGATGGCGTTAGTTGAGCTACCCACTTGCACGCGGCTGACACCGTCTTTAATCGCTACTCGCAAGTCCGTCGCCGCTTGTGCTGGCCCCACCATAACAATCCACAGTAAAAAGGAGAGCCACCAATGACGCCCTCCTAACGCGCTCATCTGCTTCAAGAGCAACACAGGAGAAACGGAAAAAGATCTAGATGCCATCTGTAAAAATTCCTCACTTAAAGACGACTGTTTTCGTTTTTGAGAGCAACAGTCAAGAAATTGTGCGTTTTTGCTGTCGCTAACGTACTGAGTTCAAGAAACTTGAGAGAAAATCCGCCTGGATTAACTTTTCTTTGCCACAGCCGAACGTAGCAGCCGACTCTTTCCAGGGGGTTACTCCTTTAGATGGGTTCATTGGGATAGGTTTACCACATTTATGACCCATCTGGTAGATGCCATCTGTAGTTCTTACTCTGATGCCGTAGACCGAGTTAGTGTTCCCTTGGTGTTAGTCCTGAGTCCTGAGTCGGTGAGTCCTGAGTAAGAAGAGAAGGGGGAGCAGGGGTGCAGGGGTGCAGGGGTGCAGGGGAGCGGGGGAGCGGGGGAGCAGGGGAGCGGGGGTGCAGGGGAGCAGGGGAGCAGGGGTGCAGGGGTGCAGGGGAGCAGGGGTGCAGGGGTGCGGGGGTGCAGGGGAGCAAGGGGATAACTACACTTCACACTTCATCCTTCATACTTCATACTTCACCAAGCGCCTCCAGCAACGGCTTCGCCGAACATACTTTCTCCCCTACTCAGGACTCACCGACTCAGGACTCAGCACTCTCTTCCCCCTTGCCTTGCTGTGTAACATAAAGATAATGTCCAAAAACTGCTGAAGATGGTCAACGCCTGTGCAAATTACTTTTTTAGGAACGAGTTCTGGAGTACCGACGCGATCGCGTAATGTTTCTAGTGTTGGTTTGCGTTTGCCCCAGCGATCAGAACTGTGGTTGTTTGATTGTGGTGAAGGCACGCAGCATCAAGTGCTGCGGAGTGACCTGAAAATCTCTCAGCTACGGCGGATTTTCATCACCCATATGCACGGCGATCACATCTTCGGTTTGATGGGACTCTTGGCAAGCTGTGGTTTAGCAGGAAACCCAGATCGCATTGATATTTATGGCCCTGCGGGTTTAGACGAATACCTCAACCGCAGTGGCAAATACTCCTATACCCACTTCTCCTACCCGGTTCATATCCACACCATTCAACCGGGAGTCGTTTACGAAGACGAAGAATTTACTGTCAGTTGCCGCCCCCTCAAGCACCGTGTTCCGGCATTCGGCTATCGAGTAGAGGAAAAAGACCGCCCCGGACGCTTTGATGTGCAAAAAGCAGCTGCTCTAGGGATTCCCTCTGGGCCTCTTTATGGCAAACTCAAACGTGGTGAAACCATCACCCTACCAGACGGTCAGAAAATTAATGGAGCCCAGTTGTGCGAAGCCCCAGAAGTAGGGCGCAAGTTCGTGTACTGCACAGATACGGTCTATTGTGAGAGTGCAGTAGAACTAGCACAAGATGCCGACCTGCTAATTCACGAAGCCACCTTTGCTCACCAAGACGCTCAACTGGCATTTGACCGCTTGCATTCCACTTCAACTATGGCAGCGCAAGTTGCTTTGAGTGCAGGGGCAAAGCATCTGATCATGACGCATTTCAGCCCTCGCTATGCTCCCGGCAATGCAATTATGCTCAATGACTTGCTTCAGGAAGCACGGGCAATTTTCCCCAACACCCAATTAGCCTACGACTTTTTGGTGTACGAGGTGCCCCGGCGTCGCACAGAGCAGTTGGTGACTACGGGGTAATGACCTGATTTGGATGAACCGCAAAGGAGCGATCGCCTACTAACCAGCAAAACATCTCCTTCGTTGTTCGGCTGTTAGGTAGGTAAAAATTCCTACCTTGTATAATTTATAACTAAAATCTTCTTCAGCTCCTGTCTTCGCTGAACGACAATAAGTAATAGCAATAACACACTATATTTTTGTCGGTCAGAGTGGAGACTTTCTCATGTACGTCTATCGCACCACTCAGTTTAATCAGAAGGCAGAGCGGTACGGTATAGGGGTAAGGGTGGACGATCTTTGTGTCGAACTGGAGGCACAAAGAATTGATGAGGTGCAAACGCGGTTTGAGCGAGTTTATCCTTATCTCAAGCGCCGCATTCTCAATCGTCGCCTGATTGCCCGGATTTTGCGCGTCGATGATCAGGAGTTGCTATGCTTGCTCGACATCTTTAAGCGCGGTGACAATGACTACCAGCAGTTTCTAGAATCACCACGAGACTACGGCAGGATATACCTAGAATCCTCCCTTAATCCGCAAGAACTGCGCGACTGGCTACAAAGTCAAAAAACTAAACAACAACCCGTCGAACCTCTCCCAGAACTGCCTGCTGAGTTGCACCCCTGGCTAGAAACTCCTGGCTGGGAGATGGAAACCGTAACGGGAGACTGGATTATTTACGAAAGCGAAGAATGGGTGAGGCGCTTTAAACAACGGGACATCCAAACGGAGTGGGAAACTTACTATCAGGCGATCGCTGGCATTCGGGACAAAAGAAGTGAGTGTGAAGCGATCGCGGGTTATCCCCATGTCAAGCTAGCCAGCAAAAACAATTGCTACGTCCTGTTTAGCGAGATCGAAACCGCAGACACGGCGGTTGGAGGCGTGTTATTTCTCCTCGCCCCCTTCCATCGCCAACCCTCCCCCGAAGAAGTGATTCAGGTGGGAGTAGCAACGGCACTTTTTGATGGTGTAAGTTCTAGCAGCATCTTATCTAGACAGTTGAGCCTAGAGGAATTGACGCCCTATGCTCAACGTTCCTACCCTGCCTACTTGCTAGCGGATGAAGAAAGCTGGCTGGCGATTGAGCGGGGCAAAGAGGCAAATTTGGCACTCTCCCCGGAAGAGGAAAAAATCCTCAAGTCAGTGTCTACCTCTGTTCCGGGGGAAGGAGCGTTACCGATATTTATCAATGGACGCGCCGGAAGTGGTAAGTCCACTATGCTGCTTTATCTATTTGCGGACTACTGCTACCGCAAGTTTTATGACAAGCAGGGACATCGTCGGGGGGTGCCCCTACCTGGAGAGCCGTTATTTCTCACCTATAACGAGCGGCTTTTGGATGTGGCAAAACAAGGAGTGCAGCGGCTTTTGTCTTCTCACCATCGGTTTGTTGCCGAGCGCACTCAAAAAGATCAACTTCCCAATATTAATAGTTTCTTTCAACCGTTCCAGAAATTTCTCCTAAATTTACTGCCCGCCGCCGAACGCGATCGCTTCGATTTAGAGCGTTATATTTCCTTTCATCGTTTCAAGCAACTTTATCAGGGAAAAAGTCCGCCGGAATTTGGCAATACCACTGCCCGTGCGGTTCCTACGATGTTACAACTGCCCCAAGCTCGGAAATATTCCCCGGAACTGGCATGGCACATTATCCGCACCTTCATCAAAGGTGCGCTTCGCGGGGAGTGCATGACGCCGGAAGACTACCTAGAAGAAGTTCCTCGCAAGGAACAGATCATCTCTATTAAAAAGTATCAGGGAATTTACGAGACGATTTGGGAGCGGTGGTACCAGCGCATTACCGAAGAACAGGGGTATTGGGACGATCAAGATTTGATTGCCAGAGTGTTGGAACTCAAGTGTTACCCATCGGAGTACGTGGCAATTTTCTGCGATGAGGCGCAGGACTTTACCCGACTAGAGCTGCAACTAATTATGCGGCTATCGGTCTTTTCTCGCTATCACCTAGGCTATCAGCCGCTCAATAGCTTGCCCTTTGCCTTTGCGGGCGATCCCTTTCAGACATTAAACCCGGCGGGATTCCATTGGTCTAGTGTACAGGCGGTTTTTGATGCGGAAGTGATTACCGCTCTCGATCCTTCCGAGCAGTTGAAACTAGTGGTTAACTTTCAGGAACTGGCGTACAACTACCGTTCTAGTCCGCCGATTGTGAAACTAACGAATTTAATTCAATTTTGGCGGCGGGTACTGTTTGATATTGCTGAACTGCAACCGCAAACGGCATGGCAGCAAGGCAACTTCCCCCAGCCCCAAAAGTTCATCGTGGGAGAAACGATCGCGGCGGAGGAACTGAAAAACTACATTAAAGACACGATAATTATTGTTCCTTGTGAGGAAGGAGAGGAAGTTGCCTATGTTCAAAGCGATCCCTTACTAGGGGAAATTTACTCGCATGAAGTCAGATTGCCCGATTCTGGTATCCGCGCTATTGACTACGGCTTAATCAAGAACGTGTTAAGTGCGATCGCGGCGAAAGGACTAGAGTTTAAACGAGTCATTCTCTACAAATTTGGTCAAGAATGCGATCGCCAAACTTGGCAAGCCAAGCGTGAAGGCAGTTCTCTACCTGTACAGGTGGAATACTTTTTTAACAAGCTTTATGTCGCTGCTAGCCGAGCTACAGAGCGGTTGTTTGTTGTAGATTCACCCGAAGGCGATCGCTTGCTGTGGCAACATGCCAGTAAGGCAACGGAAGTGCAGGAACTGTTACGACAGGTTAAAAACCCCTCTACCTGGGAAGGTAGCCTACAGCTTTTGGAGACAGGTACAGCGCAAACGGTGCAGGAAATGCGCGAAGATGACCCGGAAGCGATCGCGCAAGAATTTGAAACTAAGGGATTAAACTCAGAAAATCCCAGCTTGCTCCGACGCGCTAGACAGTTTTATCGTGGTCTTGGCGATACGGCAAAAGCAGATTATTGCGAAGCTTGGGCGCTGAAATTCGAAGCGCAATTTCAAGAAGCAGGACGCTACTTTCTCCAAGTGGGAGAACTGGAGGCGGCGTGGCAATGCTTCTGGCAAGGCATGTGTTGGGAGAAGTTAGTCGAGTGGTGCTGCTACCACCCTGAAGTGCCGAAAGCAGAACTTCCCCTCGCCCTGTTCATGACAACAGCACCGCAAAATCAGGAAGCGGTGAAAACTTTTACGCAATTTCTTTGGAATGCAGGGTTTGTTGGCAACTTAGCAACGGAGGAGCCGGGTTTTGAAGAGCAGGGGAGCAGGGGAGCAGGGGAGCAGGCTTCGACGTCAGCTCAGCCGAACGGGAGC
>NZ_JCACLG010000009.1:0-69933 GCF_059505785.1 Kastovskya adunca | reverse complement strand
GGGGAGCAGGGGAGCAGGGGAGCAGGCTTCGACGTCAGCTCAGCCGAACGGGAGCAGAGGAGCAGGGGAGCAGAGGAGCGGGGGAGCAGGGGAGCAGGGGAGATGAGGAGCAGGGGAGCAGGGGGGATGAGGAGAACATACTTCATACTTCATCCTGGGCTTCGCCCCGCTTCGCTAACATACTTCATACTTCTCAGGACTCAGGACTCAGGACTCAGGACTTAGGACTCTCTTCCACTTCATCAATCCCCAATCCCCAATCCCCTATTCCCAAACAATGGCTCACCGTAGTAGCGGAGTATGCCAAGCGGATTGAGGCGTTGTTGCCTGTTGCCGAGTTCCAACTTGAGGAGTGGCAGCAGTTAGGGACAGTTTTAGAAGCCTTGGAGTCTGCGGGGTACAGCGGCATGTTAGATACTGCCGGAACCTGTTTTTACCGAGGGGAAAGCTATGCTAATGCTGTGCGCTGTTGGGAAAGTGGCGGCGTTACTCAGACGCGGCAATACAACAAGGCAAAAGCCGCCGTATTGGGGATGCCAGCGGGATTGGAATACTTAGCTAGGGTAGAACAGCTAGACGATCACGCCCGTTCTGAGCGCCTGATTACTGAATGGCAACAGGCAGGAAAACCCCGCACTCCTGAGTGGCTGAACTATGTGGCTCCAACGTTGGAAGCCTTAAATCAATATTCCAATGCTTTTATTACCTATACCTGGTTAGATCGTCCTGATAAAGTCAAAGCTTATTTTGAAAAGGCAAATGGCGAGACACAGCCCCTGCGAATTAAGCCGTTAAGAATTTTGCTGCGGTACTATTTGCAACATCAGCATTGGGAAGAGGCGATCGCGGCGATGAAAACTTATCTTCCTACTCTGACTAGCGACAGGGCTGAACAAGTGGGTTTGAAGTTTGATGTTGTCTACGAACTTGCCTGCTCCCAATTAACTCCCGCCGCCCTAACTAAAGAGTTACAGCAAAGCTATGAGAACTTTCTCAAAACCTATATTCTCAACGATTCTAACTGGCAGCACTACCTATCTATGCCACAACTAGGAATCGCGTTAGAAAAGGTTGGTTGTTTGATTGAGGCACTAACGTTTTACGAAAACTTTGTTGGCGATCGCGATCCCGAATGTTATCAGTTTGCTAGGGAGCGATGGTTAGCAACGAAGACGAAGCAGTGCAACGATGCAAACAAGCAGGGAAAGATTGAACAATCGGCAAAAATACGCCTAGAAATTGTAAAAAATGCCCGTCAATGGAGTATTGCCACCAATTCTCTTGACCTTGAACCCCCTGCCGCTCCTCAAGAGCGTCCAGAGACTGTCAAGTTGGTTAAAGCCAAAATAACGGCACTCAAAGCACCTCCCCTAGAAGGGCTACAACCTGTTATTCAAGGCTTACCCGCTGAGATAACGATTGAGCAATTTGATCAGGGAATTACCAAGTTTCAGGTGCGTCACCTGATTGTGAAAGTAATGAGTGCCGCCCAGCAAGTTTTAATTAAAGATGCTCTGAACGAGCAGGAGGTACGGGTAGATTTTGCCTGTTGTCAGGTGAATATAGGAGACGCGATCGTATCGGCAAGGGGAGGAAACCAACTCTCTTTTACACTCTTTAAGAGTGGCTATGGTGGTGTTCTCGTTTGTGGTAATGAACAGCCGCGATTGGAACTAAGTCTTCAAGGATTATCGGAGAAAATTACGATCGAGCTGAGAGCCGAGCCGAAAAATTCCCCATAAGGATTGGTTTTATAGCAACAGGGCTGACGCAGAGCAGAAGTAAAAAAGTTGATTTTTCTGTAGGCGCATGGCATTGCCTTGCTCTTACTGTCAATTAACCGGATTTCATCTGAGTTTTACGTAAGCCCTATAGCAATCCTAGATGAATTATGAGTTTCAATTGGCAGGCGATCGCAAGTGATTTAGAACTGCTATATATAGCGCCTCTCAGGTGACGTGAAGTGGGCTGATATTTTTGAGCAAAGACACAGAGAAAAAAGATAATTGCCAGGAGAGGCAACACCAGCTTATTCTGAAGAACGCTGTTGCGGTATTGGGCGGTTAAGAGGCGTTGTTGAACTATATTGAGATTCTTGCGGGTAGGCGGCACAGTGGTGGCAAAACTTCTCGTCATCAGGCTGATGGGTGGTCGTTGGAGGAGCGCGATCCGGAAATAATTAAGGCGTGGATGCCAATCTGGGAGTGGTTTTATCGCTATTACTTCCGGGTGCAAACTGAGGGCTGGCAACATATGCCTGCACGGGGAAAAGTGCTGATTGTTGGTTCCCACAATGGCGGTTTAGCCTCACCGGATACGTCCATGTTTATGTACGACTGGTGCCGTCGGTTTGGCTATGAACGCTTAGCTTATGGGCTAATGCATGGGGCGGCGTGGAAGTTTCCGATATTTGCGATACCAGCCTCTCAGGTAGGAGGAGTGCAGGCGCATCCAAAAATGGCGATCGCTGCCCTTCAAAAAGAGGCGGCGGTGCTTGTTTATCCCGGTGGTGCAGAAGATATGTTTCGCCCTCACCATCTACGCAACAAAATCTACTTTGCAGGGCGTAAGGGCTTTATCAAACTAGCCTTGCGGGAAGAAGTGCCGATTATCCCGGTTGTCTCTCACGGTGCCCACGATACGCTGATTGTTTTGGGAGATTTGTACGAGCAGGTGAAGCAATTGCATGAACAGGGTTTTCCCTGGCAGTTGGATCTGGGTACGGGGGTATTTCCTGTTTATTTGGGGTTGCCTTGGGGAGTGGGAATTGGCCCTTTGCTCAATTTTCCCCTACCGATACAAATTCATACCCGTGTCTGTGCGCCGATTGTGTTTGAGCGTTATGGACGAGAAACGCTTCGCGATCGCGATTATGTCGATGCCTGTTATGAAAAAGTTTGTACCCACATGCAGCAAGAACTTGATGAGTTAATCGCCCGTGTTAGTGGCAGCAAGTAAGTCACCTCCCTGCGTACAGCTAAGGCGGGGAAGCCAGCCCTGAGAGGTCAGTGATCGCATATTCCAAACCTGCCACTACTCTTGCAAGGCGATCGTAGTTAACTTTGTCGGGGGTATCGTTTGCGGTGTGATAGTAGGGATAACGGAACGGTGCGGTGTCCGTCACCATGATTCCAGGATAACCCTGTTGCCAGAATGACCACTGATCAGACCAACTCACACCAGTAATTTCGTTGGGTAGAGCAGTCCCCTCAGACGGGAATTGGGTATGACGGCGGAAAGAGGCGATCGCATCCCTTACCAGTGAGCCAGAATCGACATTGCCAATGAAGCTGATAAAATTCCCCTGAAGCGGATAGATGGAAGATAGCTGCGGTAAAGGATATCGCTGGCTACCGATTTTGTCAGAGTAGTACCCGATCGTTTCCAGACTGAGCATGGCAACAACGTTTTCAGATCGCTGTTTGCATCGAGACGCATAAACCAGACTTCCCATTCCTTCTGAGAAGAAAAAAGGCGGCTCCTCATTAACAAACTCTACAAACCGTAAGGTTCTTTCAGGCTTTTTCCCAGCAAACAGACGCGCTAATTCTAAAGTGGCAGCAGCACCTGTGCCGTTGTCGTTTGCGCCGGGACTGCCAGATACCGAGTCGTAGTGTCCGCCGACGATGACAATCTCGTCAGCTCGTTGAGTACCGGGGATTTCGACTTCAAGATTATAGTAAGTCTGGTTGTCAATCGTGTATCCCTGGCGCTGGACTTTATACCCAGCTTGAGCGAATGAAGCGTCTAGGAAATCAGCCGCCGCCATTAGTTCCTTGTAGTGTAGGTAGTTGCGTTCCCCAATTTCACTCCCCAGCTTTTCTACATCCCGTTGCAGGGCATCCCGTAGCGCCACTTCCTTTTGGGTTAAGGGTGGCAACTCCCCTCGGTAACTTTCTCCGGGCATCTGAATCATCGTGAACCCCCAGCTAATCAGAATACCCAGAGTGATGAGGAGTACCGTCAACAGGAGTAGGGCGGCTCGAAAAAGCCATTGCACGCCCAATGGATGGTTTTTGTTGATGTCCCGCTCATCCACAACTTCTCTCATCGATCAGGACTTACAAGAGAGGGTATTCAGGTATTTCAGTAGCTTAAAAGGTTTGTCTGACAGAAACCTGGCTCTGTGGTGGGATATGGTATTGCTAACAAGAGCAGCGCCTCGAATTTTAGCGCTTTACAAGTAAGCGATCGCTCTGAGCCAACCTGATCTCAACTGTTACAGGAGATAGTTATGTAAGATTGACGTATGAACGTTGTGTATCACTTGCAGGGTGCTGAGTTTGAGTGGGATGAGAACAAAGCACAGAGCAATTTTGACAAGCATGGTGTGACCTTTGAAGAGGCGGCTGAGGTCTTCTTTGACCCCTTCTATCAAACAGGTGATGCTTCAGCTAATAACGAACAGCGTGATTTTATCATTGGATATTCAGTTTCTGAGCGACTTTTACTAGCTGTCTATGTAGAACGTAGGGAGCGAATACGAATTGTTTCTGCTCGTGTTACTACTCGTACTGAACGGAAATTATATGAACAAGCCTGACGAAGAGTTTGAATTGCGTTTGCGTCCGCGAGTGACTGAGACAGTATCAATTGAGATTCCCGCAGACACTCTGGAGTCGCTCAAGAAAGTGGCTGCAAGTCAAGATATGTCAATGGAAGCTCTGCTTAAGTTTTATATTGGGAAAAGCTTACGACAAGATTTAACTAAACTTTTCTCGGAGCGTATTCTAGACACAACAGCTCAAGTACTTACAAGGCACATTGAGTCGGAAGAGGAAATTGCAGCAATTCTACGAGAAATTCGAGGGGAAGCCGTTGGTTAGATTAGAAGTAATCGTATTGGAAGAAGGGCGATAGCTCGACTGCAATATATAAAGTGGGCACTGTTAGCTTAACTGCTGACAACCAATTGTTTTTGCTTTGAAGTGCCCACCCGACAGCTAACAACTAACTAATTTTTCAAAAGTCTGAAATTGAGTTACTTGCTTCATTAAATTTGACAGTTCTGGATTAAAACAATTGTTCTATCAAATAGCAACATAATTAAGTTTAGGTTAGCTTAAATTAACAACAAACGAATTGCTGAGGCTAGTTGCCTTGGCACTTTATTTTAGTAGTATAAATGTACTGATATTTTACATAAGCTTCGACGCTGTAAGGGTTATTTTAGCTTAAACCTATAGGTCATCTTTAGCTCAGAGTTCTGAGCTTAAAGATGAAAGATAATCAAGAAGATTGCCTCACCCTGCTTGAACAAATCCGGTGGGGTGGAATTCCTCAGTGTCCCTATTGCCAATCAACTAATTCTACGGCTATAACAAAAGAACGTAGATATCGCTGTAATACTTGCTTTACTTCATATAGCGTTACAGTTGGCACGCTTTTTCACAGAACTTATGTGGATTTACAAAAATGGTTTCTGGCGATTCATCTAGTCCTGAATTCACAAAGAGGTATCAGTGTTCGTCAGCTTGCTCAAGAAATTAAGGTTAATAGAAATACAGCGGCGTATATGATTATTCGTATCCGTAAAGCGAAAGTTGAGGATCAGAAACTACTACAAAGGCTTATAGATATGTGCAAGCCATAGAGGAGTTGTAAGGTTTTAGAACTTTAACAAAGCTTCTGGCAGTGCCTTCAACGCTTAGCACTGCCAGTGAATAATGAAATTAGTAAACAGCATTAAGTGTGCATCAAAGTTATGAACCCAACACAAGATCCTATCAAATGGACTGACTCTGTTAATGCAATTGGTTCTGTCCTTGGTGGTGTAGGCGGAGTTGTCGCTTTACTCACGTACCTGGATGGGAGAAGAAAGGGAAAAACACCGGAAACTATCCTTCAAGAAATACTTATAAAGGGAGAAATTATTTTGGTGGAAGGCTCTAGCATAGTCGCAAAAACAGCTAGAAGTATTGCTCCCAACTCAGAAGTTTTTCAGTCTTTGAATATAAATCTTTCAGAAAAGAAAGAAATTTTAGAAGATAAGCTTAATACTTTACAAGCAAGATTTAGGTACAGTCAACAAGCTCAACTATGGCTAGAGAGAAACAGGCAAACTTTGTCTAGGGCGGCAGTCAAGTATGCTTTGGATAAGCATCCCGATCTAGTAAATCCTGATAATAATCAGAAATGGGAAGAGCATGTTAATAAATTTTATCAGCACGTCAACTACTATATTGACTTAATTGCTGGGTGCCTAAAGTTTGGCAGACCTAATCTCCTAGAAAAATCACCCTCTTTTCAGGCTGTAGCTGCTGATTTATACCTAGAAGCTTTCATCTTTATAAAAATCTTAATAAGAAAGCAAAAATTAGATGAAAATTTGTCTGGAGAATCAGCAGCAAAAATACAACCTGATATAGATAACTTAATCGAGATTGACAATTTGTCTAGAGAATCAGCAGCAGAAATACAACACTATCTCGACGATTTGCTCAAAATAATTCGCGATAGAAATTCCTAATCTTGTGGCATTTAATCATATTCTCTATATTCTCCGTATTCTCCGTTCATAAGTTTGGCTAAAGCGTTTGAAAGACAAGCGTTTTCTTCATGATCCGTTAGATTAGGTAGCTGCTCACGTAAGCTAGATACTGTTTGTCTTGCCCTACTTACACAATCGAACATTGCAGTAAAGTTACAATTTATCGTTGGGATTGACACACTTTGAGAAGCGCTTAGGTATTTTTCTGCTTCTTTTAAGTAAGATTCGAGTTCCCATAAAAACTGATCAGTGCTTTGGAATAGATATAAACCCTGGTTATTTTTTGGCATTTGAGATTGGCTTATCCTCGAGTGTCGAATTGTTTGTATTTGACAAAAGGCTGTCTACGTTTATATATGCTATTTACTTATTTTCAGGAATACCATACCCCTCGCTATGACACTGAAACTTTTTGGTCTAACCTTCATCAGAATAAAAATTAGAAATCTTTGAATGGGTGGGTCTAGTAGGAGCTTGCGTTTAGACCGTCTTCAATAACAGTGTTTTCTACTCTCCCTAAAGTAGAGATTGCACCCCTATGACTCAAACAACTCCTCTAAAGAGGAGTAACACGTTGAATCACAATCTGTATTCTCTATCGATGAGACTGAGGGAGTTCTTGCTACACTTGTCGCTTTTCCCATCACTCTCGAATAAATTGACAAGTTTGCGAGGATACGACCGACAAAAAATTAAGATTTTACTCTAGGCTGACGAAAGAGGGTTAATCATCCCCATTTTCATCAATGGCAGCAATAGTCCGATCGCCCTCTTCGCGGTACTGTTCGTAGTATGCCCAGGAAGCGGATAAGTCACCGGGTGTGAGGGCGGGGTTTGGCAGTAATTCCTCGTCGTCTCCCCCTGCTTTCGGAAAGCAACCAAGGGGATGCGCGTGTTGCGAATGCGGGGCTGTCCGCCACACACGCCTGCCGTTACTTGGATCGATTTGCCAATGCAGTAGGTTCTGGTGCAACCAACCCTTCGGATCAACACAGCTTCGCCCCTCCTGCATCCTCAACCAGTCCAGTCTCTGCTCACACCCTTAACACTTCAAATCCCCGACTTCTCTAGAGAAATCGGGGATCTTGCCTTTACTAGGCGATAGTCACCGGGGATTTAAGCCGTGTGCAGCCTTTTTCGAGCGCTCCCTGGTGAGGCAGGCTTTTTGCTGCGGATGGGTTTGGATGGTGCCTGGGGCTTGGCGCGGTTGCTGCGACCTTGATTTGAGCGCTGACGCTTCGGTTGGTCTACAACTTTCTGGGCTTGGAAGGTTGGCTCGTAGCCTGGAACCACGTCTTTGACAAGGGTTTGATTGAGCAATCGTTCGATGTCTTTGAGGAATGGATATTCATCTTCGCTGACTAGAGAAACGGCTCGTCCCTCGTTTCCAGCGCGACCTGTGCGACCAATGCGATGCACATAGTCTTCTGGTACGTTGGGGAGTTCAAAGTTGACCACATGAGGAAGCTGATCGATATCTAGACCCCGTGATGCTACGTCGGTGGCGACTAGTACCCGCACTTTCCCTTGCTTAAACTCTTGCAGAGCACGGGTACGGGCTGCCTGACTTTTGTTGCCATGAATTGCCGTACTTTTCAACCCATCTTGAGCAAGTTGCTGGGCTAGACGGTTGGCTCCGTGTTTTGTGCGGGTGAAAACTAGCACCTGTTGCCAGTTGTGGAACCCGATCATATGAGAAAGCAGTTCTCGCTTGCGATCGCGATCGACCGGATGCACCACCTGTTCTACCTGCTGTGCGGCAGTATTCCGGGGAGCTACTTCGATCTGAGTCGGAGAATTCAGCAGGGTGCTGGCAAGCTGCTGGATCGGTTTAGAGAAGGTGGCAGAAAACATCAGCGTTTGCCGGGATGGAGGCAGCACTGCCAAAATTTTGCGGATGTCGCGGATGAAGCCCATGTCTAACATGCGATCGCATTCATCCAGCACCAGTATCTCTATCTGTGAGAAATCGACAGTCTTTTGCCCAACGTGGTCAAGCAACCGACCAGGCGTAGCGACTAGAATATCAACTCCCCGACGCAGAGTTTGAATTTGCGGCTTAATTCCCACACCGCCATAGATCGCTGCCGATCTCAACGACAGGTATTTGCCATAGGTTTTGACGCTATCGTTGACTTGATCTGCCAGTTCGCGCGTCGGGGTGAGGATGAGGGCGCGAGGCATACGCTGTACCTTGTTGGGCTTGGTAGTGCCTAGGAGTTGCAGAAGAGGCAGGGTAAAGCCCGCCGTCTTGCCCGTTCCAGTTTGGGCACTGGCGAAAACGTCTTGCCCTTTCAAGATCGCAGGAATTGCCTGTTGTTGAATGGGGGTTGGCTCCGTGTAGCCAGAGTCAGCAACAGCACGAAGCAGATCGGTCGAAAGACCGAGGTTATCAAATGTCATGGATGCGATCGCTCCTAGTGGTGCCCCTATCCCAAATCAAATACCTGGGGCCAGTCTAAGAGCAGTAAATGTGTAGTTCAGTTGGATGGCTTAAATGAGCTTTTTCCAATGCGCCAGCAACAGACCGGAATGTACTGGCAGACATTCATCCTAACAGAAATTGTGGCTCTTTATCTAGAGAAGGTAGCGATCCTAGACACTATGTCCGAGCTGGTGCAAAATTTTAGCTGATCGATCTCAATACTTATACAAATGTGGACGCAAATTGCTGCCCGGATTTCAGACGCAATTGGCAAGGACTTTCAAATCGAGAATCGCCGCTCTGTTAGTGGTGGATGCATTAATCAGTGTTACGCCCTAATTGGCAATACTGGCAACTATTTTGTCAAGATCAATCAAGCGTCTTACGCCGATATGTTTGCAGCTGAGGTGCTAGGTTTGCAGCAAATGTGGGAGACTCAGACAATTCGGGTGCCCAAACCGATTTGTGAGGGGACGGCGGCTGATGTTTGCTACATTGTCTTGGAATGGCTGGAACTCGGTGGCAGCAATAGTACCCAATCTTGGGAAGAAATGGGGCAGAAGCTCGCCGCCATGCATCAAGCTAAACCGCCACAACCGGAAGGTAATAGCAGTATGTTTGGTTGGCAGCAGAACAACACGATTGGTTCTACGCCCCAAATCAACAACTGGACATCGGATTGGGCAGAGTTTTTTGCTGAGTATCGCTTAGGTTATCAGTTTCAACTCGCACGGCGTCGTAGCGGGCATTTTCCCAAAGAAGCGGAGTTAATAGCAGCCGTACCTAAGCTACTGAATCACCAGCCGCAAAGCTCTTTAGTGCATGGCGATCTTTGGGGAGGTAATGCGGCGGTTACAACTTCAGGAGAACCTGTGATTCTTGATCCAGCAACTTATGTGGGCGATCGCGAAGTTGATATTGCCATGACAGAACTCTTCGGGGGCTTCCCGTCTGCATTTTATCGCGGCTATAACGACGTTTTTTCTTTAGATGCGGGTTACAAGCAACGAAAAACTCTCTACAATCTCTATCACATCCTTAACCATTTCAATCTCTTTGGTGGCGGCTATGCCTCACAAGCTAATCGCATGATTGACCAAATTCTTGGCTAAGATGCCATGCTTAAGAGCGGTTGTTAAGGCGGATGGGGTGAAGGATAAAGTATGAAGTATGAACAGATATCTTTAACCCCGATACAGGGAGAGGTGTGCGAATTATAAATGACCAATTCGATACTTTTGTAAATCTAAATTAATTCAAAAATGAACCCAAATCTTCTTTCTCAAAAGCAAAAAATTTTTCAAGATTTAGTTAATACCACAGTTGTCAGTATCCGGCGTCATATTTTTGTAAGTGATATGGATTTAGATAATTTTGAACAAATGGCTGATGGAGCTATTGAAATCAAATTTAATAGTAGTAAAGTTATTTGCTTTGTCGCTATAACAGAAGCTAACAGTGTAGGAGTTATTGAACGAAATTTGCCTATCCCTGGTAGTAGCTATATAATTTTGAAGTTGACTAACAATGATTTTTGGCAAGAAAAAATTAATCAAAAGATAGAAAAAATAGAAGTTCTTAAATCTCAATATGCTTCTAATGATAATCCCAGTGAATTTGCTGTTGAGTTTCAATTAAAGAATGGCAAATGTTTCTGTATTGAGTATTTAGATGAAAAAGAATTCCCCGATACTATCAGAGTGATAGAGAAGTATGAGGGAGGTCAGTGCATAAGATTAAAATTTTGTTAGTACAAATTGCAGACTTACATCTTGCACCAGTAACGTAGGGTGGGCAAGGTGAAGCAGCTAGCAAGAGACATTGATTCTGAGTTTACAAATTTCGATAATTAGTTTGAAATAAAAAAAACATGGAAAACCCTAAAAATTTAGACTTAATATGGGAAAAAACTTTTGGAGGAGCAGTAGGTATTTATAAACCGCAAAAGAAAATTGCATTCACACCTGCTTTGATGAAGAAATTGGCAATTTCTAAAATGACAGATGTCGTACTAATAAGTGCTGATTTTGATGATGCTCCTGTAGTTTTTACTCCTTTAGTATGGTTACTTCTCGATTCTGGTGCTAGTGTTGAATTTTTTGGTGTATATGCTACCGAACTTTCAAACAATAAAGTCGATAGTAATAGTAATGAATTAGAGAATTTACCTGCTTTTTGCATTAAAAAAGCATTTTGGAGTAAGTTAGAAGACATCAAAAATTTTCAGCTGGCAGATGACAAGAAAAAATATATTTTGGGGGCAACACAAACTTTTTCTAATATAGTTTTTATCAATTTCGCACATTGTCCAGAAACCACGCAATTAGTTGAGGAGGTTATTCAAGTAGCAAAACATGGATTAAGTTTACAAGAAAATCAAAATGAATCAGTGTATGAGGAAATAAAAATAAATGTTTCAGATGGTCGTTTCTACTTGAATTTTTCTTATCATCCAAGGGTAGTAACAAATAATGTTTTAGAACAGTGGATTTTTAAATGGCGTAATTGTATTGATAAATTACCTCTTGATATGGGTTATTTACCAGACGAAAAAGTTAGGATAAGTTATGAATTATCATTATTTGATAAAGTCAGTATGTTTGATAAAATTCAAGGATAAGTAAGAGAATGTTTTAAAAGCCTCGGATTACCCTAATCGATTGAGCATGAGTCGAATCATAGCGAGGTAGATAAAGGCTTCTTCGGATTGCGGTAGCTTCTCATAGTCGCGGCTCAATCGACGATAACGCTGAAGCCAGCCAAAGGTGCGCTCCAACCAACTTGCGTCAATAAATTTACTCACATCTTGCACCATTCAAGGGCAAGTGACAAAGCCCGCCGTGGAATCAATTCCCACAGCGAGTAGCCTAATTCCATTAAATGGACTCAAGCTCGAAAGTTGGGTAAGTTTTTAGTCCTCTTAAGAGGACTATAGCTATTAGCCAGGGAATTAATTCCCACAGCGGGTAACGCTACTGGTGCAAGATGTGAGTATAAGAAGAATTGAGTTGTTCTTGAAAATGCCAGCTAAAAAATCTCCCATCGAAGTCATTGAACAAGGTGGGATTGAAGTCCGAATCTATCCAGTACAGCAGGGGTATCGAGTTGAAATAAGCGGCACGGAAACTGAATTTTACTGGCATCCCGGTATTTTTCAGAGTCTGCAAGTTCTTTGGGATTGGCTACAACCGCAACTTTACGCCCTGAGCGATTTAGGGCTGGTGCTTAGTGGGGAGTGGATGACCCTTGAAGGCGATTTTGACGGTAATGAGATTTATCGCGATTGGTTTATCTGTCAAGGGCAATCTTGGCAAGGTTATGATCCTCTGACTAATTGCTGCTATACCGCCCCTTCCCTGATGGTACTCAAGCAGAAGATTGACCAAACTGAAATAGAGCGATCGCGCTAAGAAAGCAACTCCCCCCTTTCTGTCTACAGATAGACCGTCACAAGGCGATCGCTTCCCACAGAAGTTAGAGACAGATTCCGCCTCTTGAGGGACAAAAAACTAAGGCAGTTTACATTAAATTAATAAGTGTTAAGAAACAAATGGCACTGGCGGAAAGTTATACAGCAGTGGTTCCTAGTCGTACATCGAAGGAGAGCGATGTCAGATGTACGGACAGTGTCTATAAGAAAGATGGCTGAAGACGGTTGTGGAGTTTTTATCGCTTCCTCCACTTCGTCGCTACCAACGGAGGACTAAACTCCTCATCAGAGCAGTCAGAGGTAGCGGACGTTCAGAGTCATAACAATCAAATAATACCCAGCTCAAACCGCTAGAGGCGTTCGTTGCGTTCCTGGTGGTTTGACTTTTTCTGGAGTAGGGAGGCTGAATGAACCCGCGTTGTCAACTTGCATTCCTCTTTGCTTCACCCGCTAGTATTTAACTGGAAAGAAGCGCATTTAATAACGACTGATGAGCAAACTACAAGCCTTGATTTTTGACATGGATGGAACGATGGCAGATACGGAACGAGATGGGCATCGGGTTGCCTTTAATCGCGCCTTTGCCAAAGCTGGATTGGACTGGGATTGGTCAGGCGAACTCTACGGTGAGTTGCTGTCTGTTTCTGGTGGCAAAGAGCGCATGCGGTATTACATAACTGACTACCAACCCGACTTTACTCCCTCTACTGATTTAGATGAATTCATTGCCGACTTGCACCTGTCTAAGAGCAAGTATTACCAAGAACTATTAGCTGAAGGAAGTATCCCCTTGCGGCTTGGGGTGCAGCGATTGTTAACAGAGGCTCAACAGCAAGGACTACGTTTAGCGATCGCTACTACCAGTTCTCGCCCCAATTCCAAGGCTTTGCTAGAAAGCACGTTGCCTCCTGAAGCGGTAGCGTGGTTTGAGGTTGTAGCCGCTGGTGACATGGTTCCTGAAAAAAAGCCAGCGCCAGATGTCTATAATTACGTGCTACAAGCGATGGACTTAGACCCACAAGATTGTCTGGTTTTTGAAGACTCGGCTAACGGACTGAAAGCTTCCTCACAAGCCGGACTAAAAGCCGTGGTTACTGTCAACGGCGACACGCAGCACCAAGATTTTTCTGAGGCGGTGTTAGTTTTAGACCATTTGGGCGAACCCCAGCAGCCTTTCACTGTTCTGGCGGGTGAAGCCGGGAATCATAGCTATGTAGATGTAGCTCTAGCCCGTTACTTACATGAACAAAATTGTGCTGATTAGCCGACTAAAATTGCATCGATAGACAAACTTTTAAGGAGTAGAGATTTAGTAACTTCCAACTCTCTACTTCAGGGCATGGCATTATCATGCCCCTACATATTTTGAATTTTTTAAGTTATTGAATCGACGTTCCTTAAGACAAATTGGGAGATTCTGAAAGAACTACAGGTTTTACCCCTATTGCCTTCTGAGGTTTAGCTAGGGCGTTTTCTCGCACGCTACTCGTCGTCTTAATTTTAGGATTCAAAATTGTAGAGAGGACTTTAGGAAGTGCAATACATCCTACAATGTTGAATAAGGTGATGAGTAGGCAGGTCATTAAGCTCATATTTAGTATTTTTCTCCAAGGGAAATTGGTTTTTTAGTAAGAATTTAAAGTAGCTTTTTTAAGCGTCTATTCCTCATTATGAGGGTAAACACGAAAAGAAAATCAATAAATATGATTTAAATTACTTGTAAACTTTATAAGTTTTGCTAATATAAATTCTGATCTAGAGGCTATAGGGAGCGAATAAACAGCAAGCTTTGACAAGTTGTTAGGCATTGTCATATTCACCCCATAGCATAGACATTAAGACCAGCGACTCAAAGCGATCGCTAGTTTTCACCAATTCCTGCGCCACTCCTTAGACTTTCTACTCTCGCCATAAAGCAATGCCACCGAGTAACCCTGTGATATTGGGCACGATTTTGGCATTGGGAGGTAGGTCAAAGTTGATTTTTTTAGCTTCACCACCACCGATATAGAGGTAGTCGTAGTTAAACAAATGCTCTAAAGAGGCGATCGCCTTTTGCAAGCGAGTGTTCCATTTTTTATCGCCGACTTGCTCCAGTGCGGCGCGCCCTAATTGCTGCTCATAAGTTTCCCCTTTGCGAAACATATGATGTCCAGCCTCCAAATTAGGCACAAGCTTACCGTGCAAAAATAAGGCAGAACCGAAACCCGTACCGAGGGTAATCACCAGTTCTAAGCCCTTTCCAGCAACTGCTCCTAGTCCTTGCATATCCGCATCGTTGACAACCCGCACTGGCTTATTCCACTGACTGGTGAGTGCCGTTGCTAAATCGAACTGCAGCCAACTGGGGTGTAGGTTTGCTGCCGTTTCTATGACACCGTCTCGCACCACACCAGGAAATCCTACAGAGACGCGATCAAAGTCTCCTTGCCCTGATACTAACTGCGCGATCGCGTCAATAACCGCTTCTTGTGTCGGTGGGTTGGGCGTATCGACACGGCTGCGTTCAGTCAACGGCTGCCCCATTGCATCTAAAACCATGACTTTTACGCCACTACCACCAATATCGATAGTGAGAGTTTTTGCAGATGTACTTGCTTGAGTCATTGAGTAGTTGTACTCCTAAAATAAATCCTGAACTTGTACTTAGTAGTTCTAAGTACTGAATCCTGAGTCATGTTAGCAGTTAGCGAAAGCACCCTTCCCATGTTGGAGCTTGGGCGAGCAGAATCTCAGCAGCAAGGACATCCAAGGGTTTAGAGAAAAGGTAGCCTTGTCCTTGTTCGCACTCTAGGGACTGAAGTTGGTGAAGTTGCGATCGCGTTTCTACGCCTTCGGCAATGACATCCATCTTCAAGGTATGGGCAAGAGAGACAATTGCTCGGACAATCTTGGAGTTTTCATCATCTTGATTCATCCGACTGACGAACGAGCGGTCAATCTTCAAGGTATTAACGGGAAAACGATGCAAATAGGAGAGCGACGAATAACCCGTGCCAAAATCATCAATGGATAGCTGAATATTCCTCTTTCTTAGTTGTAGAAGCATCTCAGTTACCGTTTCAGCATTATCCATCAATATGCTTTCAGTAATTTCTAGCTTCAGGCTGTGTCCGTCCAAATGAGTTTCTGCCAGCACTTGGTCGATTTGCTCAATTAAATCTTGCTCCCTCAATTGTTTACCCGAAAGGTTCACACTGATGGTTAAGGGGGCGAGGTGGGGAAACTGCTTTTGCCAAACCTGCATAGTGGCACAGGCTTCTTGGAGTATCCACTGACCGATGGGGACGATTAACCCAGTTTCTTCGGCAATGGGGATAAATTCAACCGGAGAAACTAAACCCCGCTCAGGATGTTGCCAGCGAATCAACGCTTCAAAGCCTGTCAGCTTACCCGTGATTAAGGAGGTGATCGGTTGGTAGTAAACGTGAAACTCCTGATTTCGCAATGCCCGTCGCAGGTCAGTTTCGAGTTGCAATCGCCCTAAGACATGGGCGTGCATTTCCTTGTCAAAAATCTCATGACGAGCTTTACCCATTTCCTTGGCGCGGTACAGGGCGATATCAGCATCGCGCAACAAGTCTTCTGGTTGGTCGTAGGGTGCTAAGTACAGGGCAATGCCAATGCTGGCACTGGTAAAGATTTCATGCCCATCTAGGTTAAAGGGTTGCACGAGTTCGTGGTGAATGCGTTCAGCCACACTGATCGCATCTTGATGATCTTGGATATTGTCTAAAAGGATAGTGAACTCGTCTCCCCCTAGGCGAGCAACGGTATCTATCGGGCGCAGGCAGAGTTCTAGCTTACGAGCGATCGCGATTAGCAATTGGTCTCCCACCATATGCCCAACACTATCGTTGACAACCTTAAAGCGATCGAGGTCTAAAAATAGGACAGCAAATAAATAATCGTTGTAGCGCTTTGCCCGATTAAGAGCCTGTTTGAGGCGATCGATAAATAAGGCGCGGTTGGACAGTCCGGTCAATGGATCGTGAAACGCGTCGTGTCGCAGGCGTTCCTCCATTTGCTTGTGCTGAGTGACATCAACAATTTGAGCGATGAAATGAAGCGGTAAATGTTGAGAGTCCCGAACCAGAGCAACTTTCAAGAGGGCATTGACAATCCGACCATCCTTGGCAAGATAGCGCTTTTCCAGTTGAAATTCGGAAATCGTACCCTCAAGTAACTGTCGATCCAAAATCAAGTTAGTGGCTAAGTCATCAGGGTGGGTGATATCTGCAAGGGTGAGGTTGAGGAGTTCTTCGGTGGTGTAGCCTACCGCGTCGCACAATGCCTGATTGACCCGCAAAAACTTACCGCCCAAAGTGGCGATGACCATGCCAATCGGTGCCAGTTCAAAGGTGAGGCGGAACTGCTCCTCGCTTTTTTCCAGGGCTTCTATAAAGTCCTTGCGCTCGGTGACATCCGTTTGAACGCCAATAAAGTGAGTCAAGTAGCCTTCGGTATTGTAGACCGGAGCCGTATAAAGTTCATTCCAAAACAGCGTGCCATCTTTGCGATAGTTGCGGAGAACCGCGCGACATTCTCTACCTGTGGCGATCGCGTTTCGCAACCCTTCCAGGGCAGGTTGGTGAGTATCTGTCCCTTGTAAAAATCGACAATTTCGTCCAACGATTTCCTCAGACTTGTAGCCCGTTAAACGCTCAAAACTAGGATTAACGTAGATCACCGGATTATCTGTCTCAACTGCATCCGCAATCACAATTCCGTTACTGCTGGAATTAATTGCTCGTTTGAGTAAGTACAGTTCGGCTTCTGATTGGTAACGCTCAATTGCCGCTGCCAAGACGTTGGCGATCGCCTGCAAAAAGTGAACATCATCTTTGGTAAACTGACGCTCTTGCGTAGAGTGTACCCCTAAAATCCCATAGGGCTGTTTCTTCCCTGGAATCACTAAAGTTGCACCACTGATCACCTTGTGGTTGTGCAAAAGAGGCGAACCACTAAAGCGCGTCTCAACGCGCAGGTCTTCCACAATCACGGGTTCGTCCTTCATCAAGGTGTATCCCGCTTGGTAACTAGCCTGCGTTCCCACTTTTGCCAAACCCACTAACCCATCCTGCCAACCTACTCCCGCCCGCAGCAAGAACGCACTTTCACCGGGCAACAGTTCCAAAACCTCACAGTACTCCACCGAGAGCGTCTGGGCTACCAGGATAACAACTTCCTGCATCAAGATGGATAAATCCGTACTGGCAATCCCCTGTTGCCCAAGTTGCGCCACCGCTAAGTGCTGATGCAACCGCTCCTTCAACTCTGCGGTTCTCTTCCGTAGTGCCACCTCCGAGTAGGTACGCTGGACAACTTCTTGTTGTAGTTGCTGATTGGCTTGTTCTAATTGAGCTGTTCTTGCCTCTACTAAAGTTTCTAGCTCTTCATTCGAGCGTTGCAGGTCTTGCCGTACTTCCCTGAGGTTAGTCACCAGTGGGATGCAGTAGGAATAAAGCCCAGCAACTAACAAAGCCCAACTAATCAGGCAACCCAATTCTGCAAAGAGGAGGAAGTTAACTGGACTTTGACCACTAAGGCATTGATTAAAAGCATCGCTATCTAAAATCCAGTTAAACGGACTTGAAGCCAAGCTAGCAGTGAGAGTAAAAACGTTGCCTGTGGAGTGGCGAAACAGCTCTCTAGCTTCCACTAACCCCGAAACGCTTAAGAGCAATCCGATAATAAATGCCCTCATCCTTACTTGAGTGAGCTTCCCCATATTTGGCACTGAGACTTTATCTTGATTATTTTTAATAAAAAATATTTACCTAGTAATCTCTTATTTATAAATATCATCGAATCTATGCGAAATACAATTTTTTGTTAAAACTTTAAAAAATAATTCAAAAACTTCTCTAATTAAATATAAAACTTTTATAGTTATACTTCTAGATGATTGCCCTTGGGGTGTTGAGGTTCCCCAGTTGCTAAGATTCAATACTTTTTTAATTAAAAATCTACGTATTAATCCTTAGAAAGAAGGCACCTATGGAAACAGTGATTTTGTTAATCTTCAATTTTATATAAACAATATAGATAAATAGTAAAAATAGAGATAATGTTTTTTATAAATCTAAAAGTTAGGATTCAAGGGCGATATACTTTTTTATAAGCTATATAAAATGTGGTAATTCAACACACAAATATTTATTTGTAGCCACTGTTCCAATAAGCTGCTAGACGCTGAGCTTACTGATTTTGACACCAGAAAAGAAAAAGCGCTTAAAAGTCCAGAGAAGGATAAATTCTTTTTTACACAAAGTACTTTATCCTTGATTTTAATTAAAAATTACTGTAGAACGTGGCATCAACTGCGGAAATAATGCTTTTTACTGTTGCGTATCCGGAATAGTTTCGGCGGCTATTGTAGCTAGTCCGTATTGTAGGTAGAGGAGTTTTAGGAGAAACTATGCGTGCTGCCACTCATTCAGCTACCTTAAAAAACAGCATCCTTAGCTCATTTCTACTCCTTGCGGTTTGGGCGGGTGTCAACATTTCCTCCCTCCAATGGCTCTTTCAATCTTTGCAGTCAGCATCGCGCCTCAATTTGATGCTGATGGGGTTAGGGGGAATCGCTCTGATGGTTCAGGGAGTGCGTCTTTACCGTCGCGGTAAATGGCGACAGATTTTTTCTTTGGCTCCTATCTTTGCACCCTATCCCTTGCTGCTGATGTTGGGTTCCGCCGTGAGTGCGATCGCTATCCAGTGGCTGGTTGATATCCACCAACTAACGGTGCTGCTATTTTTACTAGGAACCTATGGGCTTTGCGGTGTATTTTTAACACCTGAGCCTTGGCGAAAAGGATTGCCCATTGCTACCCTGCTTGCTTGTGTCATTCCCTTCAGTACCCAAATTGGGACGGGACTGGGTTTGCCAGCACGGATACTGACGGCTCATGCGGTAGAGCAAATCCTCGCGAGTTGGAAAATTGCCGCGATTTCTTCCTACGACATCATCGTATTAGAAAACGGAGTTGCCCATGTCGATGCACCCTGTAGTGGGCTAAAAAGTTTGTGGATAGGGACGCTCTTTTTACTTGCCGTCACAGGGTTAGAAGGGCGGGTGTTGGGATGGCGATGGTTGTTGGTGTGCTTGTCCAACCTATTGTTGTTGATTTCCGCCAATACTGTGCGGGTATTACTGTTAGTATTGCTGATTCATGTTTGGGGACAAAGTGCGATCGCGGAAGTTCTCCACGTTCCCCTAGGAATCCTCGGATTAGGATTTGCCTGTGCCGTTACCTGGCTACTGTTGCAGCGTGTTCCCTTATGGGCTTCTAGGAAAACAGGAGAGAGTGTAGAGACAAAGGCATTCCCGTCTCAGGGCAAGGGAGCAATTGCCAATCGGTATCAACTCGCACTGCTACTCGTCGGCATGATCACCATCGGGCTAGTTCCCCAACTCTACCCAACACCATCGGAACAACCTCTGGTAGTTACTGCCTTGCAATGGCCCCAAGAAATTGTCTCAAAACCCATCCCCCTAACCACTGCCGAACAAAACTTCTTCGCTAGTTATCCGAGCTTAATCCCAGAAAAACGACGCTTTGCCCTTGGGGATTTGACAGGTTCAATGTTGGTTGTTGCTAATACCTCCTGGCGCAATTACCACTCCCCAGAACTGTGCTTGATGGGGAGCGGCTTGGAAGTGAACCGCATCAATCGCCAACAGCTAACGCCTGTTGTCCTAGCGCGTTGGCTATCTTTATCGAATCAGAGATTTTCTGCCGCCTACTGGTTTCAATCCCCTCAACAAACCACTGATGATTTTTTATCTCGCCTATGGAGTGAGATTGCTCGCCACCAAAAAAATTGGGTTTTAGTGTCCATTCTCTTCGACAACCATCGCCGCCCCGATAGCCCGGAAATTCAAGCCTTTGCCACTGCGATTCACGATGCCATCGACCGTAGTTTAAACGTAGTGCATGAGCAACCTGCCACTATTCAATCCACCATCTCCAAGGAAGTGTAGCAATGAAACTCAAGCGGGTATTTGATGTGACGTTTCAATCCATCTTTTGGATTTGGAACCTGACCTTTCTCACGATTGTTTATGCAGGGATTTTGCCCTTTGTGGGCGCTTATTTAATTCCCGCCGCCGTAACCGGGCAAATTCCAGGTGAATACCTGATTACCCTCCTAGCTTTAGTCGCCGTCCCCACAATCTGTACGGGTTTGGGATGGTGGCGTTTCCGCAAACAACCCTTGCAGTTAATGCGGCTATTTTATGGCGTGGAAGCTCCCTTATTTCTCCTCTGCCTGATCCGTTTATTTCTGCTACGAGAACTCACCCCGGCGAGTACTCAAATTATCGGCACAATTGCCTTATGTATTGCCGCCTTTGCTGTCCAATTACTCTACGGCTACGCCTCCCAGCGTCGTCCCCTAGCATGGCTGCAACTGCTCAGTCATAGCTTAATGCTACTGACAGGGATTTATGTAGGAGCCGTGCTACTGTTTTATGCCCTACCCCTGGCTACCGTTGTCATTGTCGAGTTTTTGAAATTTGAGTGGTTAGCCGCCTTTATACAGTCATTGTCTTGGACGGCTTTGTCGGTACTGTGGTGGGGGCCAATCCTACTGGTGTTGTTTGGGTTTAGCTGCACGTTATTTATTGTCATGCCTTCGGCACTGGCAGGTCTTTACATTCACTCAGGGCGACAAATTTTGCAGGCATTTTCCTCCCAGTATGGTCGTAAGTTAACGGCGTTGGGTTCTTTGGGAGTGGTGGTGGTTTGGTTGAGTCTTTTTGTTGCCTTACAGCAACAACCACAGGTTCGCGCCTTTGCATTGTTAGAAAAACCTGCAACTACAGACAGTACTCGACAGTCGCTTTTAGCGCAGTCTGAGGTAATTCGTAAAGGGCTGGTGAATGCCAATTTGCTCGCTTATCGCTACCTCAGCACCAGGGAGGAAAACGACCACATCCGCCTTATGTATCAAGAGGTTTTTGGGCTACCCCAATCTCAAGCTCAGGTGGTGCAAGATATCTACAATTCATTCATGTCGCCGTTTTTATATATCGGCTCTCGTGGGGATATTCAAACAGCAGAGAAGCTCTATGCAGCGTTTTTTGATGCGCCCCTGCAAAAGACAGAACAAAAAGCGGTGCAACATGCGATTCAATCTACCGCCAATCGGGACGAGGCAAAGGCGGGGCTGTTGAATCTGAACGAGAAAAAGGTGTGGTTGCGATCGCAAACTGTCACCCTCAAACCCCAAGGCGATTGGGCAGACATCGAACTCTATGAGGTCTACGAAAACCAAACCTTCGATCAACAGGAAATCTTCTACTCCTTCTCGTTGCCCGAAAGTGCAGTTATTACTGGTTTATGGCTTGGGGATACAGGCGACCGACAACAGCGCTTCCCCTTTACCGTTTCGCCGCGCGGTGCTGCCCAGCAAGTCTACAACGAACAAGTCCAGCAACGGGTAGACCCGGCGCTGTTGGAACAAGTTGGCCCCCGGCATTATCGCTTGCGTGCCTTTCCGATTCCCCCAAAACGTGATTGGGAGACAGAACCAGTGTCGCGACCGATGGAAATGCATTTGTGGCTGAGTTACAAAGTGATGCGGCAAGAATCCGGCTGGAAAATGCCGGAATTAGCGGAAAAACGCAACATCTTCTGGAATCGCGATACTGAGCGACTTTATATCGGAGCCAACAAACCTGGGAAGCTTGAGGATTGGCTACCCGCTTATGTAAGTGCCACAGGGAAGAATGCTCCAACCGTGCATCAGGTAACGTTCTCAGATAGCGATAACCCGAAGGGGATTTTGAGCGATCGCATTGAGGCAAAGCCGCTGAAGAAGTCCGATTATTCTTTGCCCCAAGGTAAGCGGTTTGCAGTGGTGCTAGATAGTTCCCGCAGTATGGGCGATCGCGTTCGGGAGTTGAACCAAACCTTTGATTGGTTGAAGGCGAAGGGCTTTGCTGACAACAATTTCGCCAACAATGATGCTGACTTGTACATCACCGCTACAGCAGGAGCGACTCCTCAGCGGATTGATAATCTCCGTCAGTTTGAGGTGCCAAAGCAAACGTTCTACGGCACCATCCAGCTCAAACAAATCCTCCAGCAATTTGCTCAGTTACAAGGGGATACTGCCTACGATGGAATTTTGTTAGTCACGGATCAGGGTAGTTATGAGTTGTCCGACGACAGCAAAGCCGTCCCTGCGATCAAAGCTCCCCTGTGGGTAGTGCATCTGGGTGGACAGTTGCCTCCGGCTTACGATGATGCCACATTACAAGCCATTCAAAATAGCGGCGGCGGCGTCTCTACAGATATCCCGGAAGTGCTGCAACGACTGGCAACAAAGGAAGCATTGGGCAAATCTGTTGTGAATGTAGTGGAGGGTTATGCTTGGTCGCTTCACAACCAGGCTTCCGAGAAATTAACCGAACCCACTCCTACTAATCAAAACTCTTCTAAAGGCTTTGAGCCGTTGGCGGCGCGGCAATTGGTACTGGGACTGAGTCAGGAGAAAGATACAAAGCAGGTGACGCAACTAGATGCGATCCACGCGATCGCTAAAACCTACGACATCGTCACGCCTTACTCCTCAATGATTGTCTTGGTCAACGACGAGCAGCGGGAAGCCCTAAAACGTGCCGAACAAAAAAGCGATCGCTTCGATCGGGAAGTCGAATCTGGCAACGAGCAACTGACTCAGCCATCTAATCCACTGAATGTCTCCGGTACCCCAGAACCCGCAGAATGGATGCTGCTGCTCGTAGTCGCGATCGCCCTGATCGCCATCAGCAGGTATCAGCGGCGGACTATTAGTTAATCTCAGGGTTTTCTGCCACTTTTATAGGACTTACGCATCGCCTTAAGAAGGGGAGAACCTACTCAAAGTCCCCTTTTTTAAAGGGGATGCGAGGGGGATCAGGCAACCTGTTGCATCCTGGCAAGAGATGTTATGTACGCCGTACCTTTTTAAGCCCTGTTGGGTGAATCGTCTGCGGTTGAACTACGATTGATGGTGCCTAAGTCTGATCAACCGCTGATGCCTACAAAAGTCTTTTCGGTCGATGCCTTATCAGTACGCCTCTACGAAACTAAAGCTGAACTGTCTCAAGATGTGGCGCACCTTGCCCAACGTTACCTGCAAGACACCCTTAACCAGCAGGGCACAGCAGCGGTAATCCTGGCAACAGGAAATTCACAAATTCAATTCCTTGAAGCTTTAGTCGCCTTGGGAGGTGTGGATTGGTCAAAGGTGACGCTATTCCATCTCGATGAATATTTGGGAATTGATGCCAACCACAGCGCTAGTTTTCGCCGCTATCTGCGAGAGCGAGTTGAGCAACAGGTAAAACCCCAGAGGTTTCACTACATTGAAGGGGATACTCTACAACCGTTAGCCGAGTGCGATCGCTACTCCCTACTTCTACAAGCACAACCGATTGATTTATGTTGCCTAGGTTTGGGAGAAAACGGTCATTTAGCCTTTAATGAGCCGTCTGTTGCAGATTTTAACGACCCCTATTCAATAAAATTAGTCAGGCTTGACCCAGTTACGCAGCAGCAGCAAGTCGATCGGGGGCAATTTCCGCAGCTCGAAGCCGTCCCGCAATACGCCTTTACCCTTACCCTACCGATGCTGGGCAAAGCGAAAAAAATCTTCTGTCTTGCCCCAGAAAAACGTAAGGCGATCGCTGTCAAGTCAATGCTATCGGAGCCAATCGGCAACGATTACCCGGCGTCCTTCCTCCGCACCCAAGCTCAGGCAACATTATTTCTTGATCGCGATTCTGCTAGCCTTATTTAATCGAAAATCCTCGTCAGTTTCCGCTCGTTTATGGATGTTTGCCCGTTTCATTTATCTTGCGAGCAAATTCCTCGTGTGAGGAACTTACTCTGCAAGGATTTAAGGTGATTTCCTTTAAATAATGAATCAGCCTAACTGCCTAACTAAAGTTAATCAGGTTTAGCTTCCTTCGCCACCTTCACCACCTTCACCACCTTCAACCGCTCCCGGTGTAGTAGTGGCATCAGGTGTTATGGTTGTTTCCGGTGTTATGGTTGTTTCCGGTATCGTTTCCTCCTCCGTCTCAGCACCCTCACATGCTGCTAGTGGCACAATTAAGCCCAGTAAAAGTAATAATCCTGCTGTTTTCGTTTTCATTGTGATGTTCCTCCAAATATCCTAAAAATTTACAGACTTTTTAGGGTTCTATATACTCTACAAGTAAAAGACTGTTTGTTTATAGATCCAAAAGCCATAGTCATTGGTAGCAACGGTAAACTGCACTAACCCTACGGAATAGATATCTTTTAGCCGGACGCCAACAGGCTTAAACTAGAAGTTTTGATTTAGTGCAAAGACGCCTTATTTGGTCTTGGCTGCTCTGCACTGAGGTATGACTGCTAGAGGTTTTTTGGATGATTCTCTCTATTGAAAATATCCTCACGTCTGAGGAACTCACATTTATTACGAACTGCCTTGATACTGCCGAGTTTGTGGATGGCAAGACGACGGCTGGCTGGCATGCACGCTTGGTCAAACACAATACCCAGCTCAATGCTCAAGCCCCCGACACCAAAGATTTAAAGGGTTTAGTCACAAAGGCGCTGTTACGCCATCCTTTATTGCAGATTGCCGCTCTACCGAAAGCAATCCACTCGATTCTCTTTAGCCGCTACGACACCGGAATGTCCTACGGTAGCCATGTGGACAATGCGTTGATGGGCAAGGAGTTTCTGCGCTCTGATATTTCTTTGACGCTCTTTCTCACTGCGCCCTCTAGCTACGGGGGAGGAGAACTGGTGATTGAGAACGTTGAGGAGGAACGGTCTTTTAAGCTAGAAGCAGGGTCAGCAATTATTTATCCGTCTTCCTCCCTGCATCGCGTAGAACCTGTCACTGAAGGCGTGAGGCTAGTAGCGATCGCTTGGGTTCAGAGTCTGGTACGTGACCCCAGCGATCGCGAAATCTTGTTTGATTTGGATACGGTGCGTCGTTCCATCTTTCACAACCAAGGCAAAACGACTGAGTTTGATCTGCTCTCCAAGAGTTACTCCAATTTACTTCGCAAATGGGCTGATGTGTGAAATCGTCTGTATCTACTACACTTCAGGCTTTTTGCCTTCTCTGGATTGCTAAGTGACAACACTGAATGGCTCTCTTGTTGATGAGTGACACTTCGACAAGTGACACGCACCCATGTTCCCTTTTTCGCCAGAACGCGATATTCTTCTCTTGTGTGAGGAGTGAAAAGGAAAAAGCGCTTGGGGTCGAAACACGGCAAGACTCCCAGGCGCTTTTTCTCATTAGTAGATGTGACAGTTAATTTACCTGATCTAAGAATCAGCGATCGCCACTGATATCGTCTCTAGCGAGATCCGCGATCGTTTATGGTTAAGACCGTAGGACTGGGTGTAGGTTGTTTCCCTTTCCCCAACTGGCAGCAACGATGAGTAATCCTTGCGGGTGCGGAAGTGGCTCACCCTCTATGCGCCAAGTCCTAACTGTGTCAAACCCTAAAGGAGCTTTGATGAGTAAACCCTTAGATACCACTCTCTCTCTGGAAATAGCCAAACAAATTAATAGCAAGCGAAACAACAGCTTTGACAACGCCTACAAAGCCGCCTTGCTGATGCAAGGGGCTACCTATGTACAAGGCTTTCTTGTCCGTAACATCAGACCCTATGTACCCATTGAGCATAGCTGGATTGAGCTTGAGGAGAGCCTTGTTGACCCAACTTCCCTCCGCCAAGAAGAAAACATCCCGGAACTTTATTACTTTCCGGCACAACGCCTCAGTGTTAAAAAACTCAAAGCTGCTATCGAAGAAGCTAAAGAAGACTATCCCGACGACCCACCACTTCCCGTCTACGGTGCAGCTCCCTATGAATATTACGGCGACTTGATGTTGGGTGGAGAAGATTACCAAGGCGCTTACAACGCAGCATTAGCCAAATGTAAAGAGTTGCAAAACACTAATCACTAAGCCAGCGAATATTTAGAACTGAATGTTGAGCGCTGCTGACAGTTTAAGAAATGATGAAACTCACAACTATTAATTGCGCTTAGCCGCTTTCAAAAAGGCAAAGAAGATAAACTCATCTTTTTTGCCTTTACTTTTTTACTTCCATCTTCTTTAACGGTGGGCGTAGATTCCTGGCGCGTAAGCCTCTATAACCTTGCCTGTACGAGAACAATTAATCATTAAATAATCGCACTGAGGACACTGAGTTTGGGTCAAGTTAGTAGCAAGGGAATAGTGTCTTTCCGCTTTACTTCCACAATTTGGACAACAGATTACTTGCTTTACGATCATTTTAAGATCCCTGGTTTTACTAATTTATTAAAAAGTAGATGAAAATTAGAGTTTGCACAGCTGATTACTACTAATTCCCTCAAAAAGTCAATTAAGTAATTCATTTCTAGCTGTCTTAAATTGACTGCGCTCTTAATCATCTCATTGTTCATTATCATAGCAAGTTTACTTGTTGGCAACTTGAATTTAGCAATAATTTACTATTGTTCTGAAATAAAAACGGCTACAGATAGGGTTGATCCGCACAAATCCCTTACCGTTTTGCGTTGATCTACCTCATCTCCCCTAGATACCAGGTCGTGACTATAAATTAATAAAGTTTTTGTAAAAAGTCTAATGTTAGGGTTAAAAATAGTATTTGCCTTCGCTTAGATACGATCCCCATAGTAACTATTTTTAAGGTTTACTTAAGTTTTAGCTTCTGTCGCTAGTTAGATCAATGAGGGAAAAATTAATCAAAAAAAAGCTGCCAGGTTAGAGCTACAGTAATAGCAATTCCGGCGGGGATGTTGATTGATGACGGGTTTACTCACCGATAAGGGCGGTACAGGCAGAGGCGTAACTCCCCTGATTCTGCTGTAGATGTTATGTATATGTATACTTTCTACTCCTGCAAACGGCTACTGCGATCGCTCCATCAGGAAGTTCCAGCTTAGTGGCGTTGAGCTAGCACTGTGCTAGGATCGCGCGGGGGATTAGGCAGCCTTTTGACGTTAACCAAAAATATTCTTATGGTAGTGATGATCGCTTTGATGCGATCGCGCTTTGTGAGATGCCCACCGCCAAAAATCATAGTAACTTCGCCGCTTAATGTATGAGTCAAAAAATTGTCGGGATGATTAGTAGCTATCAGGGACTCAATCAAAGCGATTGGCTATGGCAACAAACTCCTCATCCCTTTGGTGCTTGGGGCAATATTCAAATGCAGGCAAAAGCCTCCAAGCCGGACTTTATGCTTTTATACAATTTTCATGATTTTCCCAGCCCCTCTCCAAAAAAGGCTGGCTTATTTTTTAATCAAAAACGGGAACAAAGCCGCTACGAAGAGGAAATACAAGCCCTACAAACTAAACTTGGAGGCGTTGCCAAAGAACGCGTAATATTTCTTTTGCGAGAGCCACCCCTGGATGAGGTTGTTGAAACTAATATTAAGTTTTATAAAAAAGCGCAGCCATTTTGCGGGTATATTTCTGGCCCAGATGACTATGCCCCAACTCCAAACTATATGCCAGCAATTTGGTACCATGCCAACTCATTTCGAGAGCTAAATGAGATGGAGCCACCTCCAAAGGTAAAACGCTGTAGTTGGGTGACGTCGGGGATTAGCCGTACTGCTAACCATCGTCAGCGTTTGGGATTTTTGCAGTTGCTGCAATCCCAGGGATTGGAGTTCGATTTGTACGGTCGTGGCTTACCTGAAAATACTCACCCATGTGGCGAATTGAAGAACAAATGGTATGGGATGGCTCCCTACTACTACAACTTGGCAATTGAAAATTATGCTGATAATGATTGGTATGTGAGCGAAAAGCTCTGGGATTCTCTCCTGGCTTGGTGCTTGCCAATTTACCACGGCGGTTCGGCGGCAGATAAGCTGTTACCCCCCGGCAGCTTCTTGAGGTTACCGAGTTTAGATGAAAAAGGGCTGGCGTATATTCAGGAAGTGACCGCTACCCCAGATGCGTGGTACGAGGCAAAAGACGCGATCGCAGAAGCTAGGCAAGTCATTCTGCATAAACTAAATCTACTGGAATGGCTTTCAGAATTTGTGAAAGATTTTTCCTAAGTTTCTGGGCGTCTTTGTTGAGTTATGTTCAGTACAACTTCGTTTGAGGTACCTAATTGAACGAGAGAGTTAAGTGAACGGTAGCCTTCAAAGCTTGAGCTTAGGACTAGTAACAGGTGCATTAGCAAAAAATCCCGAACTAGTAGGAGTCACTGGAGAACCTGATGGTAGATGGTATTTATATCCTCGCAAATGACGTTGTTTACGAACAGCTAGTGGCTTTGCTCAACAGCTTGCAAGTCAACGCCGGGAAAGATTTTCCAGTTTGTGTTATTCCTTACGATGACCGCCTGGAGAAAGTTCGCCAGGAAATTCAAACGAGAAGTAATGTTACTCTTTTTGAGGATACAGACGCGATCGCTCGTTGGGAAAACTTTGCTACCCAAATCTGGCAAACTCATCCCTCAGCCCTGAAAAGCTGGCAACAGCAAGGGGTCAATGGCGTCTATCGCCTGGGTATGCATCGACGGTTTTGTGCCTTTGATGGGCCTTTTGATCGATTCATTTACTTGGATGCTGATATTCTAGTGATGAATTCACTAGAGCCATTTTTTGAACAGCTCAATAATCATGACTGGGTTGTCTATGACTTTCAATATAAAGACTTAAGTCATGTCTATAACTCTCAATCTCAGCAGCTATTCAAAATATTTGAGCAAGAAAGAATCGATAAGGAAATATTTTGTGCCGGACTTTATGCCTCCAAAAAGGGGATTTTTGATGAAGATCGTTGCCAGTGGCTACTAACTCAACTCAGAGCTAATGAAGCAGACGTTTTATATATGCGAGCCCCTGATCAAACGATTCTCAACTACTTAGTGATGCGTTCTAGGCTTTCTAGTTATAATTTTTCTCAGCATTTGCCAGAAAGTGAAAGAACAGGGTGTTGTGTAACTTCTCCCCACTTTCAAGAACAAAATCATCTCCTTTATGACCAAGGAACGCAATTAACCTATCTGCACTACATTGGTTTATCGTCTAAGCTGTTTGAGCAACTTTGTCAGGGAGAAAATATTGACTTTCCCTATCGGGAAGTATTCTTGCATTACCGCTATCTCCACGAACCGGAAAAGCGTCCGGAATTTACAACTAAACCCAAGGCTTACAATCAGCCTGCTAGTTTAACGACCAAAGTATTGCGAAAGTTAGGATTAACTCGTTGAGTATTTATATATGAGTCGCGGCATTTATATTATTGCGAATGATAAGGTGACGGAACAGGCGATCGCATTGCTCGAAAGCATTCGTCTGTATGACGCTGATACCCCAGTTGTCATGATTCCTTATGACGATAACTATCAAGAGATTGCTAAGGTTCTAAATGAATCCTATGGTGTCACCGTCTACGACGACTTAGAATTTATTGACCGTTTATCCAAGCAACTACAACAGATATTTGGGGAGAAATTCTTTGCTCGTCCCAATCAATTTCGCAAACAAGCTTGCTGGTTCGGGCCATTTGATGAATTTATTTACATCGATACGGATATCGTTGTATTTGAAAAAATTGCCGATACTCTCAATTATTTAGAAAATGCTGATTTTATTTGCTGTGATTATCAGCATTCTCAAGGAATTACCAACGTCTTTACTCCTAAGGCTTTAGAAGACAAAGTTTTTAATGAAGAGGATTTAAAAGATATTTTCAACGGCGGTTTTTGGGGTTCCAAGAAACAGCTAATTTCTGAAGAAACTTTGTACGAAACCTTTAGAGAATGTGCTGCCCATCCTGAGTATTTTGATTTCTCTCAAAAAACCTCAGACCAGCCGATTGTTAACTACATGATTTTGAAGAAAATACCCCGTCGGTTTAATATTGTACGCCGACTAGGTGGAGCGCCGGGAAATTGGGCAGGCAGTAAGCATTTCCAAGTCCAAGGCAATAGGTTGAGCGACCCAAACCTCAATCAACCGCTGCAATACTTGCACTGGGCAGGTATTCGGATTGAACCGGGATGTCCCTATTGGGAAATTTGGGAACATTACCGCTATCTCAACTCTCCTAAACCGCCGCAAGTCGCCTCAACCAAAAAGTCAAAAACTTTATGGCAACAGCTCAAAGATAAAATCAAGAGTTTTTCCTAATTCAAAAGCGACTGCATGTAAAGTTTCACGCTGTCATCTCCCAGGCGGCTTGGAAAAAATCTCGCTCACACAGCATCGCATAACGGTAAGTTGATTTGACAGCCTCAGTCATCTTAGCGTAGCGATCGCTGAGACTTTCCAAAGTTTGCGCTAGTTGCTCAAATTCTGGACTGCTATAGGTGCCAATCCAGTCAACATAATCATGGTCTGGCAATGTTTCTGTCGCCAGTTGTTGTCCTAAAAAAGCATAAAGACGCAGACAAGGTGTCATCGCCGCCGCAACCAAACCCACATCACTTCCCCAGGCGGTAGCTAGTAAAAAATCAGTGTAGCGACGCGTGGCGGGTGCGGGTTCTACGACGCGCAAGTCCACTCCCCAATCAGCGGCGTAGCCTTCATGTAAGCGAAGTTCTTCTAATACGCCAGTGGTGAGGGTATGGAATGCATTAAATCCTTCCCAGTCTGGCGATTTGACCGCCGCTAGGCTATAAGCACGAGCAAATGCTTCTAAAAAAAAGGCATCTTGACCGACATAGTAAGTAAATCGCTGTCGGTCAAGGGTGCCGCGAGCTACACCCTGTACAAAAGGATTGTCAAGACAGGCTTGTGCCAAATCTTGATTTAAGTTCCACAAGTCTTTGCTAAGAGTCATGCAGTGCGTTCTAACGAGGCAACTGACTTACAGTGTTACTTATGATAGCGGGAAGCTGCACACCTGATGAGATAGGGGTCGCATAGGACCAGCTGAATTCCAAGAACAAGCACAGTGAGAAGGTGATCTTGGCAGCGAGTAGTATTCTTGTGGGCATCGTACACTCCCCATTCGCAGCTAAACTACGGGTTGATTCCCGTGTCTTTACTTTCTGCGATTTCTACCTAATCACGGATGATCAAAATCCCTAAAGGTGAGTGACAAAGTTCATTGTTATAAAGTGATAAAAGTCACAGACAATTATGCTAGCTCGAATGCGCTGTTTGACCAGAGATAAAGGGATACAAGCCCCGTCCTTCGACAGGCTCAGGAACAACTTCTAGGACGGATTTACCATTTGCTAGGATAGAGATAAGTCGCCATAGGGCATTGGGAGACTTTAAACGAACGTCGAGGGATGGTCAGACTATTTCGATAGCACAACCCAATGAAGCGTTAAGGAATCCTCTCTCCTTCAGGAAGAGGAGGTATGTCAATTAAAACAGTAATCGCAGCAGAACTGAGCCAATTGACCCCAGGAAGTTGCCGAAGTTGGAACCGCCACCTTGTCCTCGCTGGGCAGCGTTGCGGGCGAGTTCCATACCTTTGAGGAAGTTTTGTGCGGATTGGATGCCAACAGCGTTGTTTTGATTAGTGAAGAATTGCTCCGCGATTTGGGCATCTTGGGTTGCTCCCCTAGAATCGCCGAGGCGGTAGCGGGCAATTCCCCGCGCCAAGTAGGCTGGGGCGAAGTTAGGATCAAGGTTCAGTGATTGATTGTAGTAGGCGATCGCTGATTGATAATTTCCTCTCTCAGCCTCACCTACTCCCCAACTGTAGAACTGCTCAGGAGTCCCCGCATTGCTAGGAATGCCCAGCGCTCCCTGCACATAAGTCATGGTCAAGTCAACCCCAGCTAAGTTGGCATTAAATAGGTAAGCCTCTCTCAAATCAGCCCCCATCAGATTTGCCCCCGTCAGATTTGCCCCTGTCAGATTTGCTCCATTGAGGGACGCACCAGCGAGATTTGCGCCACTGAGGTCAGCACCACTGAGGTTTGCACGACTGAGATTGGCACGACTCAAGTTACTACCAGTAAGCTGCGCTCCCGACAAGTCAGTGACCACTAAGCCTGCATTACTCAAATCACAATTAACACATTGCTTAGTAGAAAGTAGTTGTTGGGTATGTTGAAGATTCTCTGCTCTGGCGGGAACTACAAGACTAGTAGCTGTAAGCAGAGTAGCCGTGGCAATTAATGGGAGTTTCATAGGTTTTGTACCATCACAAGAGCGAAGGGGCGATCGCATCAGTTTATTGAGCATTTAACCCAAATACCGACATTTTGCTTTTTTCAGAATAGCTAGTGCCAGGTAAACGGGTTGATGCCCAGATTATCCTGTCAAAATCTATCTGCCAATGCTTATCCCCACAATAAAGTGAATCTAAGGGAACTGAGCCTTTAAAAACCACAAAAAAACTGATTCACCAGAAGCATTCCGCTCAAGCTGCCAAACATTCGCCAGTAACACCCATTGCTCTTAAGACTCAGCAACTGTACAAAAAAGCCGCGCTAAGATCTTAGTAGATTGGCTCTCTACAGGCATATCCACTTTTTTTATGAACTTTTTTACTCACCTTCTACATCTGGTCGGAGCGAGTGCCGTTGCTTACTACACTGCTAGTAGCATCCGCGATCCCAAAACCCGCCCAAATGTCCTAGCGGGTTTCCAGTTAGCAGAGTCCGGTTCCGTTCCCTTCCTAAGCGCCCTTAGCGATCGCGCCGCAGCGGAAGGAGATGTCTGGCTAGCAGAAAAACTGGCTCGTCATGCTGCCGATGAAGAGCGTCATGGTCAAATCTTTGGTCATGCCCTCAAACAGATTAACAAGCAAGTAATTGATTTCAAAAACTTGCCCAAAACCAATAAAGACGGCAAACCCAACGAGCGCCGACGTAGCCCCTTCTTTGAAGCTTATTTTGAAGGCTATTCCCAAGAAGACTTCAAGCCAGAAAATATCGATTGGCTTGTCTTCATGGGGAGCACCTATATTCTGGAACTAGATGCTAGCAAAGACTTTGCACGGATGGCGAATGTCTTGCCAGAAGACGAACCAACCAGCCGCAACCTCAAAAAAGGCATGTTCAGCATCGCCCAAGATGAGACTGGACATGCTGCGTACCTGCGAGAAGCGATGGAACGCCGCTTATCTGCTGATGCGGTACAAACGTTAATTGATCAGTGGCGTACTCGCAAGGTGAATGCAATGCTGGCAATGATGACGAACCTCATCCAGAAAAGCGGACAGACTCCTTCTCTGGTACAGGATGGCGTTCCGGCAGAAATGTCCGAGGGCGTTGCAGAGGAACCGCAGTTAACAGCAGCTTAAGGCAGTTAACGCCGAAAATTTAGAACCTTTAGAGACGTAGGATGTCACGTCTCTAAAACCTGTAATTAGAACTATGGCAATTAGGCTTTGACGCTGCGTTGGAGCATCCACTGGGTAACATTAGGGACAAGGCGATGAGCAAGAGTTGGTACGGCAGCAGCACCAACTACCACTTCCGCTTGGGGGTGCTTTACCATATTCCAGATCGCTTGAGCAACATCTTCGGGTGAGCTAGCGATCGCGTTTTCTTGTATTTGCACCATCTGGTTGTGTCGTTCTTGCACTTCCCGGTCATCTTTACCAATAAACTTGGTTCGCTCTAAAAAGTTACTCTTTGTAAGACCGGGATGCACGCCACAAACTTGAATACCTTTGGGTTCTAGTTCCAAACGCAGGCTTTCAGTTAGTCCAGTAACGGCATACTTAGTGGTGCAGTAGGGTGTCATGTAAGGCAGAGGCATTTTGCCGCCAAATGACCCAACGTTAATGATAGTGCCCTTCCCTTGTGCCAAAAACTGAGGTAGTAGCGTCTTGATGGTGTAGATATACGCCCAGAGGTTAACTTCAATAATTTGTTGCCAATCTTCTATAGATGTTTCCTCAAAAGGCCCTTGCATACAGATGCCAGCATTATTAACTAGGACATCAATATGACCAAAGGCAGCAAGCGTCCTTTCAACTAATGCTTGTACGGCTTCTAGCTTGCTGACATCGGTGGGGACAGCTAACACGGCTTGACCAAAAGCCCGTACTTCCTGTGCTGTCGCGTCGAGAGTTTCAGGGTTTCTGGCAGCGAGAACGACATCATAACCGTTTTTGGCAAATAACAGTGCCGTCGCTTTCCCGATACCTTGGGAAGCACCAGTAATCAGTACAGTGGAAGCCATGGGTTTTAGGACGGTAAGTTTACATTTCCTTAGCTTTAGTGTCTGAGATTTGGGCTAAAAAATCTTCTGGCTTGGGGACTAATTCTTTGTTTAGGCAAACACCTAACGTGATCGAAACTCCACAACATCTTGCTTAATCAAAATATCGTAGTTACCAAAGAAATCTTGTCCTAGTAGTCCCACATCTAGCTCAGGACCACTAATTGCCACACGAACATCCTTGGCAACGGCACCATTAATTGCCACTGACTTGACTCTACCAACCCGAAATTTGACTCCCTTGTTGCTGGCTGTATCGGCAGTGATTTCGCCGTCAGTGACGATACCGAGTTGATTTGCCATTTTTTGAGTGATGACGGTGCCACTCGCTCCAGTATCTAACACCATCTCAAAGGATTGCTCCCCATTAAACATGACATCAACGACTGGAGTGCGACCCGCGCGACGTTTGATGGGGGCAGTGAAGACGCTAGGATTGGTTGCAGTTTGTAACGCTGTTGTTTCTGGGGTTTCGTTCGTTGCTTCGGGAGAGGGGCTAGTGGGGATCAAGACAGTGCCAGGAGCGATCGCCACAGATGTTTTTGGTACCGGAGCTGGCAAGGGGCGGTTTGAGCGGTCTTGAGCAATGCGTAAATTGCGCTGGTATTCAGCAATTTTGGCTTGGGCAGACGTACTCAATGTGCTCTTTTCTGGTATTTCCTGCAACAGCTCAATTGCCTGCTGCCAGCGTAGTATGACTAAACCCCAATCATCGCCAGACTGAGCAGATTGAGCGATGCTGGCGGCGCTGAAACCTGCATCCAATGCCTGCTGATACGCCTCCTCCGGTGGAAGTGTGGGGGCATTCTCTGGGGCAGAAATCGGTTCTGGTTGAGACGGAGGCGGCACTACTTCAGTCTCTTGAGGAGCAGTAGCGGTGGGCGGCGGCGATTGTAGAGAACGCCAGAATGAATCGATGCGGCTACAGGCAACATTCATTACAGCCAAGTTGCCTGAGAGTAACAAAATTGTGGCACGGGAGAAAAAAGGCTTCACAAGCGGCTACGGTAGTTGCTGTTTTGGTCAACTGGTTTTAAAAAAAGCGAGCTAGAGCAAGAGATTGATCGTAGCAATCCTAAATCAACATTTCCGGATACAGATATGTTATGAAAGTCACTTCAGCTTGAGTTGAGTCGTGAGAAAATTACAATACACTAGACGGGAAGTAATAGGCTGTAGTAGACCGCAAGGCATTTAACGACTCGTTTTCGCCCTCTGCATCTTTTGCCTTGAACAACTTTTCTAGCGACTCAAATCATCAACAACATCATAACGAACGACTGACTATGCCTGATCCCGCATCATTAAATGCTGCTCTGCTTGTGCTTGCCGACGGAACAACTTATAAAGGCTGGTCTTTCGGAGCGGCTGGCACTGCTATTGGCGAGGTCGTGTTCAACACGGCAATGACTGGCTATCAGGAAGTGGCGACAGATCCTAGTTACTGTGGTCAGCTTGTCACGTTTACGTATCCCGAATTGGGCAATACGGGTGTCAATCCTGATGATGACGAATCGACTCATCCCCAAATTCGGGGAATGATTGCCCGCAATATCTGCTGGCGTCCGAGCAGTTGGCGAGCCACTCAGTCTCTCCCTGACTACCTCAAAGCCCACAATATTCCTGGAATTTACGGCATTGATACCCGTGCTCTTACCCGGAAGCTGCGCTCAATTGGGGCAATGAATGGCGGGATTTCTACAGAAATTCTGGATGAAGCGGAGTTGTTAAAAAAGGTACAAGCCTCTCCCAGTATGGCAGGATTGAACCTGGTTCAAGAGGTCACAACTAAGTCAGTCTATGAATGGTCTGACCCAACACAAGAGATTTGGGAGTTCGGCCCCGTTGCCGATGCCAACAACGGCGAAACCTTTACCGTGGTTGTGATTGACTTTGGCATCAAGCGCAATATCCTCCGCCGTCTAGCCAGCTATGGTTGTCGAGCGATCGTTGTTCCCGCTGATACCTCACCGGAGGAAATCCTTAAGTACAATCCCGATGGCATTTTCTTGTCTAATGGGCCTGGCGATCCCGCTGCTGTTAGCGACGGAATTGCCACAACAAAAGCACTTTTGGAGCGTCAGCAACCCATATTCGGAATTTGCATGGGACATCAAATTCTGGGGCTTTCACTAGGCGGCGAAACCTATAAGCTCAAGTTTGGGCATCGGGGTTTAAATCAGCCAGCTGGATTGAGTCAGCGGGTGGAAATTACTAGTCAAAACCACGGCTTTTCCATTGATCCCGAAACGTTAGATAAAGAGGTGGTGGAAATCACCCATCTCAATCTCAATGACCAAACTGTTGCCGGGTTGCGTCACAAAACTTTGCCGTTCTTCTCGGTGCAGTACCACCCAGAGGCAAGTCCTGGTCCCCACGATGCAGACTATCTATTTGAGCAGTTTGTACAGTCGATGCGATCGCATCGTCAAGCCAACACTCAATCGGAAAGTGTGAAGTAAGGGGATTGGTGAAGCGGCAAGAAAAATTAAGATTTCTAACTGCCTGTTATTCAAAAGCGATCGCTCAACACCAGTACGAATGAATAAGTAACTCAATCTCTTACTTTTATCTACTGAAAACTTTTCTCAACTCTAGTACCAGGCGGCGAGGCTCTATGCTTGAGATTACCAATATAGAGAGTTCTCAGCCGTCTGGCAAAAAACCTTGAAAAAAACTGCTGATTACTTTAAATTGAACGAGAAATTATCGATATACTATAGCTCTGATATTTGTAAGCTAGAGCTAGGAGGACGTTATTCCTGAAGCACTAACCCTGACCGTTAGTTTAAGAGGAACTCGCGAAGTTAGGGAAAATTGCCAGCTTTTCCGACTCACAGGACTGTTGGATGCTTTTTCAGAAGCCACATTCCGCAAGGTGATCGGTAAATGTATTGAAGAGGGACCCGCCAACATTATCTTGGATCTCTCTAAAATCGACTTTGTCGATAGCTCCGGTTTGGGTGCTTTAGTACAGCTAGTGAAAAAGGCGCAAACTTCAGACGGGAGCTTGCAAATTGTCACAAATCCCCGCGTCACTCAGACAGTCAAGCTGGTTCGCTTGGAGCAATTTCTCTCCTTGCAACCTTCCATTGACGTTGCCTTGGAGAGCATCAAGAGCAGTTGATAACGCTGAGTATCAACTGAGCTATCCGGTTCCTTATAGCCGGATAGCCTATTTTTTGAGTGTTGAAAAACAGGGAAGAGGAAGGGTGAAGGGTGAAGTATGAAGGGTGAAGGGTGAAGGATGAATGGAAAAAGGGTTACTGGCTATTGACTAGTTGCCGCTTTGCTGATTCACTGTTTCCCTCGTCCTTTTTTTAAATCAGTCAGCGGGGATTGCTAAGTAAAAAAATATCCTTGTAGGGGCGGGTTTAGCGAATAAATTAGAGGCACAAGCCATTAACTTCCTTAGAAAACCTGCCCTTACCCATGTAGGTATTGAGATAATTTATTTTTTGGAAGTCCTAGCGCTAGAATCTAAACGTTGAGGTCGGGCGAAGTTTTGACATCACAGGAGGAGCAGCCTTCAAATTTCTTAGAAATAGACCATCCGCAATCATGGATAGTAGGGCGGATTACAGAATTTGCTGCCAAACCTGCTCAGAATGAGTTAAAGCACGTTCAACAACTCTCACCCGCGTCTCTGGCGTATTTAGGGGACGCTGTTTACGAACTTTACATCCGTAGTTACTATTTACTACCCCCTCGACGAGTTTCTGATTATCATCATCAAGTAGTGGCGCAGGTTCGCGCTGAAAGTCAAGCCGCCCAGTTGCGATCGCTAACTCCCCATCTCACCGCTCCTGAACTGGAAATTTTGCGGCGGGGACGCAATGCCGCAACAGGACGCCCCCGCCGCCTCGATCCAGAAATCTATCAACAAGCGACTAGTTTAGAAACCTTGTTTGGGTATTTATACCTTACTGATCCCCAACGCTTGGCTCAATTGCTGACACATCTAAAACTTGAAACCATTTAAGTAATTATTCCCTTTAAACCTATGACTGACGATCAAAACCGTCGCTCTCCAGCTCCCAGAAAGCTCAGAAGCGGCAAGCCCTTTCGTAATGGCAACGATTCAAAACGACGTTACTCTCGTGACGAACAACCAGAGCGATCGCCTAGAGATGCTGCTCCCAAGCGTCGCTATTCCGATAGTAAAGAAAGTCCAAAACCGCGCTTCTCCTCAGGTGAGAGATCCGATCGCCGCTTCTCCTCAAAAGAAAAGCCTAAACAACGCTTCTCCTCAGGCGAGAAATCCGATCGCCCCAAGCAACGCCCCGTGAAGTTACATCATGGGAAGCCATCTTTTAAGCGGGGAGAACGTGACTTCAACCGACATGAACAAGACGAACGCCCAGCAAGAGCGGCGCGTCAATATTCGACAAGCGATCACCCGTTAGATGAGGACTCTCCCAATGAGGCGGAAGAAACTGACCTGATCTATGGGCGTTATCCTGTCTTAGCTGCTCTAGAAAATCAGCGTCAGCTCAATCGCTTGTGGATTCTTCCCCACTTGCGCCACGATTCCCGTTTTTATTCATTGCTCCTTCAGGCGAAGAGTAACGGCACCGTAATTGATGAAGTGTCACCAAAACGCCTCAACCAAATTACCCAAGGAGCCAATCATCAGGGTGTCGCGGCACAAGTCGCCCCCTATGACTACAAAGAATTGACTGAGTTGATTGCTCAATCCAAAGCCGCTACCGAGCAACCTGTCTTAGTCGTCGCTGATGGCATCACCGATCCCCACAACTTAGGGGCGATCGTTCGTACCGCTGAAGCCTTGGGCGCTCAGGGTTTGGTTATCCCTCAACGTCGCGCCGTTGGTGTCACCTCAACCGTGATGAAAGTTGCCGCCGGGGCCCTAGAAACCTTTCCCATTGCCAGAGTGGTCAATCTGAGCCGTGCTTTAGAGGAACTCAAAGAAGCAGGATTCTGGATTTATGGCACAACGGCTAATTCCGGTAAGCTCCTACATACTGTTAAGTTGTCAGGCCCGATAGTATTAGTGGTTGGTTCCGAAGGTGATGGATTGAGTCTGCTGACTCAGCGCCACTGCGACGTTCTCGTTTCTATCCCGCTTCAGGGAAAAACGCCCAGCTTGAATGCGTCAGTTGCCACCTCAATGGCTTTGTATGAAACGTTTCGTCAGCGTTGGTCTACAACTCTCTACTTAGGGAGTCTGCCTAAAGATACGTTGAAAAAAGAAATATGACGGAGTATAACAAAGTATAAACTAAACCCAGAACTAGAAGACTCAGTGAGATTCGTAAAAGCAGGCAAAAAGTAATGAAAGAGTTGTTAATCCAGATTCTCTCCTTCTTCGGACGGGCTTATTGGGTGGAGATTGTTACTGAAACCCCTCGGTGTACCTACTACTTTGGGCCTTTTGTCAGCGAACAAGAGGCTCGTACGGCTCAGACTGGGTACATCGAAGACTTGCAAAATGAAGGTGCCCAAGGAATGTCCGTTGCGGTTAAGCGCTGCAAACCTACGAAGCTAACGATTTTTGACGAATCGGGGGAGCGGTCTGACCGTGAGACAACTCCCACTCTCAGCGGTCAACCTTCATAAGTACTGGGAGGTTCTATAGACGAGTTCTGTGCTGACGCCACAACCTCTGGGTTGAGGGTAAGCCACTGGTCAATGTCGCTGAGTACCTGATCGGGAATTTCCCAAGGAAATAAGTGCGCCGTATTGGGGTAGCACTTCCAGTCACAGTTCTTGAGGTGTTGAGCCGTTTCTCGACTAGAATCCGCTGTGATATGGCGATCGGCGGCTCCCGCTAACATCAGCGTCGGGCACTCAATTCGCTCTAAGTCTTCTAAGCGGTTATATCCTGAGCGTAAGGCAACCGAAAGCGCTTGTGTAGCCGCCTTGGAGGTTTGTAAATAAGCAGACAGGGCATCATCAGCAAGGTACTGGTAAGCAGTAGCGGTGTGTTGTTGGATGAGGTAACGGTAGAGCGATCGCTTCCCAAATGCCTCAATATTCCACCCCCATCCCGGCTGCACTCGATTCAAAATCGAGGCAATGCCAGTATAAATGTTGTCTTGTAGACTAATCGGGGGATGGCTACCTCTTGGTCGCGCCGCTGTTGCCACTAAAATCAGACCCGTGACCCTTTCAGGACATCTCAGGGCTAATTCCATCGCCAAAATTCCCCCCAGCGACCATCCCAGCACCAGACACTTCTCGATCCCAAAGCGATCTAAGAGGGCTTCGAGATCGCTTAGGTGGTCAATCATTTGAAACTCAGCCGTTACTCGACTGCTACCGTATCCCCGTAAGTCCGGCGCGAAGGTTTGAAAGCGCTTTGATAAATGGCTGGTAAAAACCGATAAGCTTTGCCCAGAACCCGGATGTCCGTGCAAGCAGAGAATCGGGAAACCTTTTCCCCGAACGTGTACGTTGAGATTAATGGCTTGGGGAAGGTTAGGCGTTGCTCGTATTTCTGACATTATTCAGTACAGTCAAGACAGGATGGAGAGGGCTTCTAGACGATCCTATCCTGACGTAGAAGCAGCCGTTGTGTCGGCTGCTTTTTTTGTGGAACTGACGCGGGTGTAAGGGGGGTTTTATTTATTTTGTGCATGGGATAGGAGCTACACAGTTATCTATTCTTTTGTACATCCTCGTTAAAGCGCCCCGGTTGACTCTGTGCTGAGGATTAGTTCTTTTGCAAAAACGATTGCCTTGGTGCGTCAAAGAGAGGAAGGTATCAAGCTGCGGCTCAACTCACCTGTGCTTCCTGTTGGATGTAGAGGCAATAGTAACGACCGCGTAATTCCATTAATTCCTCATGGGTGCCTTGCTCAACCACGCTGCCACGATCCATAACGACGATCGCATCGGCGTGACGAATTGTACCGAGTCGGTGGGTAATAAAAAAGACGGTACGTCCCCGGAAATGTTCAGCAAGATTTAGATATGGGTGCTGCGAGGTGAAACACAGATTTACATCGTTCAGGAAACTGGAATTGAAGAAGCGCTCGCCAAAGTCAAGACTCAGCATCCTCAAGAAACAGAAAAATTGGAAGTCATTACAGTCGGAGGCATTTTGGCACCCGATCAGGTGATCTCCACATCTACTTATCGCTATGCAGCCACCTCCTAAAAAATTGCTGGATCAGGTGCGGGATGTTATTCGTCTCAAGCACTACGCCTACCGCACTGAAGAAACCTACGTGCAATAGATTCGTCGCTACATCCTGTTTCACAATAAGCGCCATCCCAGGGATATGGGCAAATCTGAAATCGAAGCATTTCTCACCCATCTAGCGGTTGAGGGACAGGTCTCCGCTTCAACCCAAAATCAAGCCCTCAGTGCCTTGCTGTTTCTCTATCGGGAAGTGCTCAATCTGGAAATGTATTGATGCTGTTCGAGCAAAACGACCTCAGTATGTGCCAACAGTGTTGACCACACGCGATCGCCTAACTCACCTGTGCTTCCTGTTGGATGTAGAGGCAATAGTAACGACCGCGTAATTCCATTAATTCCTCATGGGTGCCTTGCTCAACCACGCTGCCACGATCCATAACGACGATCGCATCGGCGTGACGAATTGTACCGAGTCGGTGGGTAATAAAAAAGACGGTACGTCCCCGGAAATGTTCAGCAAGATTTAAACAGACTTGCCGTTCTGTATCGTAGTCCAAGGCACTGGTCGCTTCGTCCAAGACCAGCAGACGGGGATTTTGCAAAATTGTGCGGGCGATCGCGATTCGTTGCCGTTGTCCCCCGGAGAGCGCTGAACCCCTCTCCCCAACGCGAGTATTGTAGCCACTAGGCAAACTCATAATAAAGTCATGCGCCACGGCAACCTTGGCCGCCTCAATGATTTCCTCTGAAGTCGCATCCGGTTGAGTCAGGGCAATGTTATCTTGAACGCTGCCGTCAAATAACAGCGTATCTTGGGGAACCACCCCAATTTGCTGCCGCAGGGAATACAGTTCCACCTTGCTGATGTCGTAGTCATCAATTAAGATTCGCCCTGTATTGGCTTCGTACAGTCGGGGGATGAGTTTAGTTAAGGTACTTTTACCAGAACCACTCAAACCAACAACACCGATAAATATCCCGGCGGGAAAGTCTAGATTGATGCGGTCTAACTGAGGCGCAGTATTGGGATTGTACTGAAAGCAGACATTGTCGTATCGTACAGCCCCTTGGATGACGGGCATGGGGATATTTTTGCGGTCTTCCTCTGTAGCTTCCTGAGGACTATCAACGATATCGCTCAAGCGTTCTAGAGATAGGGCAGTTTCCTGGAAGTTTTGCCACAACTGTACCAAGCGCAGTAAGGGACTGGTGACGTAGCTGGCAATGATCCGGAAGGCGATTAATTGTCCTAAACTCAACTCGCCTTGGAGTACCAGATATGCGCCCACCCACAACACCAGCAAACCAGAGAGTTTGTTGAGGAAACTACTGGTAGAACTTGCCGTGGTGTTGGTTAAAACCGTTTGAAAACCTGCCGTGACATAGCGAGAATAACGTTCTTGCCAGTACCAGCGCGATCGCAATTCAATATTTTGTGCCTTCACGGTTTGGATACCGGAAAGCACTTCCACTAAATAGGATTGCGTTTGGGCATTGCGTTCCGCCTTAACACGCAACTGTCGCCGCACAATCGGAGACACAATAATAGTTAACAGCGCAAAAGCAGGAACGGTTGCTAATGCTACCAACGTCAGTTGCCAGCTATAAATCAGCATGACAACGATGTAGATCACCGAAAAAATGGCATCTAACACCACCGTTAACGCCGTACCTGTTAAAAACGAGCGGATGTTTTCCAGTTCATTAATCCGCGTTGCTAGTTCCCCAACCGGGCGACGTTCAAAATAGCGCAGCGGTAAACGCAGCAAATGGTCGATGATTTCCGAACCCAGAGCTAGGTCAATGCGATTGGTGGTATCAACAAATAAATAAGTTCGCAGACTCGTTAAAAGCGCTTCAAAGATTGCTACAACTACCAGGAAAATACCTAGAACATGCAGCGTGTCTAAGCTGTTTTGCGTCAACACCGTGTCGATAATTACTTGAATCATTAACGGGTTGGCGAGTCCAAAAAGCTGGACAAAAAAGGAAGCAATGAAAACTTCCAACAGAACTTTGCGGTAGCGAATTAGGGAAGGAATAAACCAGCGCAAGCTAAATTTTTGCTTGGGCGTTTCTTTCGTCGGTTTGAGGAGCAATACCTCCCCGCTATCGCCCCAAGCTTCGATGAAATCAGCAGGTTTCCGGCGAGAAATTCCGGTTTCAGGGCTACCCAATACTAATTCGCGATCGCTACTTTCGTAGACAATGGCAAAACTATCCCGCCAGCGAATCATTGCGGGTGTAGGGAGGCGTGTGATCACCGCAGCCGGGACGGTGACGAGTTGAGCATTTAACCCCATCAACTCCGCGACCCCACCACAAAGTTGTAGGGATGGGCTACCACTACGTTCCAACTGATTGCTGATAATGCGCCGAATTACTTCCTTACGGAAGGGCAAATTCAGGTGTTGGCTGAGCATTTGAAAGCAGGCGAGGGTGGCATTGAGGGTGCCTCGTCCGCGAACGTGGGGGTATTTCTGATGTTTGTTGTTGCTTTGCTGTCTGTAGGGGAGGGAGGGTTCTGGGGCGTAGGGAATATCGTCTATCGAATCGTTATCCGGGGATGGGAAAGCATCTTGCCCTGCCCTTAGTGCTAATGAATCTTGATGAAGTAGTCCCAGATCAGATAGTAGGAAGCCAACAATCCTGGCGGGAGTTTGATCGATAACTTCAACAACAGGAGAATTTACCTCCTCTAAACGACTGCCCTTGGGGTGATTGAGCAGGATTCCACCTCCACTGACTAGCCATAGGCGATCGCTATCTAGTTCTTGGAGGCGATTTTTGCCAGTGGAAAGATAGCGCACTACCGCATTGGGTTGCGCCTGCAACGCTAATTGCTTCAAATCTTGAGTAGCATTTGCCTGTCGTTGCAGTTGTGCGCCTAAAAGTTCAAAGGCTTCCACAACAGAACAGCGATCGCGGATTTCTTTTGTCCAGGATGGTTCTTCCTCTAACAGTGTCAAAAAATCCGCAGCCGGAAGGGTCAGACAGATCGTTTCTATAGAAGCGATCGCCGTTTCGCAAGGAAATCCCCGCACCAAACCTACCCAACCCACCATCTCTCCCGGTTGCAACAGTTTTAAAGTAACAGGGACTTGCGTGCGGGGGTCATGCCCCAAAAGACGACCTTGCCCTTCGTAAATGATCGCCACCTGGGTAACCAGTTGCTCCCGCATCACAATCCCTTGCCCCATGCGGTAACGTAAAAGCTGAAACTTCTGCGCCAATTGGGTCAATCGTTCAGGAGGTAAGCGATCGAAGGGATAAACAGTCGCCAGAAAGCTTTGAATGTTGGTTTTGGTGTAGGTCATAAATTCAGTAATTAGCCCTTCCCTGATTTATCAGTGAAATCAACAAGCATTCTGCATTAGCCAACAGATTCGCTATTGATTGCTAGGAGTTGCTGGCTGACTTGTTCTTTTAACCAAGTGGTAAATAGCTCGTGTAATAGCCGTGCTTTACAGGCTTCATCAAGCTGGGCGGGGATAAATTTTTCTAAACGCACGACCGCTAGCCATTTATCAATTCGCACTGGGGGCCAAAGTTGCCCAGGCTGACTGGCACTAAGCATTTGTACGAGTTTGGGATGGGGACTACTCAACTCCACAGGGCCAATCAATCCCCCCGTTTGGGCTTCTGCGCCTTGGGAATATTTTTGGGCAAGTTCACTAAAAGACTGTTCCCCAGCTTGCAGGCGAAAGTAGAGTTCTTGGACAATACCTTCATCACTGGTGCGGATTAAGGAGTAAATAACACGATCTAGTTGCCCTTTGCGGTTGAGGAAGTAAGATTCTAGCTTGTGACCCCAGGTAGCTTGTTTGAACTTTTCAATTCTTAGTTTTCTAGTGGCTAATGCCTCTACCTGCAATTGAGTCAGCCCCTGCTGTTTTTGCCAAGCTTGGCGGGCTTCGTCAGTAGGGAGTTGTTGTTGGGTGTAAAATTCCTGGCAAGCACGGGATAGTTCTTCTGGGGTGCAGGTAATTGCAGCGATCGCCCCATCAATAATCATCTCTTGCAACAATTGCGGTAGTAATTGATAGTGCCGCAACAAGGGAACAATTTCTTCAGTCGTAATTGCGCGATCGCCTACTTGCAAAACAACAGCCATGCTAGATACATTTTTGACTGATGATCCTATCAAACTCTTAGGCAGATCGCGATATCTTGCCAGACGCAACCTAGGCTGAAAGCCTTTGTCTTGCTAGTTTTGAGGACTATCAATGAGTTTAAGTAAAGTTCTATGAATCGTTGAATCACGCATTTTTCTAACAATTCCACTTCTTGCCCTAAAAGTGCAAAGTAGTGGGCGGGGCTATGAAACTAGGCGAAAGTCACGCCTGGATAGTAGACTAACTTTTGCAGCGTTGGAGCAGGCTTCTGCTTCAGCCCTCTTTGGCGATTAATCCTAGGGTACTTTTATAGGTTTTGGTTATGACAGCAACAGACCCCGTTACAGTGATGAAACAGGAAGTGGGCAAGGCAGCCGCCGCACTAGTGAAGTCAGGTACGATTGTCGGGCTGGGTACGGGTTCAACCACAGCTTATGCGATAGAGTACATTGGCGATCGCCTCAAATCTGGCGAAATTAAAGACATTGTCGGTATTCCCACCTCCTTTCAAGCCGAAGTCTTGGCGAAAAAATACGGAATTCCCCTAACAACCCTAGATGCGGTTGAGCATATTGATATTGCTATCGACGGAGCAGATGAAGTCGATCCGCAAAAGAACTTGATTAAAGGTGGCGGTGCTGCCCACACTCGCGAGAAAGTTGTTGATTCCCTGGCAAACCAATTTGTTGTCGTGGTAGATAGCGGCAAATTGGTAGATAAGCTGGGTTCATCGTTCCTGTTGCCTGTGGAAGTGATTCCGATGGCACTTGCCCCTGTAATGCGAGCCATTGAAAAACTCGGCGGCAAACCCGAACTCCGCATGGGGGTCAAAAAAGCCGGCCCTGTCGTTACCGATCAAGGTAACTTAGTGATTGATGTGAAATTTGACTTCATTGACAACCCAGCCGAGTTGGAAAAAACACTGAACAACATTCCCGGCGTTCTGGAAAATGGCTTGTTCGTCGGTGTTGCTGATATTGTGCTGGTCGGTGAAGTGAAAGACGGTCAGCCTACTGTGCGTCAGATGTAAATAGCCCCACCTGGTGTTTTTTGTCAGGGAGCAGGGAAGGCACTGGGTGGAGTTTTACACAAATTTTTTATAATTTAACTCTAAGACCATAGATAGGGTATTCCTGATCGGGGATAAGTCTAAGCTGAGGTGTGTTTAGCTACCTTGATAGAGGAAAAACTTATGTCTAGCAATAATGCTAACCGTAAAGATCCTGCGGTCGAACCCGATACCCCGGCTGAGGGTTGGGTGAATATTGCTACGAGTCCGGCAACCGATCCCCAGGATTTTTTGGCTGAAGAGGATGAGGTAATCGCAGCTTTGGAAACTCCAGAGAGTGATGTGGCTACCCAACCAGCAGCAGATAACAAGTCACAGCAATAGAAGAACGTCCAACAGCTAGGGTAGAAATATCTGATAGAAACTTAGGACTTACGCACTGACAACGAAATTGCGTCATTCTGAGCGATAGTGAAGAATCTCAAACCCTTGTTATAGCGTTACGGTGCGTAAGTCCTAAACTGTTGCATTGATCGAATGAGCGATCGCTTATATAGCCGTCCTCAATGATTCCCGTAGGCGAGATACCCGATTTCTGAGGAGTCGGGGATATAAGGCGCTAGCATCTCACAACATGGTTCTCTAGCTCCCTAGCTGTAAAGGCAGTAGAGCTAATAGGTTTAACTTGCCATCGTAGAAGCTTAAGATCGCTTTTAGGGAAGGAGAAGACGACTATCATGCAGTATCGAAGATTTGGGCGTACAGAGTTAAAAATGCCTGTGTTCTCTTGCGGTGGCATGAGATACCAACACAATTGGAAGGATGTTCCTGAGGAGCAAATTCCCCAGGACAGTCAGCAGAATCTGGAAGCAATCATCCACCGTTCTCTAGAAGTTGGGATTAATCACATTGAAACTGCCCGTGGCTATGGCACCTCCGAAATGCAACTTGGGCGGATTCTGCCGACTTTTCCCCGTGAAAAGCTGATTGTTCAGACGAAAATTAGCCCGAAGTCCGACCCAAAGGAGTTTCGCCATCTGTTTGACAAGTCCCTGGCAAATTTGAAGCTAGACTACGTTGACTTGCTGGGGCTGCATGGGATTAATACGTTGGAGTTGCTACAGGAATGCATCCGTCCGGGGGGCTGTCTGGATGTGGTAAGGCAGTTACAAGCACAGGGAAAGGTGAGGTTTGTAGGGTTTTCAACCCACGGGCCGACTGATGTAATCATCAAGACGATTGAAACTGACCAGTTTGATTACGTTAACCTGCACTGGTATTACATCAATCAGTTCAACTGGCCTGCCATTGCAGCGGCGACACGCCATGATATGGGGGTGTTTATCATCAGCCCTTCGGATAAAGGAGGAATGCTTTACAAGCCGCCACAGAAGCTTGTAGACCTCTGTAGACCCCTGAGTCCAATAGTGTTTAATGACTTATTTTGTCTTTCCCATTCCCAAGTACACACCCTTAGTTTGGGGGTATCGCGACCCACTGATTTTGACGAACACTTGCAGGCGGTAGAGTTGCTGGATAGGGTTGATGAACTGTTGCCACCGATTTTAGTGCGATTGGAGGAAGAAGCGATCGCTACTTTCGGTGAAGATTGGGTCAAAACCTGGCACATCGGTTTACCAGAGTTTGAAGAAACGCCCGCCGGAATTAATATTCCGGTAATTCTCTGGCTCAGGAACCTCGCCCTTGCCTACGACATGACCGAATACGCCAAGATGCGCTACAACTTGCTAGGTAGTGGCGGGCACTGGTTCCCTGGAAATCAGGCGCGTAATGTCCGCAAACTGGATTTGCAGCATTGTTTGCGAAAAAGTCGCTACGCGGATCAAATCCCGGCTTTCCTGGAAGACGCGGATCGCTTGTTGGGGGGTGAAGCCGTAAAACGCCTGTCTCAGCAGTGAAAGCGTCCCATTTCCCTAAATCATCCCAGCCTGAGTTTATGGCGAGGCTTTCCGCAGGTACAAGCAGTGACGGACGCTGTTACTCAGTGGGGTGGTGAAGCTTTCCACAGACTCAACTACTCCACCTAGAGGTTCAACGACTTCCTGAAGGGCGGCGGTTTCCTCTTCTGTCCAATGACCCCGGTAGAGAATTGCTACACCTCCAGTTTTCAACAAAGGTAGAGAATACTCAGCACAAGCGGGTGCAGGGGCGACAGCTCTCAGACAAGCGATATCGTAGCTTTGGCGATGGTGCGGATGTTGATTTATTTGTTCCGCTCTGCCCGTCAGGGTTTTAGCATTATTTAGCCCCATCTCGGCAAGTAAGGTGTCGAGAAAGGCAATTTTTTTGCGCGTGGCGTCGAGTAAGGTGACAGAAAAATCAGGAAATGCGATCGCGATCGCATTTCCTGGAAACCCAGCTCCCGTACCAATATCAATCACCTTTAAGGCATTGGGTGGAAGTTCAGGATTATTTTCGGATGAGGGAGTTCCCATTCCACAGGAGGGGGCAATTATCCCCCGTAAAGAATCCCAAAGATGCTTTTCCCAAAAATCCTCTGGTTCAGTAATGCGAGTCAAATTTAATCGCTGATTACCTTCTAAAATCTTTTCATAAAGCTGCTGAAATTGCTGCTGTTGTACTGTTGTGGGCTGCCAGCCTAAGGTTTGCTCCCACACTTGCTCCATCTTTGGCAGTTGGGGAAAATTTTGAGGGTTGAAGCTTGATCGAGTTGATTGAGAATCCATCCTAGTCCTGAAAAGCAACAGACAACCGAACCGTCACACATCCGCGAGTGATTTGCAGATTGTTGAGTAAACGGATCTTATCCAAAATTTATTAAAGGAAAACGTTATTTGCCAAACCCGCCTTAATAACCTGGCGCGTCTTTACCCGTAACTAATGATGAATTTTGAGACTTAAGATATAGCGACCGAGCTGGACTTCTTGTGACCACAGCTCATATTCCAGACGCAGGCTTTCCGGGAGAGGGCGACCTTTGAGTTCTAAGCTGCGTGTGTAATTTCTTAGGCGTAGGGAGCTATGTTCCTTGAGGTCGTCATTTTGCAACCAATAACGGCTAATTCCGTAGACGCCTTGCTCCCAGAGATGGCGATAGCTTAGCTTGCCGTTGCCCTGCATCGTCATAATTACCCGGTAAGGGGAAATCTCTAGCCACAGGAGTCGAGGGCTGCTAGAGCCTGACGTGGGGTTTTCAGCCGATATCTCCGGTTCTGGCTCCCACTCTGGTAAAAAAGCGGGTTCGCTCAACAGCAGGTGAAACCGTTCTTGGTCTTTTTGATACAACGTGGCAGCAGTTTCCACCGTAGACAAAACGGGCAAATCGAGAGACATCAGGGAGAGGCAAACAGGTTTGCGATGATGCGTCAGCATGGAACGTGTGATTGGGGGGACACAATAAGCATAGCCGTAAGGCTCAGTCCTCAAGGTCAGGCAGAAGGGTAAAGGAGGTTCTCTTTTCTCCTCATCAGTTCTAGACACGATAAAAAAATTGTGCAAAGTACTTGTCAAATTCTATCCTTTGAAGATAAGATAAGTAACTGTTGCGAAGGCAATGTTACTTTCCTCGGTAGCTCAGTGGTAGAGCGGTCGGCTGTTAACCGATTGGTCGTAGGTTCGAATCCCACCCGGGGAGTTTTTAAAATTATGAGTGATGAGTTTTGAATTTATATCAAGACTCGTGACTGATCAACTAAGCCTAAAAAATTAATAACTACTAATAGTGTGCTTTTGCAAGGCAAACCTAGAAACTGAGCCAGTGCTGGTCACTGGACTCAACGGTGATGTTTCTCAAGTGAGGGTTCACATTGCTTACCTTACATTCTCGCTAGTCCCCAATTTCTACCTCATCGTTTTTGGATGCTTTCGTGCTGAACTTGCCACAAGCACTACAAAGGCTAGCAGTTCCCAGCCAGACATTGCTTCAGGAACGGGTTGCGGAGGAGCTGTGTTCAGGATCAGCCGCTGAATGCCAGTCATTTTTGTACTAGCAAAGAAAAACTCATTGTACATTCCCAATCTGTTGATGCTCAAGAGAGAGCCGCCAATGGAGAAGAAGCCACCACGAGCTGCATTGATGTCAGCGATCGCATTAGCATTGAGCATAAAGCTGAAAACATCAGTAACGCTACCACTGGGAGGCACGTCAAACTCTCCGTAACTTTTGCCAGTTCCTAAGTCATTAAAGATACTAGCGCTAGTTCCAGTATTGTTGTTGAGGGTGACAGCATCAGTCGAAACGTCAAAGAATCCGATGGTTTCTTCTGGATCTCCTGAACTCATAAAGCGTGTCAGTTCTAATGTCGCTCCCACTACATTTTGATTAAGGGGAGAAAGATCGAAGGTAAAGAAGTTTCGGAGAATATTTGTTTCAACAGCCCCGACAAAATAGTTGTCATTTGTGTTCATGTTGGGAATGGTAGTGCTCCACCATCCCTGATTTTTAGTACCGTTCAGGAATTGACTGTCTGATGTATTGAAAAAAATAGTACTGGGGGACTCACTCTTCATTTGTCTCCTGTTAGCTGTGCCGAAATTTGAAAAACTGGCTTTGAATTTTCCTGTATCAGTAAGGGAAACGCCCTTTGAACACAAGCCAATTAGCTCTTGAGTAAAATTTTTTTGAATTTCTGGGTAACAACCCTGCTGTTGGGGATTTTTTACCAAATCTAGCTGAACAGCCAATGAGGCTTGAGTGTCGGCAATCAGAGGAATTGCTATCAACAGAGCAGCGATTGGCATCTGGGTAAGAGACCGACTTGGAAGCTTCAGCATATTTTTGATAAAAGGTGCTATTTCTATAAACCATTGGATTGATCAAAAACCAACCCAAAAACATTGAATTTTTAGTGAAGCAAGTATAAAGAAACTGTGATCTCTGCTCTTATTTCCAGCAGTTAGCTCTACTCATAAACCATTACTCGTTATGAATACGCATTTAGATAGTCCCAGTTTTTTAACTTCACCATTGTTCATCAGTAGTGACTGTATTGACTGCCACAATGTTCATCAAAACGAACAGTAATTAGTGAGCACCTAAAAATCTTTACGCCGTATTAAGCCGTAATTAATCAGCCCCCTGAGAATTTTTACGCCGGATTAAGTCGTGTCCGTCAATTCATTAACTAAATTCTTAAAAACCTCTCTCTAGAGATGTAGTTTTATTAACAATCTCATGCAATCTTGGGAGATGAGATTGTTAATGTCTGTCATGAAATTTGCAAGCTAGCGGGGGAGAAAATGATGCTATTAAAACTATCTGGATTAAATTAACGCTAAAAGCCAAATTTAAAAAAAGATGCCAGATTTTACTCTTTTAAAAGCTTTTATTGCTGATAACTCTTTATAAGAGGTTGAGTTTAAGGAAGTTTATCTAACCGTTGCTCTATTCTTTCAACATTTAAAGGAAGCGGAGTTGATATAACGGGGGAATTGTTAGAATTTTTTGAAAAAACGGTATCAAGAGATACAGAAAATAATGACTATACAAAATCTACTTGCATCTCAGCACCGATACTCATCGCCGCAGTCTCCCGTTAACTCATAGTTCAGGTGACTTTCCTAGTACCGCATCAATTCGGTTGCTTTCAGCTTCTAGTGTGAGGTTAAACACTCTAGTGTTGTCCTCAATAGGTTCGGATACGTCTAGCTGTGCGCCGATAGTTACACCACTTACAGCCGCATCATATATATAGACACCAATCAGCAAAACTCCCGCCGTAATTGCTCTGTAATCCCTATGTAGTTAGATGCAAGGCATTAGTAGTGGGCAAGAAAATGTTGAGCGATGCCCCTCTCTAACGAGATGCATTAAATCACGCCATCTTAGGAGCCTCAGCATGGCTACAGTTGAACTCTATAGCACCAGTGTCTGTCCCTTTGCCCATCGCACCCGACTAACGCTACTCGAAAAAGGTGCGGACTTCACGCTGACCGAGATTGATCTCAATAACAAACCAGACTGGTTTACAAACATTTCGCCTAATAACAAAGTGCCAGTCATTAAGCATGGCGATAACCGTGTTTGGGAGTCCACCATTATCAACGAGTATCTTGATGAGGTATTTCCTGAGCCGCCCCTGATGCCACGCGACCCTGGAAAACGCGCCTTAGCCCGTATTTGGATGGATTTTGCTAATATCAAACTTATCCCCACGTTCTACAAAATCCTGCTGATCCAAGACCAAGAAAAGCAGCAGCGATGGATAAAGGAATTTAAAGAACATCTCCTATTTATGGAGCGAGGTATTAGCCAAACCAGTAGCAATGGTTCCTATTGGTTTGGTAACGAGTTGAGCTTGGTTGACCTCACCTTCTACCCGTGGTTTGAGCGTTGGTCTGTACTTGAGCATTACCGAGGCTTGAGCATACCTGACGAATGCCAGCACCTGAAGCGATGGTGGGATGCTATGTCTAAACGTGATTCGGTACAGACAATTATTAATCCGTCAGACTTTTATATTAAAGAATACGAGAATTACGCCAACGGTACAGCGTCAGGGATTACGGCAAAAGAAATGCGAGAGGAGTAACTAAATTTGAGCTGAAGTTGACACTGATGCAACTTGTCCCTACTTCAGCTTCGAGATTACTTCGGCTCGACAATCGATCCCATGAATAAAACCGCTCCCGTCTGATTGTCTCGAATCGCGCAGAAGAAGGGACGATTAACAATCATCTCGAAGGGTGCTTCGGGGATTTGTGCCGAGGTTCTCACGACGGCTACTGAAGTGACGGCGGCGGCTTCGGTTCCTTCTTCGTTCACTTCCACAAAGGTTTTGTGCTTCACCTCGTCAATGTTAACCGGGGTATCAATCATCTGAGAAAAATCAGCTCTCCCAGCCTCAAACGCTGCCTCCATTCCTAATGCTTTGAGGGCATCATTGAGGGTGATATCGTACTCGAATTTAAACCGGGGTAAGCCAATCGAACCGGGTCGATTGCGGAACTGAAGCATCCATTGTTCCCATTGTTCCGCGTTGAGTTGTTGAGTAAAGGTCTCTAAATTGGAGTTTTCACGGGGGAGAAAGACATACAAGCTAAGGCGTTCTTCTCCATAAGGCAAGCTGACGGCTTGAAATGCCTCATTCTCATAGTATTTATACTTACCCGTCTGGGACATGAGGGGATGTTGCTTTTGGCTGCCATCTGCTAGGTAGAAGGGTTGCTCGGTGGTGCGGCTTTTGTCAAACTCGTCAGTCCAGTTGCCTTTGAAATAGATGGCGTTGATTAAAAATAGAACATGGTCAGGTGTGAGTTCGTCAACAATGGATTCAATTTTGTTGCGAGTATTTTCTTTTACCCAATCATTAATAATATCGGCAGCACCGGGCATCCCAAAGTCGAGTTCTGTTAGTTTTGCCTGGTAAAACTGCTGGTTTCTGCGGATAAATTCGGGCTTGAAGGAAACGCCTTGGTTTGCCCAGAGGGAGTTGGCGATCGCTAACTGCACATCGGGGTCGGCATTCTGCAAGGATGCTTTTAATACCTGATTGGCTTGATTGAGGCTTTCCACACTCATTCCTTGCATTTCCAGAGCTTCCGCCATTGCCTGTTGGGTTTCACCAGCAGCCCCGTTGTAGGTCATGGCAAGAGCGATCGCTACACTGGTAGGCGAGATGAAAACATTCTTCCCAGCATCTTCTTTAAGAACTTCGGAGAACAGATTGAAACCAAATTTGGTATTTGCCTCAACAAGCTGGGATTCTACTACAGTGTCAGGTTGCTGCACGGTTGAGTAAGCTTCCTCTGGCGTCTGGGGGTCAGGCATTAAGTTCAAGGCATGAAGGGGATTAACCTTGGTGCTGACGAGCAGACCCAGTAAGATCATGCCCACTGCTGTCACTACCCCGGCTCGATTGAGCGTACGTCGATTCATTGCCTTTCCTCCCGCACCAATTCATTTCCTGCTTTAAGATGACCTGCTTTGTGGGGTGGTGTTCCAACGGTTACAGTTTTGGCAACTCTGGTTTTGAAAGTCCTGAGTCGGTGAGTGCTGAGTCCTGAGTAGGGGAGAAAGTATGAAGTATGAAGTATGAAGGGTGAAGTATGAAGTGTGAAGTGTGAAGTGTGAAGTATGAAATAGGCGATTGGAGTAATGGCTAATCGTCGTCAATTTTCTCTCCCCCGCTCCCCTGCACCCCTGCACCCCCGCTCCCCTGCACCCCCGCACCCCCGCTCCCCTGCACCCCTGCACCCCCGCTCCCCTGCTCCCCCGCTCCCCCGCTCCCCTGCCCCTTAATCGTGTTACTGGGCTGGCACTGTCCACCAAGCCAAGGCGTAAGGCTGAGTCGGTTCGTTGACCCGTTTGCGGTTATGGACGCGAATTTTGTAGCGTCCTGTGGCGGGGACTTGGCAGAAGATGTGTTCGACGCTATCGACTTCGCTGACGGATGTGCAGGTACTGTGGCTGTGGGCAGTATTACTGCTATCAACGGGCATTAAGTAGAGGTCGAGGTTATTTAAACCGCGATCGCGAAAACTCTCGCCCACATCATAAACATCATTGCCGTTTTTATCCTCCAACTCCACTAGGCGGTTCCAGGCGAGGGTGAGAGACACGAAGCTACCTTGTTGCAGGGGCTGCTCTAGGACATATTCTTGGCTGGCGGATGTCTGAACACTTCGATAGTCCCAGCCAACGGGAGCTACAGCCGCCTCTGGACTCCATTGTCCGGGGCTAAATTGTTGATAGGCGCGAAACACATTTAGTTGCCCGGTTCCCATCTGCATATCTAGGGGAATTTTTTTGTCTTTATAGGCATCAGAGTCTATCCAAGTGCGGTCTTGTTTATCAAAAATTGTGCGGCTCATGCTGAGGCGCAAGCCATCGCCGCTATCTTCAACTTTGTCAGCCGAGTTGAGCAAGACGGCTTTCATGACTTCGGAGCGGCGGGAGTCTGTAGTCCAGTTGGGTTGGGAGCTTTGTAGTTGTCGGTCTCCAAATTCTTGTAGCAGTGCTACTGATGCGGTAACGTGAGGGGCGGCAAAACTCGTGCCACTGACTTTCACAACCTGACCATTCAATTCGTACACTGATAGCTGGCTCCCAGGAGCAACTAAGCTAACCGAGCGGCGAGGCCCAACATTGATTTCACGGTTAATCAGGCGTCTGCCAATTCCCAGGGGAAGCGCACTCAGGTTAGCAAAGTCTACTTTACTAAATATCCCTTCTCGCTGGGTCGTATAGGCAACATTCATCCCATTAAAGTTATCGGTCGGGATGGGAATACCACCCTCACCTTGGTTACCCGCGATCGCATACAGAACGTCATGAACCCGTGCTGACCAATCGATACATTGTGTTAACAACGCGTTGCCATCAAGAACCGCTTCATCCTGTGGTCTAGGATCGCGCTGGAGCGGTTCGCCAAAGCTAAAGTTAATCGCTCGCAGGTCGCCCCCGTTTTGCTGGGCGATATGCTGGGTGGAAAGACATTCTTCCGGTTGCCCACCTTCTAGAGGAGAACCAGCGGCTGAGGCATAGAGGCGGGCGGCGGGAGCCACACCTGGCAGCATCTTATCAGCGCTAATCATCACGCTCGCCACCATCGCTGCATGAGAATCGACATCTGTATCGATTTTCGCGCTTTGGTTGCGAAAAAATACCCGCGCTAGAGCGATCGCAGAATTCCAGCGTACTGACTTATCAATTCCAAATTGTCCGGGTCTACCAATTTCTACCTGACCGATGGCAATCTTGCGACCGAGCAAGTCGTAAGGAGGGGCGTGCAGCCTACGGGCATCAACTCCCGATTCTCCCACAGAGCTTTCTAAAGCCAGCGCGGGAAGGGTAAGGCAGGTGGCACCTAAACCCCAGACTATCCATCCTAGTTTGTTTAATATTTGCTGAGGAGCCAAGTCCGCTTCTCCCAAAAAGTTGTGTAGTTGAGGATGAGAGGAGATCGCACAATTAGGGGATTTCTGAAGATTTTGTTAAACTGGATTACGACAGAGGACCCAGGAGAGTATAACCAATCATGACCCAAAGCCAATCCCAGAAGCCCATCGTTGTTGCTCCTTCTATCCTATCAGCGGACTTCAGTCGGCTGGGGGAAGAAATTAAAGCGGTGGATGCCGCTGGTGCCGACTGGATTCATGTTGATGTGATGGATGGTCGGTTTGTCCCCAATATCACCATCGGTCCTCTGATTGTTGAAGCAATCCGCCCTGTCACCACAAAGCCTTTGGATGTCCACTTGATGATCGTGGAACCAGAGAAGTACGTTGAAGATTTTGCCAAGGCGGGTGCTGACCACATCTATGTCCACGCCGAGCATAATGCTTCACCTCATTTGCACCGCACCTTGGGTCAAATCAAAGAACTTGGCAAGAAAGCTGGCGTTGTACTCAATCCTGGTTCTCCCTTAGAGCTAATTGATTACGTTCTGGAACTGTGCGACTTGGTGCTGATTATGAGCGTCAACCCTGGCTTTGGTGGACAAAGCTTCATTCCCGGTGTCTTGCCGAAAATCCGTCAGTTGCGTCAGATGTGCGACGAACGCGGACTCGATCCTTGGATCGAAGTGGATGGCGGACTCAAAGGTAACAACACCTGGCAAGTGATAGAAGCTGGCGCAAACGCGATCGTTGCAGGTTCCGCTGTGTTTAAGGCGAAGGACTACGCTGCAGCGATTGAAGGTATTCGCAACAGCAAGCGCCCTGAACCGGAACTCGCCACCGTTTAATTTATTGGGTTTGGTTCCTTTTCAAAAAATATCCAGAAGAAAAAGGCGATCTATAAATAGATCGCCTTTTTGATTAATCAAATTTAAGTTGATACATTCCCAGCATCAGCACCCCTATCGGGAGTCGTTCCTAGTTTCTGTGGTTACCCAACCACTTAACAGCGATCGCGCCCAGAACTGCACCCACTACAGGATTGCTCAAGAACTTCATCAGCGCTGGCTTGTCTGCCAAGACATCTTGGAAAATGTCTGGGTGATTGTGATAGGTAAAGCCTGCTAAACGGCTGACATCATCCGACGTCATGCGGCTAGCATGATGAGTAGAGAGACTGAGCTGTTTTTCCAAATCGCGATCGCTAAGTCCGCGTTCTTTTAAGCGCTTCAAGAAATCCTTTGCCACATCGTCACGCTCGTTCGGCTTGATTTGGTCAATCGCCTTCTTCAACTCTGGCTCCATCTGGCTCACAGGAATCTTATCAGGATGGAGAGACCTCCCGAAGATTTGGCGTCGCTCTTCCTTTGAAGAACGTTGAGCAAAGTCATCAAAGTTTTGATAATCCTGAGCCGGACTGGCAGGAACATTATCTAATGACTCGACATTTCCTTGCGCCAAGTCATTCATTATCTGGCGTTTATATTGTTCACTACTTGACATTTTTGTCTCCTAAATTTTTGTTAAATTTACTAACAAAACCCTGGGATTTTGCTAGTTATTTTTACCGTTGACTTAAAGCTTGCTTATTGATACTGAATTTGATGGCTTTGATTATTGTAATTAGCCGTCAAAATCAGTTGCTTATCGGGAGCATAAACTAACACCTTGAGGTCGCGGTTTGGGAAATTATGCTGAAAGCCTTGCATCAACGATCTCGTTAATGTTTTAACTTCTGTTGGTTTTACTTGGGGCGTAATTACCACACCCAATTTATCGTTGTCCCGGATATAAGCATCATTGACTAATCCGCTAGCCGTTTGAACAACCCAATTCCCGAATTCCTGTCCAACTGCCGTGTTTCCTCGTTCTAGTTGAGCATAGCTACCTTGGCTACTCGTGATACTAGGAACGTTGGTTTTAGTGGCTTGGGTCGTTCCACCACAAGCCGTTGCTGTAACAATCAGCAGCACCGCCATTAGTGTGGTTAGAAACTTGCGTCCTTTATGAAATAAACTCACGGTTAATTCCTTCTCCTTGCTAAACTTACTTTTCTAAATGTTTATACAAATGTAGGGATAGTAAAGGGTCTAGATGATCTTTACATCAGCTAGACCCTGAAACTACACCTTATGATTAATTAAGGGCATCTTTCGCCTTATCTTTCACGTCTTCAGCGGCATGACGTGCTTCACCTTCCGCTTGCTTGGCTTGACCTTTAGCTTTATCTTCAGGATCGCCAGTCACATTACCCATGGCTTCTTGAGCTTTACCTTCAATATTTTTGGCTGTTGCTTTAGCTTTATCTTCTGTACTCATGATCTTATTTCTCCTGCTTACAATACAGTGGTCTTATGTATCCAACATAACTAAGAAATGTTTTCTATTCGTCCGTCTGTAGATATATTGGCAGTTAGAGATTTCTCTTCCTAAAGCACAAGTTGAGCAACGTCTCCTCAACAAAATTTGAGTCAGTTTTTTGAAAATTTGCTCAATCTCAACAACCATCAAGCCTCAGGATTGGAGGAAGTGAGTTTTCCTTCTATCCCCGATCTACTTACCTGCATATCAGGGATCGACGTAAACCAAAGGCTGGTGATTGTCTGCCATATTCTGCAAAAAACCTGACTATTAGGAAAAAACGGATTTCTGGGAATTAGGTAAATTCTTATTGGGGTTGATTTAGATAGGACTTACGCATTTTCTGACTTCAGAAACTACATTTGTAGGGGCATGGCATTACGACTTACCCCTACCGATAGCGGATATACAAATTACTGGCGTAATTCCTGCTATACAGACGATCGCACCCAAAGCCGTTACGGTTGCTTAGCATATTAAATAGAGCCAGCCTAATCAATCGCCATGACGCAATTTCACCTCAACGCGCCCTTCAAACCCACAGGCGACCAACCTAAAGCGATCGCCCAACTCACCGCCAGCCTGCAAGAGAGACATCGCTACCAAACCCTACTAGGGGCAACAGGGACAGGCAAAACCTACACCGTCGCCAGCGTCATCGAAAACCTTGGCAAACCCACCCTCGTCCTTGCCCATAACAAAACCCTTGCCGCCCAGCTATGTAATGAGCTGCGGGAATTTTTTCCCGACAATGCCGTTGAGTATTTTGTCTCTTACTACGACTACTACCAACCAGAAGCTTATATTCCCGTTACCGATACCTATATAGAGAAAACCGCTGCCATCAATGATGAAATTGATATGCTGCGGCACTCAGCAACGCGATCGCTCTTTGAGCGCCGGGATGTCATCGTTGTTGCCTCCATTAGCTGCATTTACGGCTTGGGGATGCCCTCAGAATACCTAAAAGCCTCTATTCCGTTCCGTGTGGGCATGGAAATTGACCAGCGCCAACTGCTACGAGACTTAGCCTCGGTGCAGTATTCCCGCAATGACATCGATATGGGGCGCGGACGCTTCCGGGTGAAGGGCGATGTCTTAGAAATTGGCCCTGCCTACGAAGACCGCATTATCCGCGTCGAATTCTTTGGCGATGAAATTGATGCCATTCGCTACGTTGATCCCGTAACGGGTGAGATTCTCCAAAGCTTACAGGGGTTGAACGTTTACCCGGCGCGTCACTTCGTGACCCCTGAAGACCGCCTAGAAGAAGCCTGCAATGCCATTGAGGCAGAACTCAAGGAACAATTAGAAGTATTAGAGAAGGCGGGGAAACTTTTAGAAGCCCAGCGTTTAGAACAGCGCTCCCGCTACGACCTGGAACTGCTGCGGGAAGTCGGCTACTGCAACGGTGTTGAGAACTATTCTCGTCACCTAGCAGGGCGCAAGGCGGGGGAACCTCCAGAGTGCTTGCTCGATTACTTTCCCGACGATTGGCTGCTGGTGGTGGATGAATCCCACGTTAGTGTCCCACAAATGCGGGGGATGTATAACGGCGACCAGGCAAGAAAGCGGGTGCTAATTGAGCATGGCTTTCGTCTTCCCAGTGCGGCGGATAACCGTCCCTTGAAGTCTGAGGAAGTGTGGGCGAATGTGAAACAGTGCATCTTTGTTTCTGCAACACCGGGAAATTGGGAGATCGAACAGTCGGACGGGCGGGTAATTGAACAAGTGATTCGTCCAACGGGTGTGGTTGACCCAGAAATCTTTGTTCGCCCCTCTGAAGGTCAGGTGGATGATCTTTTGGGCGAGATTAAAGACCGGATAGATAAGAAAGAACGAACCCTCGTTACAACTTTGACAAAGCGGATGGCGGAAGACCTGACTGAGTATCTGCAAGAACGAGGCATCCAGGTGCGCTATCTCCACTCGGAGATTAACTCGATTGAGCGGATTGAGATCTTGCAATCGTTGCGCGAGGGGGAATTTGATGTGTTGGTTGGGGTCAACCTGTTGCGGGAAGGCTTGGATTTGCCAGAAGTCTCGCTGGTGGCAATTTTAGATGCGGATAAGGAAGGATTTTTACGGGCGGAGCGATCGCTTATTCAAACTATCGGTCGAGCTGCTCGTCACGTCCGAGGACAAGCGATCCTCTATGCTGATAACCTAACCAATAGCATGGCAAGAGCGATTGAGGAAACAGAGCGTCGTCGGGTAATCCAACTTGAATATAACGAGAAGCACGGCATTACCCCTCAACCGATTGTCAAAAAGTCAAGTAATGCTATTCTGGCGTTCTTAAATGTTTCGCGCCGCCTAAATGCTCAACAGATTGAAGAGGTCTACGAGCAAGCAGACGATTTGCCCTTAGAACAGATTCCGGCTTTAATTCAGCAGCTAGAAGCCCAGATGAAGGTAGCGGCGGCGTCACTAGAGTTTGAGGAGGCGGCAAAATATCGCGATCGCATTAAGCACCTGCGAGACAAGTTGCTAGGTCGATAAATCTTTCCGTCTCAAGATAAAGTGGCACTTAATTATTTGATGATTAAGTGCCGCTACTTTTATTACCTCGTTTGGCAACTCAATCAACTGAGAAAGGTGAGTGCGGTTCCACTCTTAACACGGGGAGCGCCAAGGGTAAAGAAAGGGAAATTTAGCGATTGCTAAAAGTATAAAAAGTACATTTCTCTGAATAAATGGGCTTAGATGCGAAGCAAAGCTATAGTGCGATCGCCCATCGGCTTGTTAGCCTGCACCACCACTACGATGCAACTGCAAAATCTGTGTACTGTCTCATCTTTGGCTCGTGGAATGCCAACACAATATCTTCCTTGGGAACACCCGCACGAACTAGGTCAGTTGCAATACCATCTTCAGTCCAATCTTCCTCGATCCAGAATTTGCCATCACGAATGCGAACGTAGACAGTCATGCCAGTAATGCGTTCTCCGTTCTGCCAACCAAGATTTATCCAAATATAGTGATTATTTGGCTCATCTGCGACCAGAAATGTTTCAATGTCTCGATCAGAACGGCGATTGCAGGCTTCTATATATTCCTTTAAGATGCGCTTGATTAACTTGGGGTACTCAATTAATTTATCCATTGCGTAATCTCCTCTGCTTCTATGTCTACAACAATGAGTGGAAGCTGATGCCGAGAGAGAATCAGTTGAATCACATCCTGATTGAAGAAGCTTTTATAAACGACTGCACTGATAGCAACATAAAGTTTACGGTCTGGTGTTGTTGCCTCTAGAAGATAACGATAGATGTCATACTGACCGAGAGCCTCTTTCAAATCTTATATTTTTGATGGTAATCCTACTTTTAGGGTGCGTTGCAACACACTTTGTTAAACGGCTCCTCTACCAAGCAACGCCTAAAAATCTCTGCCCTATGCCAATTTTTGGCACAAAACTGGGCATACTAAGATTGAAAGTTTTTTAAACCACAGTGGGAAAAACAATGTCTTCGGTTGATTTGACCGTAGCAATCCCGACCTACAACGGAGCAAAACGCCTCCCAGAGGTGCTTGAGCAACTGCGATCGCAAACTGATATCGACTCCATTAGCTGGGAAATTATCGTTGTAGACAACAACAGCACCGACAACACCGCCGCTGTCGTGCAAGCCCACCAAGCCAACTGGTCGAAACCTTATCCCTTAAAGTACTGCTTTGAACCCAAACAAGGAGCCGCCTTTGCTCGCCACCGCGCCTTCACAGAAGCAAGGGGAGAGTTAATTGGCTTCTTAGATGATGACAATATTCCCGCCACAGATTGGATAGCCGCCGCCTGCGCTTTTGCTCAAAAATACCCAAAGGCTGGAGCTTACGGGAGCCAAATTCACGGTGCTTACGAAGTTACACCCCCCGAAAATTTTTACCGCCTCGCCCCCTTCCTCGCCATAACTGAACGCGGTTCTGAACCCCTCTACTATGAACCTAGTAAGAAACTCTTACCCCCCTCCGCCGGATTGGTGGTGCGAAAACAAGCTTGGTTAGAGAGCGTTCCTGCACAACTCGTTTTAACCGGACGCACCAGTAAGAGTATGGTGACGAGTGAAGATTTGGAGATGCTGTCTTACATTCAAGTTAAAGGTTGGGAAATTTGGTACAACCCAGCGATGCAACTTGACCACAAAATTCCCCATTGGCGCTTAGAGAGAGATTACTTGATCCCCTTCTTTCGAGGGATTGGACTCAGCCGCTATGTGACTCGGATGGTAAGCGTTAAGCCTTGGTTGAAACCGATGGTTTTTATGGCTTACACAGTCAATGACCTGCGGAAAATTACTCTGCACTTACTGAAATACAACGTTCGGGTCAAAACTGACTTAATTGCCGCTTGCGAAATGCAGCTATTTTTAAGTAGTTTAATCAGCCCGTTTTATCTGTGGAAGAATGGCTACTTGAGTAGAAATAAATAGAAAATTTCTTAGCCAAGACCGGATAACTACAAACCAACAACTAACAACTCTCTATGCCAGTTGACTTCACAGTTGCTATTCCGACCTATAACGGAGAACAGCGCTTACCAGCCATTTTAGAGCGACTGCGATCGCAAACTGGTATCGACTGCCTCAACTGGGAAATAATCATCATTGACAACAACAGCAAAGACGCCACAGCGAAAGTAATTCAAGAGTATCAAGCCAACTGGCATCATCCCTATCCCTTGCGGTATGGCTTTGAAGCTCAACAAGGTGCAGCCTTTGCGCGACTGCGAGCAGTTCGAGAAGCTCAAGGAGCATTAATTGGGTTTCTGGATGATGATAATTTGCCTAACTCAGATTGGATTGCGGCGGCTTATTCTTTTGCTCAAGAACATCCCAAAGCGGGGGCTTTTGGCGGTCAAATCCATGGAAATCTTGAAGGTAAACCGCCAGAAAACTTTGAAAGAATTCAAGCTTTTCTAGCGATTAGAGAACACGGTTCTACACCTCATAAATTTGAACCAGAAAATATCCGGCTTCCCCCCGGTGCGGCTTTGGTAGTTCGCAAACAAGCCTGGTGTGATAGCGTTCCGGAACGCCCTCGTCTCAGCGGAAAACTCCCCGGAATTATGGTGCAAGGGGATGATTATGAGCCGTTGTTGTATCTCCATAAAGCGGGTTGGGAAATCTGGTACAACCCTGCCATGCACACTGATCACCAAATTCCTCACTGGCGTCTAGAACGAGATTATTTGCTCTCAATTTCTCGCGGTTGTGGTTTAGCGACTTGTCAACTACGGGTGATCAATGCTAAACCTTGGCAAGTGCCAATTGTGATCACGAGAACCTTTCTCGGCAACCTCCGGCGAGTCATTAACTACCGGATTAAGTACCGACAGCAACTGAAAACTGATGTAGTTACTGCCTGCGAGATGGAGTTTCATTTTGGCAGTATGTTAAGTCCTTTGGTTTATTTAAGAAGAAGCTTTCAACGCCATAAATAGAAAGAGATAGAAAGCTTTACAAACTCTTGACAGTTTTGGGGTGTTCAGAGTCGGTTACATTCGTCATAAATAGAGAAGCAGTTACTTTAGTGCCTGCTGCTACCAATTAATCTTTCGACCCTATATGACTAACGCTGCTGCTGTAAAAGTCCCATTTGTTGACCTCTCGCTGCAACACCAGCCAATTGCTGCCGAGATCGAACAGGCAATTCAGACAACAATCCAGCGAGGGGACTTTGTTCTCGGAAAAGCTTTGAGCGATTTTGAAGCGGCGTTTGCTCAGGCAAGTGGCGTTCAGTACGGTATCGGTGTAGCGTCAGGAACAGATGCGATCGCCTTGGGTTTACAAGCCTGCGGTATCGGTGCTGGGGATGAGGTGATTTTACCTGCAAACACCTTTGTGGCTACCTTGATTGGCGTCCTCAGAGCGGGTGCAACACCGATATTAGTAGATTGTGAGCCAGAAACAGCGTTAATTGACCTAAAAGCGGCACATAAGGCGGTAAATGCTAAAACCAAGGCAATCTTACCCGTGCATCTCTACGGGCAGATGGTATCGCCCCATCAGTTAAAAGAGTTTGCGGCTAATCACAAGTTAATCATTTTTGAAGACGCAGCACAGGCACACTTAGCCGAGCGAGAAGGGTATCGGGCGGGTTCCATTGGTACAGCAGCGGCATTTAGTTTTTACCCCAGTAAAAATTTGGGGGCTTACGGGGATGGGGGGATGATTATCACCAGCGATCCGGAAGTGGCAAAAAAAGCACGCTCGATCCGTAATTATGGCGCACCTCGCAAGTACTTCCACTCCGATTTGGGCACCAATAGCCGTTTAGATACTCTGCAAGCGGCTATTCTCAATGTCAAGCTGCCTCACTTAACATCTTGGAATCAGCAACGACTGAGTGCCGCTCAAGAGTACGATCGCTTATTGGAACCCATGCGATCGCTAGGCATTTTCCCTCTCCAAAATCAAAGCAGCAGCGGTCACATTTACCATTTGTACATCCTTCGCATTACCGCCAACTGTCCGTTGAGCCGAGACACTCTCCAGGCTAAACTTGCCGATTTTGGCATTCAGACGGGCATCCACTATCCCCTTCCCTGCCATCTCCAGCCAGCTTACCAACCCTTAGGCTACAAGGAGGGTGACTTTCCCGTCGCTGAAGCCCTGACCACCGAAATTTTGTCTCTGCCGATGTACCCAGGCTTGAGCCATACTCAAGTTCATGATGTCGTCGAGGCACTACAAGCATTTGTGAACACTGATTCTGTTGCCGCGATCGCGGGCTAAACTGTCATGCAATATCGAAGCAAAATTCCCATTTCCCTCGAACGCTATCTCCTGAGTGCGCTGATTCTCGCCTCATTGAGCCTGCTTTACGCCCCACTACTGATTCATTGGCTAGATGGCTGGCTCAATAAAAGCATCAGCATTGAGCATGAATATTTCAGCCACGGCTTAATCGGTTTGCCCTTTGCTACCTACATTAGTTGGACGAACCGCCAAAAGTGGCGTCAGCTACCCGATAATAGCCATCCATTGGGAGCGGCTTTACTAGCTGTCGGGGCAGTATTTTACTTAACGGGCACTTCTGAGTTAGTAAATTTATCCTTTCCAGCCGTGTTGGCTGGACTTTGCCTGTGGTTGAAAGGGCTTTCAGGCTTCAGATTGCAAAGCTTCCCGCTGCTACTTGTGTTTCTCGCCACCCCCACCGCCGTACCTTACCTGATAGCGCCTTACACTTTACCGCTTCAGAAATTTATTGCCGGAACGGCTGGCTTCATCCTCGTGCAATTTGGCATTGATGTCACCGTTGAGGAGATTTACTTACTAGTCGGCGGACGATTGGTGGAAGTTGCCCCCTATTGTGCGGGGTTAAAGATGTTATTTACCAGTCTTTATGTAGCAATGATGTTGCTTTACTGGACTGGGGCATGGGTTTCCCGACAGACCACAATTTGGTTTTTATCCGGAACAGTAATCATTAGTGTCAGTGCTAACATCGTCCGCAATACTCTGCTGACCTTCTTTCACGGCACGGGCAATGACGGTGCCTTTGTGTGGTTGCACGAAGGATGGGGAGGTGATGTTTATTCTGCCTGTATGCTGGGTTCGCTGGTTCTCCTCCTCAATGGCATTGAACACTTTTTTCCGCCTTCTGACGCATGAAAATCTTCAGTATGAGTATGCCTAAATCTATCGGGCGATTTCCTGCTTCCCGGCTCATCCTGGTGGTTTTTTTGGGAATGCTAGTGATCATTGGTGCCGTTCCCAGTTACTTGCAGGGCAACTGGTCTTGGGCGCAGCCCCCAGAGGTGAAAAATCTTTCAGAAATTCGCTCAATCCGCAGTGTCGGGTTAGATGTGCCGGGAATTGAAACCTTAGAGCAACAGGAAATACAGGTTGGCGGTCATAAATGGTCGGCGCAGGAGATCGCACCAAAAAACTCTAAGCCCGTCTTGTTGCTGCTGCTTCCCCAACGTGACCATAAAGCCCAGCCGGAAGTGGAGTGGTTAGACATTAACGGGTTTGAGCAATGGAAAACAGACTCTTATCGTCAGCTACGCTTTCAAGTGCCGCCAGGGAAGGGAGCCAACTCTGCCTCGGTGAACGCCCGTTTCTTTCGGGCATGGAATCAGCGACAAACCTTTGCCGTGGTGCAGTGGTATGCCACGCCACATGGCGGCACAGCAGTTCCCAGTCGCTGGTTCTGGGCAGACCAACTGGCACAGTTGCGTCGTCGCCGCGTTCCTTGGGTTGCTGTCTCCCTGAAAATTCCCATGGAACCTTTAGGCGACTTAGAGGCGTCTCAACCCTTGGCACAATCTTTAGGAGAATCTGTCCAGACAGCCTTGATGTCTGGCCCTCTCGCGCGTCCCCGTTAAGCTAAGCTTGCCTTTGAGGTTTAGGCAATGAGTTAGCCTGTCGGTCGCCAAGGGTAGCGACTAGGAAACTAGTTATAGCCTTTTGCTATCAACACGCTACACAGGAGTCTCATCGCTAGTGACTAATTACTTTAATGATTAGCTATTGGCAAAAACGTGACTAAAAAGTATGAAGGATGAAAAGCGAAAGCCCAATCCTCTCTCTCCCGTTTTTTAAATGGGGGAGAGCAGAAAAATCTCTGATGGAGTCAGCCGTTTAGACGTCAAACCATCACTAGCGTCCTGAGTTCAAGCCCCTGAATTTGTTTATGGGGTTGAAACTTCATACTTCACACTTCAGCCTTCAGTTGACTAACTTCTATGTCTCAAACGTTGCACTATCGCTGGCACCGCCTTACAGCCTTTTCCCTGGCTGGACTTTACTCAACCGCCTCCACGCTGTCAAGTGCAGCTTTAGTATGGATGCTGAATTCAGGGGTTTTGACAGAAAAGGTTGTGGCTCAACTCCCGGCGTTGCCTGCCCCCCCAGCGAATTTGGATAACTTTAACCAAGCTCCAGTTTTTGGGCCAGGGGAAACCTTTGACCCTCTTAGTGCCCCGCCTCCTTTGGGCTACCCCGATAATGCCGTGGTTAGTCCTCCAGCTCAGTTTAGCCGCTATCGTTTGGGGCCGGGAGATGCCATTTCGGTGACAGTTCCCCGCTTTCCTGACCTCAATTTTCAAGCGGCTCTGAATGTGGAAGGAAATGTTGTTGCCCCACTATTGGGCACTGTGTCGTTGCAGGGACTGACCTTAGAGGAAATACAAGAACGCCTGCGCTTTGGCTTCAACCGCTTTGTCATCGACCCAGAGGTCTTTGTTGGGCTGGCGGGACAACGAGCGGCTCAGGTGACGGTGACGGGGGAAGTATTTAAACCAGGGTATTATGCCCTGGCTCCTGGCTCTCAACTGACGGCTGCCCTGCTGACGGCTGGGGGAAGTACGACGATGGCTGACTTGCGGTCAATTTTGGTGCGGCGATCGCTGGTTGATGGTTCTACAATTGAGCAGCGAGTGGATTTATTTACCCCCTTGCTGAATGGGGGAAGCTTGCCAGAATTGCGCCTGCAAGATGGCGATGCTGTTGTTATCCCCAAAATTGATGCCGCCACGGTGCAAACCTACGACCGCACCTTAGTTTCTCGCTCTAGCGTGGCGCAACAACAAATTACTATCAGAGTTTTGAGCTACGCCAATGAAAATATTGGCACAGTGGTTTTGCCAAATGGCAGTACGTTTCTTGACGTGTTGACAGCGATTGGCCCTAATCCGCGTAATGCCAATTTGAAGGATATTGCCTTAATTCGCTTCGATGCGGAACAAGGTAAGGCAATCACTCAGAAACTTGATGGTAGAAGGGTACTGATGGGAGATGTGTCTCAAAATGTTCCCCTCCAGAACAATGATGTTGTTGTGGTTGGTCGCAGCTTAGTTTCCCGAATTACCTATGCCTTAAGTGTATTTACTCAACCGTTCCGGGACATTTTAGGCTTTTTGCTCTTTTTCCGAGAACTGGAAGAGGGCGCAACTAATATATTTAGTCCATCGATAGACGACATTGACGATTAAACATCATCATTGCCCCTACTGTACTGAGGAAATAGAGGGATTAGATGTTAAGTTACAAGCGCGCGATCGCGCCACTTAAAATCTTAAACGCCATAATAAAAACTGAAACTCTTCATTGAGCAAGGGTGACTTACACCATTTGAGCTTCCATGACTCCACCGATTGTTAAGCGTTTTCTCATTACCTTAGATCGACACAAGCTCTTGGCATTAGCCAGCTTTGGTCTTGTTGTGGGAGTATCAGGTGTTGTTGCCCTGAAGCCACCGCCAGAGCCAATCTATAGAGCCATGGGTACCCTGGCACTCAATAGCGCTCCGCCATCCTTCTCAACCACTGGGCAACAAATTCAGGAGCAAGGTAAGCAATTTACCAAAGAACTGTTGTTGGCGGACAATCTCATCCAAACTGTGGCAGCGCAGGTTAACGAGCAACCGCAAGAACTACGACAAAAAGCAAATGTCAGGCTTCCTGAAGAAGATGACCCCCCGATTATTGGAGTCCTCTACACCGATGACAATCCCCAAGAAGCGGCAAAGGTTGTGGAAGCATTGCAAACCGCCATGGTTGAGCAAAGCCGTTTGATAAATACCGCCCGCTTACGCGCCACCATCGATTCAATTGGTCAACGATTGCCTGCGGTGAGTAAGGAACTCAGAGAGGCTGAACAGAATTTAGAGAAGTATAACCGGACGGAAGGGCCAGTTTTATTTGCCGCTCAAGATGGTACATTAGTCAATTCGATCACAGCTAGCCAACAGCAGCAGCGGCAGTTGCAACTGACCATCGAAGGCATTGAAGCTCAAATGCGGAGTATTCAAAGCAAGTTAGGATTAACACCGGAGCAGGCTTATGCCTCTTCCGCCCTCAGTGCTGACCCAATTATTGCTAACTTGCGAGGGCAGATTTTGCAAACGGAGACGCAGATTGAAATTCTCAGTAAGAACTTGCGTCCGGAACATCCACAAATGGTGGATTTGCGTAAACAGCAACAGTCCTATAACGACTTATTAAGGCAACGAGCCGCAGAGGTGATCGGTGGTGCTGGGGTAGCCGCTCCCCTC